>JBDRFJ010000157.1:0-3703 GCA_043818915.1 Pseudomonadota bacterium | reverse complement strand
GAGGCCGGGGTTGTTGGGACGGTTGAG
This sequence comes from Pseudomonadota bacterium, assembly GCA_043818915.1. Lineage (GTDB taxonomy): Bacteria > Desulfobacterota > Desulfobacteria > Desulfobacterales. The sequence goes on along the minus strand of JBDRFJ010000157.1, from coordinate 3,676 downwards.
AATAGTTTTAGGTTCCCGGGGCAACACTTCGATCAGGAAACAGGGTTGCATTACAACTACTTCAGACATTACAATCCAGGAACAGGAAGGTATTTGAGGCCCGATCCGATTGGGTTGTTAGGTGGGGTTAATCTTTATGTGTATGCCTCAAATAATTCAATTCTGTTGATAGATCCGTATGGGTTGCAGACAGGTTTTGATGAATTTATGAGAGAAAGCCTTACCGGTGTTGCGAAGGTGGTTCTCATTTATTCAAAGATCGAGAAAACTATACTGTGGTTTCCAACGGCTTTTGTAATAAATCGAATACCCGGAGCACCGAATGTTCCTTATTGGCCTCCGTTTTCTCCACCAGAAGAAGAGCCTAATGACTCTCAAGGAGAGGTTCCTGATGAAATAAAGCCTGGTCCGCAAGCTCTTCCTGGGCCTGGTCCGCAACCTGCTCCTTCGGGAGATTCTCAATGCGAATAATTCTTTCGACAAGAGAGGACATTGAAAATGGGTAATAGGATAGCTGAAATAATCATTTCTACTGTATTTATTGTGCCCTTGATTGGGTCCATGCAGTTGATGATCAGGTTTTTTATTAACCAGGTTAACAACTGGAAATCATTACGGGCGAGAGGAGTGGGAAGAATTCGACTATTTGCGCAATTGGCTCTAATAGTTGCAATGGTTGTGTTAGCAGTGTTCTTAGTAGTTTTTTTGATTTGTTCATCTTGGTTTCCTGGTTACCAGATCCCAATATTTTGGCAGTGGGTTGGCTTTGTTCTTTTTGTTCCGTACTGGGGATGCGTCTTTGGCCTGGTTTACGGGTTAGGCACTGCTGTTGGAATCGGAGGTGTTTCTTCTATGCAAATATTGAGGACACTTTTTTTTGTGGGATCAAAAACCGCTGACCGGAAAAAGAAGGAATGAACGTGGGGGGAACCAAAGGGGGGGGCACCGATGGGGACATCCTATAGTCCTCCAGTCAAGCAAAAAAGGCCAGTAAGTAGGTCCGGGCCAGTAAGTAGGTCCGGGTCTTAAATATTAAGTTTTCGGCATACCAGAAGGCGGTTGAGCTTTTTTCTTAACCGCCTTCTTCTTTTTTAAGGGCGGCCAGCCCTTAAAGATCTTTGATTATCAATAACATATGTTGTATAAAAGAGAATAAGTTTTTTCCTACTTTATGGGCATGACATTTTAAAAATCTGTTGAAAATCGCTCTTTGTCATTTTTGATAATCCGGTGTAACTGGTTGTTCTGGTTGAGGATACTTTAAGGGGCCAAAATCGTACGACCGGATTATTTGCCTCAATAATCCAATAAACTGGATTGATCCGGATGGGCTATTAGGTAAACTTGCAAGCGGTGCGATAAGTGGGGGGCTGCAGGTGCCATTACGGGTGGAGTTGCTGGATATAAGTCTGGCGGTGTAAAAGGAGCTATAGCCGGAGCTATAGGAGGAGCCGGAGCGGGGGGCTATTAGCGGTGCCATGGGAGGATACCTTGGCGATAAGCTGGGGGGTGGCACTGCAGGAGCTATTGCAGGAAACCTTGTTGGAGGAGCTATTGGTGAGATGTTTGGCCCGAGTACAATTGCTCCAGATTATTACAATAAGGTCCGGAAACCGATACCTCCGCGGAATAAGGTTCGGAAACCGATACCGTGCTCATGAAAAGCTCTTAGAATTTCCATTAGGTCCATATTGAGGAATTGGAAGGCATGATGAAAGCTCATGGGAATGATGTAAAGGTCAGTTTGCCAAAATGGTTCGCAATACTTATGGTCTTTTGTGGCTCTTTTACGATATCGATTTCTGTCTTCTATATCATCCGAGTGCCCGATAATGGCGTATCGGCTTCAGAACTGTGCAAATCTGTAATTCTTCTTAGTTTTGACTTAGCCATAATTTGGTTTTTCTTAAAAATTCTCTTCTATTCCGTAGCCGCTACAGAAAGAGGTTTAGAAGCCAATAATCTATTTGGACAGAAAAAAATATTCCTATGGAACGAAATAGTGGAGATACGAAGGCCCCAGCTTGGCGTACCTGTTGGTGCCGCATATGTGATTTCAAAGAACAAAGACAAGTTGTTTCTGCCAAGAGGCGAAAAAAATTATAACGAGCTTGTTAAACTGATTAAAGTTAAGTCCCCGAATTTACAGAAATGCCAATCTTAGGATAGGAGATAAGACGGAGATATAATTACAACTTTCTCTTGAAAAGCCAGACCTAAAGGCTGTTGAAGGTTGCCCTCTTTAACAGCCTTTTTCTTTTCTAAGGAATTTATCTACAATCAGAACAATCGACTGACTTAGGCGCCAGAAGAAGGAGTGCCTGTTGGAAGCTACAACGCCTCCTATGGCCCCTTGTCTTTTTTCCCGGCTAATAATAGCCTTTTTTGGATTAGCTTTTCTGTGATTTTGATTATGTCCCTGATATCCTTTTCTGCAAAGCGTCTTTTATTGCCCACCTTACCAGGTTCAGGATAATATCCCGCCTTGAATCGGTATCTCAAAGTATCCGGCACTATATTCAGAACTTTACATAAATCCTGAGTTGTGTAATATGGTTTAACAGGCAGACCAAGGGGGTTAATGACGGGTTTTGGCGTCTTCAGGTACGGTGGATCAACAAGAATTCTTAAATAATTCGGATAGATATGTGGGTCTCTACTCTTTGAACCCATATCCTTGCGGCCATTTCTCAAATCCGCTTCATCAGTGCACGTGCACCCACCACCAGATTCACCGCTATCGTTCCAAGGTCTCCGGGCCGCTCCTCGACCGGATCGACATCCATGTGGAAGTCCCGGCCGTAAAATATAAAGACCTCACAAATAATGCAGACGCAGAGTCTTCCGAAGATATACGCAATCGGGTAGAGCGCGCCAGGGCCGTGCAGACAGAACGGTTCAAGCGCATGAAGATCCACTGCAACGCCCAGATGGCGTCGCGTCATATCAAAAAACACTGTGCCATCGGAGACGATTCTCACGCCCTCCTTGAAAAGGCGATAGACAAATTCGGGCTGAGCGCCCGCGCATTTAACCGGATTCTAAAGATCGCCCGGACCATTGCTGATTTGGCTGGAAGCGAGGCTATCGATGTCACCCATATCTCAGAGGCGATTCAATACAGGAACCTTGATCGGAAGAGTCTGTTTGGGTGAGAAGTGTGTTGCGCACCTGGGATATTGGATTGCTTAAAGCTGTCGTTTGACAAAAACTTGTAAGATTTTTACCAAAAATTGTTCCAAAACCCTACTCAAGACCCTTTTCCATCTCACTCCTCCGGTGTGGATCATCCCCCAAAGTGAAAAAAAGAGATACCGTGTATCCTTGAAAATACGGCGTTTGACACAGAGACAGGTTCCGACCTTCAACCTAGATCCAGCCATTTGTCCCTTTTTGGCACAAGCTTTGCGGGACAGTCCTGAAAACCTAATAAGCAATTCACCGCAACTTTTTCATTATTTTCTTTGCATCTCCTGGCGAACATCGCGATGCAAAGCGATTGACATTCGAAAAGAGTAAACTTCTCGAAAGAGCGGGGCACAAAGTCACCGGCCTACATCCTGACGGATATGGTGAGACCCTTGCAAAACGTTCAATTTTGTTCAAGGTCAAGGAAGACGAAGATTTTAACCGCAGGAATACTTGGGGTATTTTGAGGATTAAAATCTGAGTCTGA
>JBDRFJ010000156.1:0-2971 GCA_043818915.1 Pseudomonadota bacterium | reverse complement strand
TTGGTTCAACACAAGTTGAGAGTGGGAGTTTTTACTACAAGGACGCCCGAGCTCTAGCCGCGAGGATTGTCAAAGAATTAGGACACTCGGTCATAACCGGCGGAGGCCCTGGCATTATGGAAGCAGCCAATCGTGGCGCTCGAGATGCAGACGGTGTTTCCATCGGACTTACTATTGAGTTGCCACTAGGACAAATCACAAACAAGTACATTGATAAGGAGATGCGTTTTTATTATTTTTTTACCCGTAAAGTTTGCCTTGCCTTCTCGGCTGAAGCGTTCATTTTCTATCCGGGCGGTTTTGGAACTTTGGATGAATTTTTTGAATTGATAACTCTAATACAAACCAGAAAACTAGAAGGAGTACCTCTCATCTGTGTCGGCAGCGAATATTGGAATAAATTAAAAGATTTTATGAAAGTGAAAATGCTCGTACGCGGGGCAATAGCCATGAGCGACCTTGGAAGCTTTGCCATCACCGATGACCACGATACTATCATGAAGATTATTCGCAGAATGCCAATAAGAACGGGTGTACCTCTTAGTAGGCACTCACCACAAAACTAATCCGTTCTTGCAATTTACACCAACGTGTGATATAGTTAGGGGAGACAATTAGTGGATTCAGACTGGAGGCATGAAATGAGTAAGATCGTATCTCATGGCAGAGAAGCAGGATCGTATCGGAATTACTGGAATGGCAAGGAGGTCGTTTGTCGCAAATGCGGTTGTCGTTTTCAGATTACCGACAAGACCTATGGGGAAATTGTAGAAGTGTGTACAAGACGAGGGGGCTATATGTTCAACGACATAGAATGCCCCGAGTGCCATTTCAATATGGCTTCTATCTATGAACCAGGAGTTGAGCTTGATCATTGGGGTGGTGACCGGTTTCTTGTATGTATGTTAGGCGTCTTGCTGGTAGCAATGCTGATTCTTGCAGCAATCGAGTTCTCCCGCTAAACCCCATCCACACGACAGAAAGACTGCTGGGCGTGCCATGCAGTCTTTTTTTATGTAACCTTTGCATTTTCTAGAAGTGTGTGGTATAGTCAAAGAAGACAACAGTACCTCACATTTTTGCGCCTTCATAGGCGCCGGAGAAACCTAAATGACAATGCTTCTTTCGTTCGTGGCCATTGCTGTCGTGTTCGGCGGATCAGTCATTCTCATCAACGAGCTTCTCATCCCGAGAGCAATCATCGCGCTCGGGAACGTGGATTCGTGGTGGAGTCCATATCAGACCCTACCCCCTCCCGGTGAGATGTACATCCTCGTCCGGGGGTCAAAAACTGGTCCATTCGACCAACTCATCGAATCAGTGCTTGATCGAGAATACGATGCGAACCTGCACGAGTTCTCGGGGCCGTTGTCGACATTGGAAACGACACCGAAAACAGAAGATTATCTTACTTCTCTCGGCGTGGCTTGGGTTGGATTCTTCCGCTATCTGTTTTACCGCGAAGTAAGACACGACAAATGGGAAAAGATACCCAAGTCGACAGAATGGGGGCTTGTTTCGAAGATTCGCCCTGGTCCTTCGATCTACTTCCGTTACAACATGGCGGTGGAGATCAAGGCAGCGGAAACTTTCGGCAACTTCCCAGTCGATGGAGTGATCGTTTTCACCGCCCAGGTCATTAACCCGGTGAAAGCCTTCTTTTTCGCGGGAGGTTGGGAAGTTCAGACTGCAGCGGCCGTCACTGGTCGATTCAGAAAGTATGTCAGTGACAAAACCATCAAAAAGCTACGAACAGAGCATAAGTCCAAAGCCTCGACTCTCGTCAACGAGATCATGTCTCTGGGTGGAAGGGGGTCAGGACCAGGCGGTACAAACGAGCCAAACGGTCTCTATGAACTCTTCGGCGTTGAGATCGTTGATGCCCGTTTCGTTCTCTTCGATCTTGTCAGCGGCGACGAAGAAATGACGAGAGCGATACGCGCGGTTGAAATCGCTACCCTTCAAGCCAAGGCTAACGAAAAGCGTGGTAAGGGAGAACGGTGGCTTCGCCAAGAACGCGCCGCAGGTGTCCGAGCTGAAGTGGAAGCCTGGGGAGCAAATCCCGTCGGCGGGACAGTGGCCATGGCAGAGGCCATCAAAGAAGCCAAACCGAACGTACTCGGCGCTGGTGTTTTCGCTTCTGTTGACGCTAAGAGGGAGTGATGTAAGTGGGCCGGACGACTTGTCGTCCGGCCCTTGACTTTTTAATATAAAGCATGATATAATAAATAAAGAAAGAGAGGTGCATGATGCAATTTTTGAGATGGCTTTTCCAGAACAAAGTCTGGCGTTTCGTGTTCGTCTCCGCTATCCTAGCACTCGGCTTCGGGGTAATCTATGTTTTGATGCCCTGGTCTCTCATAGTTCTCGCTCTGTTGGGGCTGGGAGCTGCGAGTTATGCCGTGTACCGTCGCTACAGTTGGCGGCGTGCCAGCCAGACTATGTTCATTGGCTTGGTGTTCATCGGCAGTTTTCTGGCCTGGCACTATTGGCCGGAGAAAAAAGATGGAGACGCCGTTCCACCGCCGGCGCCGGCCAGCCCCGCTATTGCCGACACCACCACTGTGATAATAATCGAAGATGAATGGTCATCCGCCTACGTAGTTCCCACTGAGGCCATCGGGGCCAAAATCACATGGACTCTCCTAGATGCCAAAGGAGAGACAGACTGTTATCAAGTCCGTCTTTCCCAAGGAGAGTTTAGGATGTGTCCTGGCCAGAAGTTTGCTGGTATTGACGGCACAACAAGCTTCATACGATTCAAGATGGAACAACCGCAAGAAGCACCGAGAGAAATCGTGGTTCGTGTCAGCAAGTCGTGAATACCCCCGTCAAACCGGGCGCCCCGACCGAAAGGTCGTGGGCGCCTCTTATTTTGTCTTAAATCAGAGACCTAGATAATCCGGACCGGAAATACCGAAAGTGCCAAGAATCAGATGAATCAGACCGTAAGCGGAAACCATTATGAACA
>JBDRFJ010000155.1:0-63650 GCA_043818915.1 Pseudomonadota bacterium | reverse complement strand
GACAAAACATATACGTAATTGGAACCCAGTGCATCAAGTTTGGCTGAATCCTGAAAAAAAAGACGAAACCAGCCAGATGCACTGTTTAAAAAAGGCGGCCTAAGCTATGGCTCAGGTGACAACTCCCTTGACATCCGCCGGTTATGAGTTATGAGTTGCGAGTTGCGAGTTGCGAGTTACGAGTTACGAGTTACGAGTTACGACTTAGTGTGTTATGATCAATTATACGATATATCCTATAGGTAAGATAGATAAGAGTGGCAAAAAAACGGTTTTGCGGATATATGATAACTATCTGGAAGGATTGTCGAAAATTGAAGAATTTTCCCATGTTATCCTATACTTCTGGTTTGACCGACATGACACCCCTGAAGGGAGGAGCACACTTAAGGTACACCCGCGTAAAGACCCAACTATTCCGTTACACGGAGTTTTTGCCACACGGTCACCGCTTCGTCCTAACCTGACCGGCATGTCGGTATGTCGCGTTATTTCTATAAGAGACGGTATGATAGAAGTGGATCGGACCGACGCGTTGCATGATACCCCGATCATTGATATAAAACCGTATATCCCTCAGAGCGACGCTGTTCCTGATGCGGTTGTGCCTGATTGGATACACAAGCCGTGGCCAAAAAAATAGAATTGAGGAATTAAGGGATTTAGGAATTCAGGAATTGCGAATTACAAATAGTTTGAGCAGTTGGGTAATGTTCGTTTTGAAAAATAGATACAAACGAACTCTTACAACGGTCAACGGACATCATCAAGAATTGGATAATCAACAATTCCTAAATTCCTAAATTCCTCAATTCGAATGAAAGGAGTAGATATTATGACAACGATTATGCCTGAAGGCGAGAATATACGTAAGGCAGTGAAGTGGATTTCTGAACTAAGAAAAGACGATCCATCTCTTACTTTGGATAAACTCGTGGAAGAGGCATGTACAAAGTTTGACTTGTCTCCTAAAAAGGCCAACTATCTTTTAGGTTTTTTCACAAAGGGAAGCGAGTAACCCAATTTCACATTTATCATCTGTCATTTGACATTTATCATTAGAATAAGAGTGTGTAACATCGAATAAGTTACGTAACAAGGTCAAATGACAGATGCCAAATGTGAAATGATCAATGATAAATGAGAGTTTTATAGCCCCTTGATAAAACTCCCCACAACCCCGGCCCCTCCTTTGTCCACCAATCGAATCGTTTGCGATCCAATAACCGCAATATCCACCTTCCCCTTTAAAAAATCGATATCTTTTTTCTCCTTGACCCCAAAACCGAGCGCCAACGGGAGATCGGTTGCCTTGCGGCATCGAGCAAGGTAGCTGTCTAATTCTGTAGAAAAGGTTGTGTCCGCACCTGTGACTCCCTTTCTCGCCACGCAGTAAACAAAGCCTCGCGCAAAGGATGCAAGGTATTTCATGCGCTCGTCCGGTGTCGTGGGGGAAAATATAAATATCGGGGCAAGATTGTATTCTTGCATGGCCGCCAGGTATTCTTTCCCCTCTTCCGGGGGGAGATCGGGGACGATAGCGCCATGGAGCCTTCTTTTCGTCATTGCCGCGGCAAACCGATCAACTCCATATTTAAACAGTATGTTGTAATAGCTCATAAAAAGGAAGGGAATGTCAAAGGCGCGGGTAACATTTTCTGCGAAATCGAGACACTTTTGAACAGTCGCCCCGGCTGCCAGAGACTTTTGATTGGCATGGAGGATTACCGGGCCGTCGGCAATCGGTTCGGAAAAAGGGATCTGCAATTCCATAATATCAACGCCTGCTTCGACCATTGCCTCGATTATCTTGAACGAGTCTTCAAATGTCGGATATCCGAGGACAATATGGGTCATTAGCAGTATCTCTTTTTCCTTAAGCCGGGTTCGCAGGTACGACTCAAGCATGATGATATTCCTCCGCTTTCTTTTTGATAAAATCTTGCCAGCTCGGGTCAGCAAATGCGTCGGCAACCGTAAAGATGTCTTTGTCGCCTCTCCCGGACTGATTGATCAGGATAATGTCGTTTTTAGATAATGTCGGCGCCTCCTTAAATGCCTGAACAAAGGCATGAGCGGACTCCAAGGCCGGGATTAAGCCCTCCTTTTGAATGGTGAGCGACAGGGCATCCACTACCTCACGGTCTGTTGCCGCTTCAAATCGGACACGACCGCTTTCCCTGAGGTTTGACAGGATCGGCGAGACTCCCACATAGTCCAATCCCGCCGCAACACTGTGTGTCTCCTTCATCTGTCCGTCGTTGTTCTGGAGAAAATATGTCTTATACCCCTGGGCCACGCCAATGCTTGCGTCTTTAGATGAAAGCCTGGTGGCATGTTGACCGGAGTCCAGCCCTCTGCCTGCCGCCTCAACACCGACCAGCTCTACAGGATCATCAAAAAAACCGCTGAATATCCCCATCGCATTGGAGCCCCCTCCCACGCAGGCATAAACGCGAGTGGGGAGTTTGTCCTCACGTTTTAGGATCTGTTTGCGGGCCTCTTTTCCTATGATTGACTGCAAGTAAGAGACCATCTCCGGAAAGGGATGTGGGCCGCACGCAGTCCCTAATACATAGTGGGTGGTGTCCATATTGGTCACCCAGTCACGAAACGCTTCATTAATGGCGTCCTTTAAAATACGGGTCCCCTCTCGAACAGGGATTACTTCGGCGCCCAAACGTTCCATCCAGAAGACATTGGGGCGTTGCCGTTCTACATCGACTTCTCCCATATAAATAGTACACTTAAATCCAAACTTGGCGGCCATAGTAGCAGTTGCCACACCATGCTGTCCTGCTCCGGTCTCTGCAATGACCCGGGTCTTTCCCATCCTTTTCACTAATAGCCCCTGTCCCATAACATTGTTTGCCTTGTGGGCGCCGGTGTGGTTCAGGTCTTCACGCTTGACATAAATGCGCGCACCCCCAAAGTGATTGGTAAGGTTCTCGGCAAAGGTGAGCGGGGTGGGACGGCAGGAATAGGTCGACATAATATCTGTATATTCCTGCCAGAAGCCGGGGTCGTTTTTTATCTTTTGAAATGCGGCTTCAAGTTCATCAAAGGTGGCGACAAGGATTTCTGGGAGGAATGCCCCTCCGAATTCCCCGTAGTAGCCTCTATTAATCATGCGTGAGCCCTCCAATTGTTTGTGAAAAAACAAACTGATCAGTTCTACAATAAAGTTCTGAATAAATAGCATTTTCTGCCTGTGGAAAATGGAGAAAACGCTGTACCATGAGAATCGGCTTAGATGGTGCAACACCAAGTTTCATTGCCCTTTTGCCAATAAGGTGGCTGATTTTGAAATTTTGCTTTCCGATGGTAGGCCGCATATAGTAGAATTCATCGACCACCTGAGAAAGGGATTGACCTTGTAGATCGATACGGTCGATCCCTGCAAAAAGTATTGTATTAAGGTAAATGTCCTCAATAAGGACCGGCGTGTCCTCGACGCTACTGAGTCGAGATGCAAAATACGCTTCTTGCCCCGAGAAAGGGTTTTCCGGATTCTGGTCAACAACCTCCAGTCGGGTCTTTTGGAGAATGCGAGTGGTAACCGATATCCCCTCTTTACGAAACGAGGCCATTGTTCCGGCTAGTGAAAAAAGGTCGATCTCTTGTTTTTGCTTTGTAGCCACAAAGGTGCCGGAACCCCGCTTTCGGATAAGTATACGTTTTCGAACCAACAGTTCTGTTGCCTGCCTGGCAGTGGGGCGGCCTACACCGTAAGTGGCAGCAAGGCTGTTTTCCGATGGAATCCTTGAGCCGAGTTGATATTCTCCAGCACGTATTTTTGTTCTGATAATATCAGCCAGTTGATGGTACAGCGGAATCGGTGATTGTGAATTGAGCATAGTCAGTTATCTCTCTCTTAGTATAAAATGGCAAATTCAAAAATTACCTTATACTGAATTAGTAAAGTTGTCAAGACAACTTTTAATAGGAGCTGGTTGTCCTGAATCAACATGGTCCTGCTACAGATTTGTAACAGATTCAAGCTGAGTTTTTGATTTCAGATCATCTTTTTTACTTGATATTCTCTCATTTTTACTTTTTAATATAACTTTCTTGCCTTTATTAGCTGATAATCTTATGGAATCTAAGAACTCAGGACCTCGTAAACCCGGGGGCGACAAGTCACGCAACGAAGAGCTGGACCGGATTGTGGTACAAGCCCGTAAGGCCCGAGAGGATCGCCTGAAAGGCTACCGCGAGCAGTCCTTGAGAATCCATCCCTGGGTATGCGCCCGCTGCGGCCGGGAGTTTACTCGCAAGAATCTGCGCATGCTTACCGTCCACCACAAAGACCACAACCACGACAACAATCCTCCTGACGGAAGTAACTGGGAGAACCTATGCATTTATTGCCATGATAATGAACACAGTCGATACCTGGATCACATGGAAGGTGAAGGTTATAAGATTACAGACGAAGAAAAGGACTCCATTACACACAAGCCCTTTGCCGGATTGGCGGACTTGCTGAAGGACAAAACGAAATAGAAGGGTAAGGTTTTCGGTTTTCACTAAATCCATGGAAATTTGTATCATCCGCAGCAAGAAACGACGCAAGACCGTTCAGGCCCGTGAAGTTGACGGCAAGCTGGAGGTTTTAGCGCCGGCCGCTATGTCCGATAAAGAACTCGCGCCGGTCATCGGTACACTGAAACGGCGTATCGAACGTCGTAAGGTCAAATCCGAACTGGACGATAAAGCGCTTGAGAAACGGGCACACAGGCTAAACCACCAATATTTTGACGGCCTCCTGCGGTGGGAGTCCATTGCCTGGGTGGCGAACCAGAATAAGCGACACGGCAGTTGTACCCCTTGTAGAGGAACCATCCGGATTTCACATCGCATCGCCAAAATGCCCCGGTTTGTTCAAGACTACATCATTATCCACGAGCTTGCCCATTTGGTTGAACCGAACCACAGCAAGAAATTCTGGGAAGCGGTCTATCGATATCCCAAGGCGGAAAGGGCGAGAGGCTACCTGATGGCATTAGGTCTGGAAGACATAGAAGAGTAATAATAGCGGGGTAATGGGGACTCCATAATGAGGGCATGTCCTAAGAAGATCTGGAAAATGGCCACACGAAAGCTTGACCAGCTTGATTCCGTATTGTCTCTTAGTGAACTTCGAGTACCACCTGGAAACATGTTGGAAGCTCTATCAGGACAAAGGAAGGGATAGTTCAGTATCCGAATAGAGGAATTTTTAAAGCCAATGGGACTTACCCAGCGTGAACTTGCTGACGCGATACATGTGCCTTATCAGCGAATAAACGAGGTCATCAACGGTCGTCGTGGAATGACTCCCAGCACAGCCCTACGACTTTTCAAATTTTTCGGTGTTTCAGCCGATTTTTGGATGAACCTGCAGCTTAGATGGGATTTATATTTTGCACAGGAATATGAAATAGAAGATCTAAGAAATATCAAGCCAATCTCGTTTCGCAAGATCCCATTCAATGAATCCAGCGCCCAACCTGGTCCTGTTCACCAGTAACCTTGACTCTCAAAAGGTGATTCTGAAATAGGCCGCGTTACGTCCCATACCTCATCGAGTAATTTCCTATTTTTTTGAAGTGTTGACATATAATACCCTGGCGAATATAATAGAGTAAAATAATTTGCCCGAAAACATGCTCAATATCTTCTATCAAGGTAAACCTGCTTGTCAATCAATGGTTGCGTCGCTTTGCGCCGCAACCCAACGCTGAACTCGACATTCTCTCCCCGATAACCAGCCTCCTCAATACCCCGTTATCGGAGACTCCCCATTGGCCGGTCAGCATCAAGAACAGTAGGATAGCCGATGATGAAGAACGGGCCGAACCAAACATTTTCCAGCGGGCAGAGAGCTAAACCTGATGACATCGCTGCAATGAAAGAGACCGGATATGAAAAGGGATAAGCTGCTTATCATGGCGGGATGCGTCCTGTGCCTCGCTGCGGGTGTGGCGTTGTTTGTAATTATGCTGAAACCGGAGAGGGAATTGATGACCTTGCCGACAGAGCAGGATCTGTCGCACCACCCGGTTTATTCCACGTATCGCTTTTCTCTGCCGGAAGGCGTCGTCCGGATCGGGATTCAACCGTTCTGGGTTTATGGCGCCAACATCGCCGAGGCAATGCGGCACGATCGTCTTTTGTCTCAGGATCTGGCGTCTCTCGGCTTGCGGGCCGAGTTTCATTCCTTTCTGAAAGGGCCGGATATCAATTTCTTTATGGAGATGGAGCAGTTGGACGTGGGCATGAGCGGTTACCTGCCCACCCTTAAAATGACCACTTTGCAGGACATCCAAGTCCCTGCCGCCATCGACCGGAACTTTTATGATTTCATTGCAGAGAACTGTTTTACAATCAAGGACCTGGAGGGCAAGACGATCGGCTTTCCACAAGGCTCTGACGCCCATCATGCCCTTGTAGAGGCACTCGAGTTAACAGACACAAAGGCCAGACTCGTTCCGATGGACCTTGACGAAATGCTTAAGACGATGCGCGACGGCCGGCTTGATGCCTGCATTGCATGGGAACCGATTACATCCTTGATACTTTCCGAAAACAGGAACGCCAGGGTTGTTTACAGAAGCCTCTGGGTCTCCTTCCTGTATTTCCGCGGAGAGTTTGCGAAGATGCATCCCCAAGCGGTGCGTTCTTTTCTCGTCTCACAGGCCCGCGCCATCCACTGGATCAAGGCTGATCCCGACAACCTGACCCTTTCCAGCCGTTGGGCCATCGATGCCTGCAAGGAGCTGACGCCCGATCCCCTGCCGTTTTCCTTAGCAGATTTCGTCAAGCGGAGCCGCGGGGCCGCCGCCTTATCCGGAACGCCGCTTGTCTTTGATGCGAATTTAGCCGAGGGACAGTTCCTCCATAACGCTTTTACGTTTATGAAGAAAGAACGTATGATTTCCGACGATGCCGAGTGGCAAAAAACATGTGCCATGTTCGATACGAAACTGATGAGGACGATCCTTGGAGATCCTCTCAAATGGCGCCTGGAAGAATTCGATTATGAAATTCAGGAGAATCGGACATGAACACTTTCTCTGCAATTCATTCGGAGGCTTCTCGGAAAAAACGATACAGCTTTCGTTTCTGGCTGTTTATGACATTCGGCGGTTTCTCGGTTTTGTTGTTCGTTTTGATAAGCCTTGTCAGGTCTTTCGGCATCCCCTGGTTGGAGATCAGGGGTTCGTATCAGGATATGCAAAGAGAAACAATTGAGAACTTCAGCCTGTTGGCCGATCTCAAGAAGGAACACCTGCAGTCCTGGCTGCGTGAACGACAGGCCGACCTTGACCTGATAGCGGAAAATCCGGACGCGATGCGGAGTGTCTTGAAAATATGCCAAGCGACCCGCAACGGCCTTCAGATAGAGGACCTGGCTGTCACTCCAGATTACCTCCATCTTGAAAACAGGCTCAAGAATACGGTCAATAACTACCCTTCCATCGAGGCGCTACACCTGATAGACGTCGTATCCGGGACGATCGTTGCTTCATCGGCCAATCAATTTCTCGGCCTCCCCCCGGTGAACAAAGCAAAATTCAATGCCTTTATAAATTCTTCCTTTATTGAAGGCGCCTGGTTTGTCGCCGGTAAAGAGCATAAAGACAGCCAAATGAATTTGGTTCGCCTCGTCAAGGTGCCGGACGGCACGAACGGCCATATGGCGTTGCTTGTCTCTCGTGTCAGCATTGATGAGATTCTCCTGCCAATGCTCCATACGGGAAGAGGGCTTGGGGAAAGCGGCGAGGTAATACTGGTGGATCACAGCCAGCGGATTTTAACGCCGCTCAAGCACATGCTTCCGGATGGGAAGGTCGCACGCGTGCGCGAATATCGAATCGAAGAATTGCCCGCTGCCTTGGCCAGCAGGGGCAAGGAGGGCATCCTGTTCGCCGAGGATTACCGAGGCGTGCCTGTTTTAGCATGCTTTCGCCACGTGAGAATCAACGGCGGCTTCGGCTGGGGCATGGTTGTCAAGCAAGACGAATCTGAAATTCTGGAGCCGGTCTGGAGCCGTTTGGTCGTGTCGTCATTGGTCGGATTGACGGGGCTTCTTATAGTTCTTTGCGGTTGCGCAATATTTGCAAGGTATCTTGCCGCTCCGCTGCAGGTTCTGACGCGGGTGGCATCAGACCTGCGAGAGGGCAATTTTGCCCAACGGGTCCCACAGGCGACGGGCTATCGCGAGGTAATGGAATTGTCCTCGGCCTTCAACAATATGGCCGAGCGGTTGAGTGAGTGGGATACCGAGTTGAACCGGGAGATCGCCTCAAAAACTCGGCTGCTGACCGAGGAGCTGGTCGAGCGCAAGCGGGCGGAGGAGGCACTGCGGGAATCCGAGCGGACTTTGAGCACTATTTTCCAGTCCGCCAGCGACGGCATCCTGCTGGCGGATGCCGAGACGCGCCGGTTCGTGCGCTGGAACGTCGCCATGTGCCGAATGCTTGGCTACTCAGCCGAAGAACTTGCGGGGCTGTCCATCGCCGACATCCACCCGGCCGAAGACCTTCCGCGTGTCGTGGCTGTCTTTGAGAAGCAACTGCGAGGGGAGGTATCCCTAGCACAGGACATACCCGTGAAGCGCAAGGACGGGAGCGTCTTCCTCACGGACGTGAACTCATCGCCGCTGATTCTGTTCCGACGACCACATCTACTGGGCGTATTCAGGGACGTCACCGAAAAGCTTCGAGCCGGAGAAGAGAAGGACCGATTGGAAGAACGGTTGCGGCAGGCACAGAAAATGGAGTCCATCGGCAGGCTGGCGGGCGGGGTGGCGCATGATTTCAACAACATGCTTAGTATCATTCTCGGCTACGGAGAATTGCTCTTGAACGAACTTCATCATGGCGATCCCTTGCGGGAAGTCGTGAAGGAGATTGTGGAGGCCGGGCGGCGTTCGGCGGCCCTTACCCGCCAGCTTCTGGCCTTCAGCCGGAAACAGACGCTTCAGCCCGAGATCCTGGACCTCAATGCGGTCGTCCGAAACCTTGAAAAGATGTTGCGCCGGCTAATCGTAGAAGACATTGAACTGGAAATGCTGCTTTCAAGGGACCTGGCCCGTGTGATGGCCGATCCAGGGCAGATTGAGCAGGTCATCATGAACCTTGCGGTCAATGCCCGCGACGTCATGCCATCAGGTGGAAGGCTGATCATCGAAACCTCCAACGTCTATCTAAATGAAGCCTACGCGCAGGGCCACGCGGGTGTTCAGCCTGGAAAGTACGTGATGCTCGCCGTAACCGACACGGGCTACGGCATGGACAAGGAAACCCTGTCTAAAATATTTGAACCGTTCTTTACTACCAAGGAAATAGGAAAAGGCACTGGTCTGGGGCTTGCTACTGTTTATGGCATCGTCAAGCAATCCGGCGGAAATATCGGGGTCTACTCGGAGCCGGGCCAGGGTTCGACGTTCAAAATCTACCTGCCGCAAACGCAGGCGGAATCGGAATCGGAGACGAAAGAAGGTGAGGTCGATGAGGAAGAACGGACTACCGGCGGCCAACACATCCTGGTGGTGGAGGATGAGGCGTCCCTGCGCGGGTTCTTCGAGAAGATGTTAGCCAGTCTCGGTTATCAGGTGACCCTCGCCGCAAACGGCGGTGAGGCCCTGCTGCTTGTGGAAGAGAGAGGATTAAAACCCGACCTCGTGATTACGGATGTGGTCATGCCGGGGATGAGCGGCTCGGTGCTGGTGCAACGTATCCTAAAAATCCTACCGGGCCTCAAGGTGCTCTATATGTCCGGCTATACGGACAGCGCCATTGTTCATCACGGCGTGCTCGAAGAGGGCGTGCATTTCATCCAGAAGCCATTCTCAGTGCAGGACCTATCCGCCAAGGTAAGGGAAGTGTTGGGAAAAGATGAGTGAACGTATTAAATCGATAAGAAAGGCGTGGGTTAGAGGCAAGGCAATAGAGTGACCCCATTTTTCGGAATCGTTATCTTATGAACACCCGCTTTCGTTGCTTTCTCAAGTCTGACAGGGCTTCCACGCTGCCGCACAAAACTTGATAACCCACGGAAGTTAAACAGGAAATAAGCTTCTTGCCGGATACTACAGGGAGCTTCTTAGACATGGATTTCTCCCAAATACGCCATTGTAAAGAGCGAAGGGCTTGGGACGAAATTTTCCAGAACCTCCCGATCATCTTCAAAGCGAAGCTGAATGGCCTCTTTTAGATTACGAACCAGTTTATCAAGTGTTTTGCCCTGTGTAAACACATCAAAATCAAGGCGCCTTCCGCAGTAATATTCCCCATCATATAAATTTCTGCTTTCATCATTTTTTCATTGTATTTCCTATAATGTTCAGGGTTATCGGACACCCAAAAACGTTAGCAATATCAAGAAATTACCACAAAACTGGAAATCGCTCAAAGCAAAACTGATAATTTGTTCAATAACTTGATCTTATTATATATTCCGTGATAGCATTGTTGTAATTTTTACCATACCGTAACAATTATAGAGGAGTTCTTATGGCCGACATATATCATGCACTCGGGCTCAATATGCATCAGCCTCTTGGAAATCTTATCGCTCTGCACAATTCGAATGAACGATGGGAGGCGAGACAGATCCTGTGGTGTTACGATAGGCCTACCCGCATGTTGGAAGGGTATGAGGATGTTGCCAGGCTTCACATGGACTTTTCCGGGACTCTGCTGAAACAGCTTGAAGATCCCGCCATCCGTGAGACATTTCATGATGTGGTTGATATAGAGGATATTCTTGATCGCTACAGGAGGTCGAATATCGAGTTCGTGGGGACCGGCCTCTATCATCCCGTGTATCCATTAATTCCGGAAGCTGACTGGGACGCTCAGACCTCGTGGTGGATCGGGTTAGGCCAACATCTCCTGGGGCGAGACAATTTCCAGGGGTTCTGGCCCCCTGAAATGGGATTTTGCATGGAGATGATTCCTATGCTTAAGCGTCACGGCTATAAATATGTGATCGTGGACTGCTGGTATATCAAACCGAAGCGTGAGATGCGCTGGGAAGAGATGCGGTATCGGCCGTACATAGCCCGCTATGATGGAGAAGAAATAATCGTGGTGCCGCGTGACCGGGAACTTTCCGACGCCCAGGAATCGGGCCTTGATCCGGGTTGGTTTCAGCACGAACTTTACGAGAGGACCAAATGGTGTGATTTCCCCGCATTAGTTACCACGTGGAGCGACGGGGAGAATGGGGGTGTGTTTCGTACTTCACACGTTGAAAGCGGTTTCTGGGGTTACTTTTACCATACTATTCTTGATCGGTACCGGGAGGGGACCCTTGGTTTTGTGCCTATCCACATCAGCGAATACCTGGAGAAATATCCACCCACCGAAGAGGTAGAGGTACACCGAGGCGCTTGGAATACAGGTCACCATTGGGGCGGCGACTTTACTCAATGGACAGGTTCGCTCCTTCAGAAGAGAGGCTTTGACGAGATACGCCAGGCCAGTGCTTATTACCAAAAGGCAAAAAAAGTGTTTGACGAACATGGCCAGGAGACTGACAATCCGGAAGAAGTTCGGCAATTGATTATAAAAGCATATGATCACATATTAGTAGCCGAGACGAGCTGTAACTTCTATTGGGGAAGTCGATGGGTGCACCGTTCCTTTGACGAGCTGGAGCAGGCGTACTATAATCTTGACACGGCAATGGCCCAAATGCAGAAGAAAAAGGGTAAGGGCTCACCTCGCCGCAAAGGCTCAAAAGGCGCAAAGAAGGCAAAGAAGGTTTAGCATGTTAACAGTGATTACTGAAAACGAGCAAAATCGGTGGTGCGACAAACGGGAACAATGGGTCCACTGGGAGGCATGCAGAAATCGAGCCTACCATAAAAACGAGAAGGCGTGCCTGAAGTGTTTTAATGAGTTTTTGCAACTCAAGCTTCCTCTTTCCTTAAAGAAGACTCATGCAAGGAGATAGATAATAGCCATTTCTGGATGGACACTATAAAGATGTTGGAAAAGAGAGACATAATATATGCAGAAAAGGTTCTAAGTGATTTGCGGGACAACGTAACCCTTGATTTTTTTTCTACTGATCACCCTGAAAACAAGAACTTTGAGAGATTTGTGAAAGAGGTCTCATCCCTTTTTAAAAAGATCAGGTTTGAAGTTAAAAAACCAGAGGAAGGGCATCTCCCGGCTATAGTTGTTGGCGGCAAGGTATATTATCACGCCATACCGGAGAAAACGGAATTTGCTCCCTTTATTGACGCCGTATCTATTGCCGCGCGAAAAATCCCTCCTGTTAATACCAAAACCGAAGCCGACATCAAGATTGTTGTAATGCCGGGTTGTATCTACTGCCCGAATGCCGTTCGAAATACGGTAGAATTTGCCTTTTCAAACAACGGCGTCAAGGTTTCTATTATAGATGGAATGATGTTCAAAGAGACGATAGAAAGGTTTGATATAAAATCTGCTCCAACGACGATCATTAATGAGAAGTTATTCCTTTCAGGGGTAATTCCTGGGGACGATTTGTCCGAGTGGGTCTCCAAAGCGACGGAAAAGCGCTTTTCAAGAGACGATCTTATAAAGATGATCAAGGATCAGAATGCATATAAGCTGGCTGATATGATGATAGAAGACGGGAAAATATCTGAAGAATTTCTCTCTGTATTATGGGATGACAAGTGGCCTTTAAGGCTTGGCGCGATGGTGGTATTAGAAGATATCTACGAGAAAAAACCGTTGTTGATAAAGACTGTTATAAAAGATATCGAGCGGCATTTATTTGATGACGACCCGAGAAATCGTTGTGACGCGGCGTTCCTTATCGGGAACATCGGAGGAAAAGATTCAATTCCTGCCCTTGAGTCGGCAATGACCAAGAGAGATGAAACATTTATTGAATGCGCGGAAGAGGCTGTTTCCTCGATAATAAACAGAGACTAAGAAAGCAGTTCCCAAAGTTTTTTACTATAATATCTTGGCCGCTACAGAGGCGAGCTCACTCCTTTCACTATGACTCAAGGTTATATGTCCGAACATTTTTTGGCCTTTCATTCGTTCAACAGCGTAACTTAATCCATTACTGCTTGAGTCAAGATACGGGCTGTCGATTTGATAAGGATCGCCGGTCAACACCATTTTGGTCCCTTCACCCGCACGACTGATTATTGTCTTTATTTCATGGGGGGTAAGGTTCTGGGCTTCGTCAACAATGATATATTGTCTTGGTATCGATCTCCCCCTTATATAAGTAAGGGCCTCAAGTTCCAGCAATTTTTTTCCCTGCAAGAGATAGTCGACTGTCCCCCCACTATTTTCCCCGTGTGAATCGGCTAAAAAATGAAGGTTGTCAAAAATAGGCTGCATCCAATTTTTCATTTTCTCTTCTTTATCGCCCGGCAGGTACCCTATGTCCCTTCCGAAGGGTATGATCGGCCTTGAGACAAGGAGTTTAGCGTAAATTCTTTCTTCCACTACCTTTGTTATGCCACAGGCCAGGGCGAGGAGCGTTTTGCCCGTGCCAGCGCTTCCAAGCAATGTTACCAATTGAATATCATCACAAAGAAGGAGTTCAATAGCAAAGTGCTGTTCCATATTGCGTGCCTGAATTCCCCACGGCCGGCTCTTCTGATGAAAAAGAGGGACTATTTTTTCCATTGGAGCGAGATACTTGCCTAATGCTGAATGCTTGGGGTTGGTTTCATCTTCCAAACGGACAAATTGATTATGGTGGAGCTCCCACTCAGAGCGTGTCGGGAGGACCCTACTTTCATAAAAACGATCTATTTCCTTTGAAGGAAGTTGAATGCTGTACCAGCCAGAGTAAACTTCATCAAAATTTATTTTTTGCTTTTCAAAATCCATTACTTCTAAACCAAGGGCGTCAGCCTTGATTCTGGCATTGATATCCTTAGAAACAAATATTACTCTTTTGTTGCCGTTCTTTTTAAAGTAGTAAGCGGTCCAGATTATTCGATTATCTACAATATCGCTTGAAAGCCCTTCCATATTTCGCCTCAAGTCTTCGTGTATAACGATCCTCAGCGTACCTCCATTTTCCAAAGGAACTCCTTCACCCAACTTTCCCTTTGTCCTGAGTCTGTCCAGGGAGCGGATTACCTGCCTCGCATTTCTTCCCTTTTCGTCAGCACTTCGCTTGAAATTATCCAGTTCCTCTATGACTTCGATAGGTAGTATAACCTCATTATCCCCAAAGCTATGGATGCAATCAGAGGTATGCAAAAGAACATTGGTGTCGAGGACGAACTGCTTTTTCATTATGGTTTTCTCCTTAGTAGTGTAGAGTTTCAGGCACTGAGCATTACTCTTTTCTTGATAATCTTTATCATCAGCTCGTAGGCTTCTTCTTTCTCCGGGCCATCTTCCAGGTTTTTAAGATGACAGCTCATCGTTTTGATACCGAGATATATGCCTGTATTAGCAATTATACCACAAAGAACTATCAACAATAAGGCTTGTTCTAAGTCAAGGTACCCTACAATAGCAGAGCACAGGATTCCTATCACCCACGTCCAACTGAATCCTCGCCAGAACGGCATGATGGTCTCATAGTGTCTCAACCACCACAGCGCTACTTTTGTGATCCTGCTCGTGTCATGAAAAACTTTTGACACACTCTCGATTTTTTCTGCCTTGTTCACCGGTATGCACCTCCCTCGTGCTTCGGGGACCTTTGTAAGGGTCTCCTTCGGTCTTTGGCCTAATTCCCTATAAAAGCAATCGGTTATAAAATATTGCCTTACAGCGACCGTAACAGATGGTGTCTCATACTTTATATTCGACCAAAAGTACGCAAAACTAAATATTGATGAAATCGTAAAAAGTTCCCAATTTGCCCGGCGAGCAAGTTGCTGGACACGAAAGCAAAGAGGTGGTAAGAATGCCGGGGATGTGGAAGCCATAAGGAGACCTTTGAAAAAATGTCGCATTTTTCAAAGGTCTTGAGGAGTAAAAAGGTTATGACATGGGACTTGGAAAGAGAGAGAATTGGTTTAGAAAATGATATTAAGACCGTTGATTTTACCGCCAAATACATGGCTGTTTCTAATTTACATTCCTTTGCGCAAACACATCCCGATATTACCAGACCGGAGACCATCTCGGCCTTAGAATCTGTTCTTAAGAATTTAAGCCTCTCCTCTCACAAACAATCCTTATTTCTGTATAAACAAGCCGCCGGCGCCCTGGCTTCTATTATTGCCCTCAGCAGTGATAAGATTCTGACGGAACAGGCAACCTCTGCCCTGGAGAATATTCTTGCCACTACCGGAGGATATCCTCACCGGGCAGCTGCTGAGGCCCTGGGCTCCCTTCCTGTCTCCATTAATGGTCCTAAGGTAGGTGAGGAGCAAATAGAGAGTATCCCCAGTGTGAAGTGGCAGAAGATATTAGAAGAAAATGGCATTAATGGTCATAACACCGCTTCATTTGTTGGAAGGAGTTTTGTCGTTGGCGTTGATGGGCAACATAAAACGCTGGTGATCAAACTGGCCCGCGCCCAGGATTCTCCTAAGACCATATATCGAGAGGCGGTCTGGATGGAACATTTGTGTTCAGGAGGCTATTCTTTTCCCGTAAGATTTAATGTGCCGACGGCTCTTAAGTTTCAGGGGAGCTACGTATTTAGATTAAAAAATATCCCGGTAAGAGCGCCTGATGAAATAGACCTTCATCCAAAGCGTTATGCCATTGGTTTTATTGCCGATAAGGATTATTTCAACTATCCCAATAATTATAGGGCTGGAAAAGGGTATACCGCGGAAAGATTTAGAGAGGTTATGTTCAGAAGCGCCTGGTTATTGGGAAGACTTACCTCTTTAGGCATTGTCCATACCGCTCCAATCGGGCTCTTTCATAATCGGGTTCAAAGGAACAGAAGATCAGACAATGGTCTGTATGAATGGCAGCAAGGAGGAAGGCTGGACAGGTGGCTCGGTTCCTGCTCCTATCCTAATTTTGGTCTTACAGGGATAAGAGACTTTGAACACCTCATTCCCCTTGAGGGCCGCAGCCGAGGGCTTTACAGGTATATCGGCACTCATATTCTGAGCCTATTGTTGGTAACCGGGAGTTATTTTCGCAATAAAGACAGCAAAAGGGTTGGACTCGACCATAAAGGTGAGCCGGTAGATGCCCGGGATCTTTTTGACAAACAATTATTCAAAGAGCTTATTCAAGGGATTTATATTCGTTATTACCATGGCTTTGTAGGAAGAGAGTTGACCGGAGAGTTCCCCTTTAATGTGGATAATCTCGCTTTACGCATGATTGAAGAGATGGGTGTAGATCGCTATATGGAAGAGATATTAAGAGTGCCGGACCAAAACCAAATGACGGATAAGGAGTTCAGAGATTTTCTAAAGAGGAGAGGATACACTGATCAAGAAATAGACGGTCTAAAAAAAGGGGCACAGAATATAGTTATCCATACCGGTCCGCATCTGGGTGGATTTAACCAGAGAATATCTCTCCCTGAACTCATTGAGTCAGTAGGAACTATGTCTGCTTTATGCATGGTTGGCAGATATCAGAAAGAAAAGTTCTATGGATCTGTTTAGATAACCTGGCTCCTGTGTAATGATCCCGGGAGGCAGATCTAATCCTCGGAATGCGGAACAGGCCGCCGCATGCTTTTTGTTTTGCCGCGGTGCCGTTTGGTCTCTAATCTAAGCCTCTTTGATGCGAGCGTCGGCTTTGTCCTGCGACGGACCCTGGGCTTTGCGGCTGCCTTGCGGATTAAGGTAACCAGCCGGTCTATTGCGTCCTGACGGTTTCGTTGCTGTGTGCGGAACCGCTGGGCTTCGATAATGAGCACTCCATCTTCGGTTATCCTCCTACCTGCCAGACGGATCAGGCGCTCGCGGACGTCATCCGGCAAGGAAGGGGAGTTGGCCACATCGAAACGAAGCTGCACGGCAGTGGCGACCTTGTTGACCTTCTGCCCTCCCGGCCCTGAAGCTCGGATGAATTCCTCTTTGATTTCGCTCTCGTCAATCGCTATATTGGGTGTGATATGGATCATCCCTTAGCTTACGCCCGGCCAATTGTCCATGCCCCCTCATTTAACCCAACAATACGGCTTAGATATTCAGTGCTGCCTCGGTGGCGCTCCTTAAGGCCGAGCCTATATTCCCCGGTGATGCGGCATCACCTACAGCGATTACCTGTTTAATCTTGCCCTTCAACTCTTGTAACAGGCTGTCTTCCGGCTGGGCATGAATGGCAAAGATTACCTGGTCCGCCTCCATCATGAACTCCTCGCCATCCTTCCTCGTGAGATGCACTCTATTTTTTTCGATGGAAGTAATCCGGGTCTCCGTAAAAATGGCAACCCCTTTTTCAGAAAGTCTCGATATTAGTCGTTCCCTGGGAATTTTTTTCATTTTGGTAAGTACCTTAGGCAATAATTCCACCACCGTTACCTCGCGTTCAGGACCGGCGAGCCAATCGGCGGTCTCACAACCGATATCTCCACCACCAACAATGACTATCTTTTGGCCGACAGCAGATTTTTCCTCATAGACGTATCGGGCATATGCGACCAGGCCGGAATCGACGCCGGGAATGGAGAGGCGGCCCGGACGGGAACCGGTAGCCACAATAACCACGTCTGGAACAAGGGCAATAATCTCCGATACATCAGCCCGATGCCCAAGACGAACCGCGACCTCACTTTTGTCAAGAGAGTGTATCAGATACCGCAGCGCCTCGGCTACCTCCTCTTTAAATGGGGCCAGCCTGGCCAGGCCGGCCAGCCCACCAAGCCGATTTGATTGCTCCCACAAGTCTACCTCATGTCCTCGCTGACTCGCCATTATGGCTGCCTGAATTCCGCTGGGCCCACCACCGATCACCAGCACCCTCTTTTTCTCCGAAGCAGGTGAAACCTTCCAGGAATATTCACGACCCGCAAAGGGATTCACCGCGCAGCATCTTCCCACTCCCACAACACCTTTTTCCGAGCAATCTTGCAGACAGTATATGCACCCTCTGATGTCATCTACCATACCGAACGCGGCTTTTTGCGGGAGATCAGGGTCAGCGATCAATGCCCTGGCCATGGCAACAAAATCGGCCTTTTCCCGGCCAATGACCTCATTAGCCATATCAGGACTGTTTATCTTCCCTATGGCAACAACAGGTATGCTGACCGAAGACTTTATCTGGGCAGCCAAACCGATCAGTGCCCCGGGAGGGCTATAGTGAGAAGGGATGGTGATGAATTTTGTGGACTTGTTGCCCGCGTTGGCCACGATAGCATCAGCTCCCGCGTGTTCCACGAGCCCGGCGATCTTCTTACCGTCATCCACATCCAACCCCCCTGGAACATATTCATCGCAGACCAGTTTTACCATCACAGGAAAATCCCGGCCTGCAGACTTTTTTACCTTTTGAATCAGTTGAGTTAGGAAGCGTGCCCGATTCTCTATAGACCCTCCCATCTCGTCGTTACGTTTGTTAAGAAGAGGGGAAAGAAGCCGGGCTATGAGATCGCCATAGCTTGCCTGGATTTCCACTCCATCGTAACCGATCTCCCGTGCCCTCTTGGCGCCATTGACCATGATATCCAGTATCTCTTCAGCCTCATCAAGAGACATTGCATTCGCCAGGGAGACTATCCACACATCTCCTTTTTTCTTGGCGCCGGCAATCTCTTCCTTAAAAGCCCGCTCTTTGGGATAATTAAGCTGCATAAAGGCCTTAGAGCCTTCGGCATGAATGACGCCTATGAGTTCCGTTACGCCCCTGGCATAGTCTTTTCGATCAAAACGAAGTTCATGGGGGCCTTTATATGCCCTGGGGTAATCCAGACAGGGGCAGTCAAGAACAATCAATGCCACACCTCCTCTTGCCCTTGCCCTGTAAAACTCGGTTATCTTCGGATTAACCCTGCTCTCTGTAGCGTATTTTGTGGGGAAAAGGGGCATGATGATTCTGTTCTTGAGAGAGCATTCGCCAATTTTGCCCGATGAAAAAAGATGAGGAAAGCTCATTTCTTCTCTCCCTCCTCGATGTTGTCTCAAACCTGAAAGAGTGCGTTTTTGTCTTCTATGATTTTCTTGTTAATCATTGAAGTGTTTATGTCTAATTCGGGATACGTGCCGCAGACTTTAACGGTTTGACACATTTGAGACCCCTTGACGCTAAGGCCGAAATCCTTGAGTCTCGAAAAAAATTTTTTGTTGGTGGCGGGACGTGTTTCAAGACAAAGACGATATTCATCAGGTAAGTGGTAGATATGAGCGAAATGATGTATCAGAAGGTAAAAACAAGCAGCGGAAAGGTATTTGGAATCAATCTGTTTGTAGAGTTCCGGCCAAAATTTACCTACATGAATTCGTTGTGAAGAAGGGTTTAAAGAAAAAGTAACAGCGTACGATATTTGTTCCCCCGTGTCTTTGTCAGCGATGAAATATTCAACACAATTGTCCTCCTTGTAGTACGAAAGTGCATACCTATTCAAAAGGAGCAGTATCTTCTCTTTCGCGAAAATTGATTCAGAAGAAGTCATGTTAGGACCTCCTTGTGCAAGGTTCGTGATGAGTCTGATGTAGCCGCCCTCCATCGCTCAGGCGAGGCGGGCGGGAGATTGGGCAAAGGAGATGTCTTGGGAACCCGCCCGTGTGACATCAGATCGAAGGGCTCTGGGATGTAGACTCAGAACTTAATCTTGTGATTATATAATATTACATTATTAATTTGTATTTTGGAAGGTTTTTGTTAGGGAATATGATGGTTGGAAGACGAATCACCCTGTTTAAACTCCTTGTTCATTGAACACCATTGACCCTGAAGCCGATGCCTTGAAGGCTCTCTCGATCATGAGCCGACCGGGGAACAGCCGGCTCATGGTAGTCGAAGACGACCGTTTGGTCGGTATCGTGTCGCTAAAAGATATGTTGGCATTGCTCTCACTTAAAATGGATCTTGAAGGTTATGAGGAATGATGTTGGTCCTTCCTTGCACGGTACACTACCCACCCATAGATTCCCAGATTGACTACGAACACAAAAAGGCCGAGGGCAATCTGTGTCCCGCAGGTGAGCCCGGTAGGGTAGAGCACCGGAAGTATGTAGTGCTCGATAAAGCCGGTCTCATAGCCGATTGTTCCTGCTTTTTGGCGAAACCGGTTTTCAAGCGGTGTGAGGGGGCACACCCAGCCCATGCATTCGATGGATACAGCCCACAGAGCAGCCGGTACGTGTAACCATGCACACTGTCTCCACCTCAGTACAAGCACCCCGCCTATCACCGCGAATACGGCAAACGCAAGGTGTGCCAGAACAACGGCATCGGCAAGAACGCGGTAGAACATTTTTCGTCTTTTCCCTATGAACTTTGAGCTTTTCTTCCCCTTACATTAGGTGGGATAGCCATAGTCTTTCCGATGCCGTCGATTTTGTCAACTAAAGGGCGTTATGGAACGTAAGCTGGGGAGGATATACCGGATACTTTGCGGATCCTGATGGATACCTCTGGGAAGTCGCCTGGAAGCCGGATTTCCCCATTGAATTGTGCCAAGGTTCAGAATGCAGCCCCGCTACTTAAGGCGTTTAACCTCATCGCCAAGAACGCGGTAGAACATTTTCCGTCTCTCTCCTATGGGCTTTTTTTACCTTACTATACTCGGCCTCGGTGGTCGGAGTGCATACGGCTGTTCATTAATCCCTTTTGAATTCACCGTGTCTTAAGAAGGCTATCGCCTGTTTAATTGCATGACGATTTTTCATGATGAATGGGTGTGATGAATGAACGATTATGAAATCTTTCATTCCATCCACTTTGGCGTTGGCTACCGAAACCTTTCCATCATCTGCTCCTGGTATGATAAGAGATAATATTAAGTTAATGGATCTGTCTCCGGCAACAACACCTAAGTCAAACGCTACGTTGCCCAATTTTTTAGGCAAATTGTCTTTGCCTGTGCCAAGCTGTTGTCCGGCCGGGCCGTTTAACCATTTGAAGATGAAATTTTGCCGAAATTTATCCACCACTTCACTGCCGCCGTTTGGTGGGCTCAGCATTACGACCCTTCCAAGCTCTGGAATGTGATGGTGTTTAAGATAATATCGGACTATAATCCCTCCCAATGAATGAGTTACAAAATGGATCGTTTGAGCGCCTTTCTCACGGCAAAGCGTAACTGAATTCGGGATTATCTCTTCGGCGAGATCTTCGATTGTTTTTGACCTTGACGGATACCCAATATTTAAAACGCCAAAGCCCTCATCATACAAGCGCTTTTCCATTTTAGTCATTGATTTTTGGGTTCGTGCCAAGCCGTGTAAAAGCACAACATATTCTAATGGCTGATCATTTGCTAAGCATGGAGTCCAGACCAAAAGCAGGACGATGATGATCGAAAGATATTTTGTCCTCACTTTTTTCACCAAACGTCAGGCATCGCCCTTTTGAAAAAAGGTTGCCCGCAAAAAGGGCGCCGTGGCCTTTCCGAGTCGAATCCGGGACGGATGAATGCCCTTAATTCCCTTCTTCCGGACTATGGGTTAGACCAGCGACCTCAGCGGTCCTGTCCGGCGCTCCAAGGACAAAAAGAACATCGTTAACATGAAGTTGTATATCTGCGTGGGGATTGGATAATATTTCTGAGTCCCGACGTATTGCCAATACCGTAACTCCGTGACGCCTTCTTAACTCAGTCTGAGCTAACGATTTTCCAACGAAGGGAGATCTTTTACCAATCCGAAACGTACTAATTTCGACATCGGGAAGCTGAAGATTTAAATCGGGAAAAGATGTCGACTCTTTTGAAAGACTTCGAAACATCTCGTAACCATCTGATCTCACTTTAGCGATAAGCTTCTCGATTTCATCTTTGGGTATAAGATATTTGGTCAAAACCCGAGTAAAGATCTCCACTGATGTCTCAAATTCTTCCGGAATGACATCGTCGGCGCCTAATTCATACAGAGGTTTCATTTCTTGAAGATAAAGGGTTCGAACAATCAAATGCACTTTCGGATTAAGTCTCCTAATGATTTCGGTAATTCTACGAGTTGCCGTAGGATCGTTAATCGCAACTGCAACTATTCTCGCATCTTTGATATTTGCCTGCAGAAGTACGACCTCCTGGGTTGAATCGCCATAATAAATTGGTTCACCCCGTGCTTGTTCTTCCCTTACTGTCTCGGGATTCATTTCAATGACCGCATAGGGAATACCCGATAGCCTGGCGGCTCGTGCCACATTTCTACCATTGACTCCGAAGCCGATTATAATAAGGTGGTCTTTTTTACTCTCAACCTTTATCTCTGAAACAGGAGAAAAGCCCGATATCAACCTTTTCGGCAGCGGCAACAGCAGGATAATATCCGCTATGCGTGGCGCCAGGGTTATAATGAACGGTGTAGCCGCCATGGTAAGCACGGAGAAAGCCAGAAACATCTGATAAATATTTCCGGCAAGCAAACCATGTTCAACACCGGTCTTGGATAGAATGAAAGAAAATTCACCAACCTGACCGAGTGCAAGGCCGACCAAAATTGCAGTGCGAAAAGGGAACCCTAATAAAACCGTTACAAAGCCGGCAATGATGGATTTTAGAACCAAAACGCCTAAAGTGATCAGCGCAATGGTCCCAGGTTGCCGGAAAAGGAAACCCACATCCAGCAGCATGCCAATGGAAACAAAAAAGAAGCTTGTAAAGACATCCCGAAATGGCAAAATGTTTCCGAGCGCGTTATGACTGTATTCAGATTCGGAAATTATCAGTCCTGCTAAAAACGCGCCCAGG
Source organism: Pseudomonadota bacterium (assembly GCA_043818915.1). Classification (GTDB taxonomy): domain Bacteria; phylum Desulfobacterota; class Desulfobacteria; order Desulfobacterales. The sequence goes on along the minus strand of JBDRFJ010000155.1, from coordinate 40,892 downwards.
GCAAGGGAAAGCCCCGCGCTGGAAGTTGCCCACGCAACCGCGAGGCATATTACAATTACGCTCAACAAGAAAAGTTCCTTGCTTCGCGTCCGGGCTATTTGATACAGTATTTGTGGCACAACCCATTTAGCGCTAACGATCACCAACCCGATGATTCCGATTCCTTTGGCCGCAAGAACGAGGCCGGATGCGCCCGAATCCCCTGTTGCTCCGGCTATGAGAGGTGTGACCAATATCATTGGAACAATAATGATATCCTGAAAGATCAAGATGCCAAGAATTGTACGCCCATGGGGGCTATCAACGACAGCTTTTTCCTGGAGTAGTTTGAGAACAATGGCCGTGCTGCTCAGGGATATAAGAAACCCTATGAAGATCGATACACCAGCGGATTGCCCCAGGTGTCTGGCTATGGCAAAAGTAACCCAAAAGGTTAACAACACCTGAAGCGAGCCCCCCAACAGGACTGATTTCTTGATTTGCAGCAGCCTTCTAAACGAGAACTCGATTCCGATAGTGAAAAGTAATAACACAACACCGACTTCAGCTAAAATTTCAACTTCATGAACCGCCTTTATAAGTCCAAGTCCGTAAGGCCCGGCCAATATCCCGGTAAGGAGGAACCCCACAATCGTAGGCACGCGAAGTCGATTGCATATAAAGAGGATGGCAATGGACAGCCCAAATATGATGACAATGTCATTTAGCAGCGGTATTTCCATATTCTAATTTCCCTTCTAGTTTCATATCGAAAAGCCCAAAGGGTCAGCCCGTTGACATTGGACAATTCTTTTGCAACCCCTTCTATTTTTTCTTTGCGCCGAAGCTTTTGCCGGTTCGTCTTCATATCAGGGATGGACGATATGTTCTAACTATTGGTCATCAAACGATTAAATATGATTATTTCGTTGACCTTCTGATAGTCATAGAAGGCCTCATCAGATCCTCTTTGAAGTATTCTTTGCTTGAGTTGTCTCAGTTTATCCTCATCCTGAGGAATGCTTGTCATGGATAATACTTCGTAGTCCCCAACACGACCATAAGAGTTGTAGAGTTTCTCATACTCATCATCAAAAAGGAGTCTATTTGCTTTCTTTTTGTCCCTAAAGGAACGTAGGTATGACTTGATCTTATCAATGTTTTTTATCGTTTCTTTAGCAAATTGCAAAAGTGTTTCTTCTTTTTCCTTAGCAAGGATAACTTCAGAAAATTCTTGAATTTCATGAATGTCAGGAGTGATACCTTCCAATGCGCTAAGAATCATTTGTTTGGTTTCAAGATCATTTTCTTGCCAGTATTGCTCTCTTAGTGGTCCTACAGCCTCAGGGGCAATTAGCCACCATCCCAGTAACATAATTGCGTTTTTTCTGACATTTCTATTCTTATCGTTAATTCTTTGTATTAAGAAGGGAACAGATATGTCTCCCATCTTTCCAAAAACAAAGATTGATTCCCAGTAATAAGTCTCGGGGTCTTTTTTCAATATTTCTTCCATCTTAGGCAGCGCTGGTTTGTACTGCAATTGGGCAAGGGTACTCAAGATATAGTAGCGTTGTCTTTCACTTTCTGTTTTTTCCAACAAGTTCACCAGGAACTTTCCCGCACGTGGGCTCTTCGTGTAACCCAATAACAGCATGCACAGTGATAGTCGCTTGGCGTCTATATTACTAGTGGAGGCCTTTTCCAGCAATATCGTCGTCGCTTCTTCAGGGTGCTTCTCGACCTTCTCGACAATTGATTCAAAAAGGGCTTCTGGAGCCTGATCTCCACGAACCATCAGTTGATCGATATCCAGCGACAGATTCTTTCTTATCGCTGGGTCCATTGATCGACACGCAAGTATCAGCGTTAAGGTGCACAACAAGATCAGACTTATTGGCTTCCGTCTCTTGTCCATGAGTCATTTCCTTCCACTGGGGCGGGGGCCAAAGGAGACCTTCCCTTTATTCACAGAGAAAATAAGTCGCCTTAGTCAACAACGCTCCACATGTCCCCCCGTCCCACTTGTTCCTCCCACATGTTTCTTATTAGGTAGGATAGCCATAGTCTTTCCGATGGCGTCGATTTTGTCAACTGGTTAAAGTGGGATAAATGAGAAAAAATGCTTGACAACGCCGGCCGTCATTGCCTACTATTCCTATCTATGTAGTAGGAAATAGAGGCCACTCATTACTTTTGGTAAGTTCAATATAAAGAGAGGAGAGCGCAGAAGGAGGGGAATCGACCGGTAATTGTATATGACCTTATTAATAATTTCATTCTAAGGAGAGATCAACATGGCGGAAGAAGCAAAAAGCCAAGACCCAACACCTCTTGTTTCCAGAAAGCCTGTAAAAACCAAGGAGGGAATCGAGGCCTTGTTGGCGGACAGAAGAGGAAAAAGATACTACGAGGAACTCAATAAATGGCCTGTCGATACAGAGGCGTTGAAGAATACCCTCGATGCCACATGCAAATCCCGCATTCGTACCTGGCTTAAGATTTGTGCTCATTGTGGCATGTGCGCTGACAGCTGTTTCTTATATCTTGCAAACGACCGGGACCCCGAGCAGGTGCCCGCGTACAAGATACAGTCTACTCTTGGGGAGATGGTAAAAAGAAAGGGAAACGTGGACAACGCATTCATGCAGAATTGTATGGATACGGCATGGTCGAAGTGCACCTGCTGTAACCGCTGCGGACAGTATTGTCCTCACGGTATTGATATGGGCGTCATGTTCGGCTACTTGAGAGGCCTCTGTTTTTCTCAGGGATTCGTACCTTATGAAATGAAGATCGGATCAGGTATGCACTGGGTATTCAATGCCCAGATGGATGTTACCGTACAAGACTGGGTCGAAACCTGTGAGTGGATGGCGGAAGAATATGAGGATGATTGGCCCGGCCTGAAGATTCCTGTTGATAAGGTTGGCGCAGATTATATGTACACAGTCAATGCCCGGGAACCAAAACACTACCCGGAGGACATTGCAGAGGCCGCGATTCTGTTTCACTTAGCCGGTGACAATTGGACCGTCCCCAGCAAGGGATGGGAATCGACGAGTTTGAGCATGTTTGCCGGCGACTGGGCGTGTTGCAAGCAGCAGGTGGAATGGGTCTACGGGGCAATGGAACGGCTAAAACCAAAGAGAATGGTTTGTACGGAGTGTGGCCATATGCACCGGGCCACTATTACCGAAGGGCCTTACTGGGCCGGGATAAAGAGCGGCGAAACACCCGTCCCGTCGATGCATTATGTTGAATGGGTGTTGGAGGCGCTGGAAACGGGAAAGATCAAACTCGATCCTTCAAAGAAGATCAAAGAGCCTGTAACGCTTCAAGATCCTTGTAACTATGTCAGAAATGCCGGTTTGTGTGACGTTACCAGAAAAATTATTCCGTATATAGCGGAGGATTTTCGCGAGATGGTGCCAAACCGTGAGCACAATTTTTGTTGTGGCGGCGGTGGCGGCTTTAACGGGATAGGACGCTACCGTGAGCAAAGAAATATAGGTCTGAAGGTCAAACGCGATCAAATATTGGCCACCGGGGCGAAGCTGGTGATTTCTCCCTGTCACAACTGTTGGGATGCGATCAGAGATCTTGAAGAGGTATACCATATCGGAATTAAGTGGAGTTTTTTGAAACCGATTCTCATCAGGATGGCGATCGTACCGGATCATTTGAAGCCAAAAGAAGAATAAAAATAGCTGTTCATTGTTGACATCTCCGCTTGTTGTACACTAATTTTATATTAGTGGCGGCAATTATAGATAGTATCCGTTCGAGACCTTTGAAAAACTGCCATTTTCCCGTGATGCGGCGTCAGGCTTCAAATTTTAATCCTCAAAATACCCAATGTATTCCTCCGGTTAATCCCGCCTTGGCGGGATCGCCTTCCTTGCCTGACGGAAAAATGTCGCGTTTTTCAAAGGTCTCTTCACAAGATGGAATACGCAATCTACTTGCCGTTTTCAGATTCTGATAAAATCGGGGGCAACAAAATGAGATTGTCAACTAAAGGGCGTTATGGAACGAGGGCCATGTTGGATATAGCCCTGAATTACGAGAAAGGCCCTGTCTCCTTAAAGGATTTAGCCCAAAGACAAGAGGTCTCCGTCAAGTACATGGAACATCTAATTCCACTATTGAAAGTGGCCGGCCTCATCAGGAGTGTCCGTGGAGTGCGTGGGGGATATACACTCAACAAAGATCCCCACCAGATTAAGTTGCGGGATATTGTAGATGCATTAGAGGGGTCTATGTTTCCGGTAGATTGCATAGATAATCCTGAAATATGTCACCGAGTTAAAGAATGTGTTACTTATGAGATATGGAAAGAGATATACGACGAAATCAATAAGATATTGGATTCCTGGACCCTTGCTGATATGGTTGATCGACAGTGCTTGAGAAGAAAGTCTTGTGCGAGGAGTAAGTCGTGAAACCCAGAACCAGCCTAATTACACTCAGTGTATCAGACTTAGCTCGCTCCGTATGGTTCTATCGGGATGGGCTTCGGTTGCCGCTGCGGAAGTTCAGTAAAGGGATCGCGTTCTTTGTCACAAGAGGTACTTGGCTATCACTATGTCCAAATGAAGGGATGCCTGCGCATGCAACCGCACTATCTCACGGAACGACACCCCCCGGTTTTGCAATCGTACACAACGTTCGGTCCCTAAAAGAGGTTGACGCCTTACTCGATCAAGCAAGGGCAGCCGGAGCGAAAGTCATCAAACCTATATGGAACGTAAGCTGGGGAGGATATGCCGGATACTTTGCAGATACTGATGGATACCTCTGGGAAGTTGCGTGGAAGCCGGATTTCCCCATTGAATTGTGCCAAGGTTCAGGATGCAGCCCCGCCACTCAATGTCCTTAGCTGTTTAGGTCTACTTTGTCGAATCCGGGCCGGATGAATGCCCTTGCATCTGGGAATACTTTTTCCACGTTCCTGCGCAGCCGTTCGAGACGCACGAGGAGATCGAGTATTTCACTCTCGGATGCGAAGAAGCAGGCACATATTTCTCCCCACGCAGCGATTGAACGGTCTATAGCAATGAGCGCGACTTTTGCTGAACCATCGGAGTCTCTGGCAAATTCATCCGGGGGTTCATCTTTTTCTTCTAAGGTCCCGCGGATCGCTCTCATGAGTTTGACGTAAATCTGATGCTGATACCAGCGGATAACGTCCACCGCATCTTCGCAAGGATCCGTTTCTCGAAGCGGACCTGCGTTCAGTACTTCCACCCGCGCTTTGAAGCTGAAGTCATCTTCTTTGTGATCAGATGCGTCCTCTAATGAGTCAAACCAGTTATCCGCCATCTCTGCATAGGCTTTCGCCATACGACAACATTCGTGAGACCTGGCAATTTCCTCATTTAATCTCTCTTGCTCCGCGGTTTCCTCAGTGCTGATAGCATCGAGGTCGATCCCTTTTTCTTCTGCTGTTTCTTTCACCAAATCAAGCGTCACACGGAATATTTCAGACAACTTGTGCCAAAAGGCTTCATTGCTTATATCATGGCTTTCCTGGTCTGGAAACTGTTCATCGGCAAGCGCGAAATTCATGCAGCGAGAGGTGAACGGACAACGTTCACACCATCGATCACAGTAATTATATATGCCCGTAATGAAGTTCGGGTTCCCGGCAAGCTTCTTGATGTGTTCTTTATCCATATGGCCTATGGCTTCGTTGAGTTTAGATTGCGCGGATGGGTGGCAAGCGTATTTCGTCGAAAACCTTTTCTCCCGGCACCGTCTCAACCTTGCCCTCTCGCACCTCGGCAACTCTCCTCTCAGCCTCTTTGGCCCAGAGTTCGTCGATTTCCTTCTGTGATGGATTCAGGCTGTATAGCAGTCTGTCAATCAGCTGGGTCTTTATGTCGATTGGCAAGGACTCCGCCATTGACATCAATTCATTTGTGTCAATCATGTTAAGCCTCCTAAGTATAACGCATCCATTTGTTTCAATTATACCAGAATGGTAGCGAGAATGCCATCGTAAATTCAGAGTGCAGAACGCTGCCCGTAACCAGAGGGCCGCGCTTTTCCGGCCCGGCTGTTCATCATCCGAGCTTGAATCTACTATGCTTTACTTTTTCATTAATACGTGTTGTTTTGACAAGGCTTCTCAACAAAGCTTCGTCTCGAGAAAGCAAAAAACGGTCACAACTCAAAGCTATAGATATGTTCATTGATCGTACATCTTGTGGAGTGCAATCAGACATTCTTGTTTGATCACCATGATCTCCCATAATTAAACTGCAAAATTGGCTCAAGGGAACTACCTTGTTTGCTCCCTTTGTTATAAAACCAACACCATAGCTACTGCTAAGATCATGGTTTGGAGGGCCAACCAGGACAAAGGGATTATCTGATGTAATAAAAGACGTCTTTCTCGGAGCATATAGAATTAACCAATCCATTTGACGAAAGTAATTTGCAAAGCGCAATCCTAAGGGTAGCATCATTCCCAAACTTAGATCCCTATTGCATTTTAGGTTGTATTCGTCGTTGAGAACGAATTCAGCCAATTCCTTTGGGCTAACTTCTGCCTTTTTTCCTGTTTTTTCTTCGTATTGCTCTAGAGCCTCCTCCGCACGCTTTTCGTCCGCAAATATGAATCGGGATGTGTGCCTTATTAATCTCTCAGCAATTTGATTCACAGCTTTCTCGAAGTCGGGCACTCGGACGAATTGTAAAGCAATGAACAATGAAAGTGTTTCTTTCTCAGCTTGATCTATTTTTTCTCGCTTATTTATTTTAGTAATGATGGGCTTTGAAAAACCTTCAATTTGAGACAGCACCTTTTCAATCTCAGTATCTCGTTTCTCTTCTTTTGATTCAAATGAATAATAGTGCTTTTGCAAAGTAGTATTTTTGGGCGTCTGTCGCCTAAAGTCGTTTTGGTAACGGTCGTATACCCAAAGTTTATTGTTTTGGCAGAAACCGTTTAAGTAGAATTGCGGGATATAGTGATGTCGTTTAGGAAGTGGCATTTTTCAATATGGATCATAATTCAGCTAACGTATAGCGTTTCATGCGTCGTCCCGCACGGCGCATGAAGTTAAAGACATAGATGTCAGATTAGGCTCAGCCGTGACTTGATCATGATATGCTCTGGCCGACCTCGGCGGGATGTCGGATAAAGTCCAGCTATAGCGGGATTGGACTGAGCCTTATTGTCTGGTATGTATCAATATTTATGGGGATTGTAAAGCACGGTGTTACCATGATAGCAAGAATATACGACCATGTAAAAATGCTTTTTGAAGTGGATTCATTATCTTCTTGTGTCTGTGAAAATTCACAAAGGGAGTACAGGGAGTCCCAGCTTCTTCAATGCAGAGCGGAAGGTACGATCAAACGTTGCCACAATCGCTCCCTTTATATTCTTGCTCAGGGATGCTACAATGGCATCGCCGTAATCTGATATGTTTTTTGGCCAAAGGGTTAAAAGGATGTCCAGATTAATTTCGTGTACTACCTCTACCCCCGGTGTGACGATGAAATCGCCGATCATGGTAGCGATTTCCTTTTTTGGTATATGGTACACTTTGTCCATAACGTAAACAAATTCCGTCAAGACATTTTGAGGGCACACTATCAATGCCCTCAATCCGGCCGCGATTTCAAAGATTTCGGCTATTCTTGTTTGTTGAGCTGAATTTCTATCAGTGACAAACGATATGAGTGCGTTGGTATCGATGATGTACTTTTTCATTGGCCATCCTTGATTCTGAGCTCCCGGGCTAATTTGATATCATTTGCGATATTTCCTGCACCTACCTTTATAGTATTCCTGTACCTTAGGAACGGTTTATTTAATGGTAATACCACTGCCCTCCCACGTTCAATCTTCCATTCCAGAGTATCATGGATAGAAAGCTTGAGACGTTCACGCACAGTTTTTGGAATGGTTGTTTGGAACTTCGAAGTTATAGCTGACTTCATGGTGACCTCCTTCCTCGAACTTCATCCTTCATCCATTTCTTACAAAAACATATTATCGTAAGGCGAATATTTTGTCAATAGCCATAAGGGACACAGACAGGGGACATTGGATTGTACAGGGAGGATTTATTAATAAGGTGATGCGAAAGAACTGCTAAAATCGTCCCGCAATCGTCGCGCCGCACTCGGGACATCTTCCTCGCTGCATCCTGTTATTAACCACGTCAAAAACGTATCGTTCGATAAGCAGAGTACCGCAATTGTAACAGTAGGTATTCTCCCCTTTGTGCCCTGGCACATTGCCGAGATAAACATACCGGATGCCACAATTCTTGCCGATCTCTTGTGCATGCTCAAGGGTCGTAATCGGAGTTTCCTCCAGGTGCGCAAGTTTGCAATCGGGATAGAACCTTGTTACGTGCCATGGGGTGTCAGATCCGAGGCTCTTTTTTATCCATGAGGCTATACCTTGTAGCTGTGTATCATCATCGTTGAAGCCGGGGATGATGTTGGTTACGACCTCCACATGGATGCCGCATTCTTTGGCCTTTTCAGTAACCTTTAAGATAGAGCCGAACTCAGGGATGTGGGCGATCTTCTGGTAGGTGGTATTGGAAAAACCTTTTACGTCCACGCGGTACACATCCAGGTACGGGGCAAGAATGTCAAAGGCCTCCTCGGTGATGAACCCGTTGGTGACGTAGTTTGTGTAAAGGCCTTTTTTCTTGGCAAGTTTTGCCGTGTCAAGGGTGTATTCAAACCACAGGGTCGGTTCATTAAAGGTCCAGGAAAGGCCGATGCACCCATGACGTAACGCCATATCGACCTGATCTTCCGGAGCGAGGTAAGAACCCTTTTCAAAGTCCTCTCCTTTCCAATGGGCGATGTCCCAGTTCTGGCAGCCCGGACACCGGAAATTGCATCCCCAACTCCCGAGTGAGAGCCAACGGCTTCCGGGATAAAAATGAAAGACCGGTTTCTTTTCTATGGGGTTGACTGAGAGTGAAGAGACCTCTCCGTATATACGGGTGTAGAGTATCCCTCCTTCGTTCACCCTGGTTAAGCACCAGCCCGCTGCTCCTTCGGCAATGACACACCTTCTCTGGCAGGTGCGACATTGCACCTCGCTGTGTGGGAGCTTGTCGTAGAGTAGTGCCTCTTTCTTCATTTACTGCTATCTTTGATGGGCTTATCTTGGTCTTATCATCTATCATTGGGCATTTATCATTAAAAAAATGACAGTCACCGACGCGCCAAAGCCGCTATGGCGACGGAGCGATGACAAATGTGAAATGATCAATGATAAATGAGAGTCTTATCAAGTTACCAATCAAGCGAATTGAAGACTTTTTACGAAACCATCACCTTTGCCTTGTGCAGGCGTTTCTCCACATCGCCATATAGTGCAACTTCTTCCATCTCAATGTCTTTAAATCTTGGAGCGATGGTCCCAAGCCTCTTACGGAGGGCCCGAATGTTTTCTGAGGGCGAGAAACTCACCATTACCGCGGGTTGCACCTGCAAGCCGGCACGGCAAAGATTTTCTATGGCCTTAAGTTGCAGTTTAAACCCATCCGGCTCTGCCCCGGTCAGTACGGAGAATTCTTCTTCTGTCGTTCCCTTAAGACTGACGCGGACGTAAAGGTTTTTGAAATTGCCCAGGTCCACGGCATAGGTTTCATCATGGCCGATCAATATCCCGTTGGTCTCAAGTATAAAAAGGATATCGTCTGGGACACGTTCAAGGACCTTGATCAGATGCTCTCGTGAAATGGTCGGCTCATTGCCGCTTATCCTTACCCGGCCAAAGCCCTTTTTGCGGGCAGTACTGATGAGCTTTTCGGCCACGGCCTTGGGTGAATAAAAGCGACCGTATGCACCGGGCCTTACCACTTTGCGCCAGGACCAACAGAATACGCAACGCAGACAGCACCCAACACAGTCGGCTGTGGCAATGCCCCCGTAAAATCTGGCCGGCCTGAAGCGGTAATATTTCCGCAGGTCACCCCTGCAGACAATCCGGGCCACATCCTCCGCTCTTTTTACCGAGTCATACATAATATATTATAGCATGTGATATTATTCTAGGATAGGGAAACCATGTAATTGGTAAGGGGGTTTTTCTTGTAATGATTTGAGGTTGGCCCTTAGCAATGGGGGAAACGCGGTTCCGCCACCGGCGGGAAACAAGGCGGAAATGTGGAAAGGGGAACGAATCCCCCATTGCTTCAGGGAGCACCCAACATTTAATGTAGATAACGTGGTCTTGGTTCGGTAATCGTTTCCATGCCTGTCCCTGTCATAAAAGATAGAAGCGCGAGCAAGCGATCAAGTTTCCCATTCAATTGTTCTAAGTTTATATTTAGGGTCTTACGGATTTCTTGGAGTTCCTTGTCTCGTTTCAGGTAATCCACATAAGCCTCAAGTATTTGCTTATCTACCTCTGAGAGGGAAACAAACTTAAGTCCGGCATGCCACTTGTTTTTCTTTTTCTTCCACACGATTTTCCCTGAGACAGAAATAGTATGGAGTTTTTGCGGCAACGAAAGAAAAAACTCTACAGACCCATTCCAAGTTGGTTTTCCCATGCAGGCTATCTCAGCCCCATTATGAGAGAGGCCAACCAGGTAAAGGTTTTCTTCTCCTTCTGTATATAACTCCTGTGGGGCGGAAAGAAGAATTCTTTCACTGTAGCGTCGTTCATTCAGATTGGTTTGTTGCATAACTGGTTTCCTTACATCCCTGTTACTCCAGCAATTTCAATGCCAGAAGTCCCCGAGGCTTTTGTAATTAATAGTATATTGATATTGCAGACATATTCGGACGGGCGATAAAGATGTGAAGGAAATTTGTTTCACATGGTATGCAATAGATTTCCACTAAACAGGGAAAACAATTTCACATGCTTCCACAATCACGTATCTGACCTTCTATCCATTTCATCAACAAATCAACGATGAATGTTATCTCATCACTGGTCAGGACTTTCTCTTTCCTGATTTCATGCCATTTTTTAATACAACCTCTGCAGCATGTTGCGGTCGCATGTTGGGCAATAAATACAGGATGCCCTTTCATTGGGGTTTGTCTGCCATCATTTTTTGGAAATTGAGGAGCCACTCTCGAGGTTATGAAATCAAAGGCATGGCTTCTGATGGTCTCGATTCCCTTGTCTTCGATATACAAGCGGTCCTTATCGTTGAGAGTGAATTTTGATCTAAAAGAGGATCGTTTCAATCTGTCCAGGGATTTCAGAATTAGCTCATTCATTTCCTTGTCTTTTACCAAAAATAATCCGGCATCCCTCTTTGGCCACAAACAGGGATAGAGAAATAAGGATGATGCTTGATATCCCCAGTAGGATCTTTGGCTCTTCTTCAGTAAAAAAATGGTAAGCCTGCCAGCCAAGGGCGGCAACAGTTGTGACAATCATAAAGAATGCCGGATAGATGGTATATCTTGTGGGTTTTTTGATGCCTACAAGATAGGCGGAAACAACAAAGAGGGCAAGAGCGGCCATGAGCTGATTAGTGGCCCCGAATATCGGCCAAATTTTTGTCCAGGAATTGGTAACTCCCAGCCAGCCAGCCGGTACTAACACAAAGAGCAATGCACCGTACTTATTAGAAAGAAGAGAAAATTTTGCGCCCAGCGATTCCTGAATCATAAAGCGGGTGACCCTTGTGGCTGTATCAAGTGTTGTCAATACAAAGGTGTTGAGCGTGATCATGGCAAAGAGCATGGCAAGGGGAAAACTTATAAAGGGGAGGAGTTGATGGACGAGATTGCCAAACCCACTTCCAAAGGTTACAATCCAACCGCCTTTTAGGGTTTCGTGAAACCCGAGTTGCGCCATGTCGACGGTTATGCCTGTAGGCTTTGACCAGTAGAGTCCCGCTCCTACCAGTATCAAGGTCATAACCGCCAGGACCCCTTCCGTAAGCATTGCTCCGTAACCGATAAGTCTGCCGTCCTTTTCACTGGCAAGCTGTTTGGAAGAAGTTCCACCGGCAACAAGAGAATGAAATCCGGAAATGGCTCCACAGGCAACGAGTATAAACAGCATCGGCCACATCGGCCCGTGACTTGACTGTAAGCTGATAAAGGCCGGTGCATTTACCGGTGGATGTACGATAAGAATAGCGGATATTCCCAGAGCCATAGCCATGTACAACTTATAGGTGGCTATATAATCCCTGGGTTGCAAGAGTATATGGACCGGTAGCACCGAGGCTATCCCCGCATAGATTAAAAGTATTACAAACCAGAATATTAGGGGTGAAAGTCCAAGTAACTCGGAGTTGATTACAATAGGATAACGATATCCTATATAGATTAAAATAAGGTCAGCGCTTACAGCAAGGAGGGTCCCGATCCACAGGGAAACAAGCTTACGAGATAGCGCATAACCGAACAGCATGGCAATCGGGATCAAAGCAAAGGCGGGGATTACCATTACGGGTTTGGCCACAAGCGTTTTCGCGCCTACTATACCAAATACCGCTACAACCAAAACCAAGGCCGCCCATAAGAAAATGGAAAATATCGTCTTGGAAGTTTTACCCATGGTCTTTTCCGCAACATCTGCGATGGAGCCGCCTCGATTTCTTACCGAGACCATGAGAGAAAGATAGTCGTGGACCGCTCCAAAGAAGATGCTGCCCAGGACAATCCAACCCAGTGTGGCCAGCCAGCCGAAGCTTCCGATCGCGACAATGGGCCCGATAATGGGCCCTGCTCCGGCTATGGATGAAAAATGATGTCCGAACAGAACAGCCTTCCGGGCCGGCACAAAATCTACTCCATCTTTCATAGATACGGCAGGGGTTTGGTTTTCAGAGCGTGGGTCGACAATCTCTCGCTCAATTAATCCGCCGTAAAACTTATAACCGAGGATGAAGAAGATGATAACCCCAATTATGATCAATATGGAACTCATATGACTATTGTAATAGCGCCCCCCCAAAATTTTATTGTCTTGCTGATGTAGCAAAGGACAACTGACAATGATCAACTGACACTATTTGTTTTTTGCCATTTTAATATCGCCTTTTCTATCTTGCTGTCAAGAAAGGGTGAAAAACAAAAATGCCCGCTTCCATTAATAGAAACGGGCATTCATATAGGCACTGAATTAAAGTACGGCCAAAGAACCACTGACCACGGACATTGAACGTTTACGCGCAATTAAAATTGTGTTCTACTTGGTTAAATCTCTTTTACCGAATTTTGCGTTCCAAACGAATTCCAGGCCCTGTTCGGATTTTCGGGATCAGTCCACCAGCTCCCATCGACTACAAATTGATATTCATGTTTTCCATGGGGCAGTTGTACTTTTGTTTTCCAAACACCATCTTCGTCTTTAGCCATTTTATTCTTATTAATAAGCCAACCATTAAAATCTCCGGCAAGAAAGACAGCCTTGGCGTTAGGGGCTTTAAGCTTAAACTCTATAAGTAAGGAGCTTGCTTTTTTAGGCTTTGCCGATGATTTTTTTGTGGCAGTTTTGGCCATGGTAGATGTTTGGTTTTTAGCAACGGCGGCGCTGGCTTGTATAGGTTTTTGGGGCTCAGTTTTTACGGAAACCTCTGGGACTGAACTCGCCTGCGCCATTACCTTTTTCTCTGGTTTTTTGTTCACTTTTGGTTTTGTGGTAGCTTTTACGTTTTTCTTGGCAGCCATTTTTATCCTCCATTGGTCAAATAAGGACCGTTTATATATTAAAATTCTTAACGAACAGATTACACCGAGTCGCAAGAGATAGAAGGGAATTCACGAAACAAAAAAGAATATCATTTAGAGCACTTATAGAACAAAAAAATTAATTCTGAATCATTATATAAACTCTTTCGCATTTTGTCAAAAGAATTTCCTAATCGGCAAGCTTTTTGGCAATCTTTGCAACGTATTCGCCCTGAAAGCGTGCTCCGGCTATCTCATTCTCTGTGGGAACGCGGCTGCCGTCACCACCCGCGATGGTTGAAGCTCCATACGGAGAGCACCCGCTGATCTCATCTGTTGTCATCTGCCCCTTAAATGCGTAAGGGAGTCCCGCGATCAGCATGCCGTGGTGCAGGAGTGTGATGTGAAAGCTCAGTATGGTCGATTCCTGACCGCCGTGTTGCGTGTTAGAACTGGTAAACACACTGCCCACCTTCCCGACCAATGCTCCACTTACCCATAGCCGACCGGTAGCGTCAAGGAACTGTCTCATCTGCCCACACATGTTCCCGAAGCGCGTGGGTGTGCCGAAGATAACCGCGTCAGCCTCACCCAGTTCCTCTACTGTACAGATCGGAACGTCCGCCTGCTCTGCCACTGAATCGAGAGCGCCCATTTTCTCAAGGACCGCCCCGGGTAACGTTTCCGGCACACGACGCAGGTCGGCCTTGACACTGCCTACGGATCGAGCACCTTCCATCACGGCTTGCGCGAGTTGGTAAATGTGCCCATACATCGAGTAGTAAAGTACAAGAACCTTCATAGCCGTTACCTCCTTTTCGTATAATTTCTTCTGGGTTAATCAATCTCCCTGTCTTAATTCTGCTATAGCGCCACGCAAGACCGAGGCGGAATTAGACAGGGCTTCCAACTCATTTGACGGCAAGTCGGCCTCCATAATACCCTCCACGCCCACCTGTGAGACAATAGCCGGTACGCTCAGGCACACATCATTCAAACCATATTCCCCATCCAGAAGAGTTGAAACCGTAAGCACACTTCTCTGATTCCGCAGGATCGCTCCTACAATTCTAACGAGTGCCAACCCGATCGCAAAGCACGTTGCCCCCTTGTAGTCGATGATGTGATAGGCCGAATCCCTGACCGCTTTCACAATTGCACTACGTTCTTTTTCCCAGTCAGCGCATTTTCTACAAATTGGACAGTATTCATTGATGCGCATGCCTGCAAGGTTTGTCAGAGACCAGGCGGCAAATTCACTGTCGCCATGTTCCCCGAGAATGTAGGCATGAGTGTTGTGCACATCGATGCCGCAGTGCCGACTCAAGAGATAGCGGAAGCGGGCACTGTCAAGCACAGTCCCTGATCCGATTACACGTCCCTTATGCCAGCCTGACTTCTTCTGGGCAACATATGTTAGGACGTCAACCGGATTGCTCACTACTACTATTACCGCTTGTGAATGTTCACTGACAATATCAAGGACAATGCCCTCGACAATTGTCGCATTCCTCTGAAGTAAATTAAGGCGGGATTCACCGGGACGCTGTTTGGCGCCGGCAGTGATCACTATTACCTGGGCATCCTCGTAATCACTTTTCTTCCCGGCATAAATCTTAACCGTGGGGAAAAAGGGCAAACCATGTGCTAAATCGAGCACTTGTCCCTCCATTAGATCACGGCTATGATCAATCAAGGCGATTTCATCTGCCAGACCGCTTTGAGCAAGCGCATAGGCAAAGGTAGATCCCACTGCGCCCGCGCCTACTATGACCACTTTTCTCGGTTTCCAATGTTTTTCATTCATTATTTTGCCCTTTCACGTCAAGCGTCTGGAAATGCTTCGCCTGTATCTGTTTGCGAGATCATCAAAGATGATAAAGGGGGCCATTGTAAGAGCGACCTTGCCGTGCGTTCCCGTTACGAGAAATCCGTGCCAATGACTGTATACCATGGTCAAGCCCCCCAGCATGCCTCCCAGCCATGCCCCCATAGTAATTGTGCCCAACAACACATGACGCTTCCACCTGAAAGTTGTCTTTTGCCCCAGATGAAGGAGGCGAAAGCGGTGTACTCCGAGGTAAAACACATATAGTGCCAACACGATAGCTGAAAATTGAATAATGGGATGAATGATAAGCAACACAGCCCCCTGGAATTATCCGTATCCTTCCATTATCTTCTTGAGCGTCACCCTATCCACGTCCCGCCCCACCAATGGCCCTTGATTTAAGACAGGAAAGTGCTCTTCAAAGGCTGATAGGTCATTCCGGTAAATGATACCGATAGGGATTTTATCCCCCCACTGGCGAGCCACCTTCATGGCTGTCTCCCAGTCTGTTGGATCGTGTTCTTGGGGCAGGGTGACACATCGCTCCTTGTACCAGGCAAAGGTATTGACCTTGTTGAAAGAGATACATGGCTGTAATACGTCAATGAGGGCCAAACCTCGATGTGCGATGCCCTGCTGAATCAGTTCCGACAGGTGGTCGATCATACCGGAGAAGGCGCGGGCTACAAAGCCGGCCTGCATGGCTACGGCCACAGCGATTGGGTTGAAAGATGTCGAGGCCACGCCTGCCGGCTGGGCCTTAGTGACAAACCCCTCGTCAGAGGTGGGGCTGGCCTGGCCCTTGGTTAGGCCATACACCTGATTGTTGTGGACTAAAAGAGTTAAGTCTATGTTGCGGCGGATAGCTGCCAGAAAGTGATTGCCCCCCTCTCCGTAGTTGCACCCATCGCCGCTTTCAACGATGACGGTGAGCCTCGGGTTGGCGAGCCTGGCGCCGGTGGCCACGGGAAGTGATCGACCATGAAGACCATTGAACAGATTCGCGTTCAGATAATGAGGGGCCTTGGCCGCCTGGCCTATTCCAGAGACAAAGAGCACCTGATGAGGTTCAAGCCCGCTTGCGACCAACGCCTTTTTGACTGCCTTTAAGATAGAGAAGTTTCCGCATCCCGGGCACCATGCAGTATCATAATGTCCGTAATCGTCAATAGTGACCATTTTGTCCTCGGTTGAGAGTTTCGCAAGATTGATGAATTCGCAAAAAGTTTTTGATGAGCTTATTTTGGTCTTGTCATCTGTCATTTATCATCTATCATTGGGCATTTATCATTAAGAAAATGACAGATGACAAATGTGAAATGATCAATGATAAATGAGAGTCTTATCAAGTGACCAAACAAGTGAATTTAAGACTTTTTGCGAATTCATCAATCTTGATCATCGATTTAATTCCCTGAGAATCGACTCCGGCGTAAAGGGTAATCCATCATATCGAAGCACCTTATCCTTTATCTTAAATCCTGTCTCTCGTCGTATAAGCCGCGCAAATTGCCCAGAGGCATTGCCCTCTACACAGACCACCTCTTTTGCCTGCTCAAGACGTACCATAAATTGTTCAGGCGCCAGGGGCCAGACCTGACTAAAATGAAGGGTGGTCACCTTCTGTCCTTCTGACCTCAATCGTGAGGCAGCTTCCAGCACTGCTCCCTTGGTTGACCCCCAAGATACCAACAAACGATCCGGCTTCTCTGCTCCTCCTAAATCCGGAGGAATGACTTCGGACTCGATTATTTTTCCCTTCCTCAGCCGCTTTTCAACCATCTGAATGCGCACAGCAAGATCCTCTGTGATGTGGCCGTCTTCTGTGTGCTCATCACTATCAGCCACAACAAGATGTCTGCTCATGCCGGGAAGGAGGCGAGGCGAGACCCCATCTTCCGTGATAGAAAATCGCTTATACGGAGGTAGGCCGACATCTTCACTCATAACGGTCAAGGCCGGCAAGTTTTCTACGTCAAAGGGGATTACCGCGCGATATGAATCAGCAAGAAACTGATCGGTTAGAAGAAATATAGGACTCTGAGATTTTTCCGCAAGCTCAAGCGATCGCCGTGTGAGGTGAAAGCACTCCTCCACTGTTCCGGGGGCATAAATTGCCCGTGGGAACTCACCGTGGCCGGCATGAAGAACCAACTCCAGGTCCGCCTGTTCCGTCCGGGTGGGCAGACCGGTAGCCGGGCCAGGCCGCTGGGCCACTGCAACAACTATGGGAGTTTCGGTCATGGCTGCAAGGCTTATTCCTTCTACCATAAGAGCAAGCCCGCCGCCTGATGTGGCCACCATGCTCGGTGCACCGGCAAATGACGCCCCTATGGCCATATTGATGGCCGCGATCTCGTCTTCGGCCTGTTCCACGATCAAGCCCATCTTTTTCGCATGGCTTGCCAGGTTTAGGCTGATTGAGGTGGAAGGTGTCATGGGATAGAATGCGAAAAACTTCAAGCCTGCTGAAACGGCTCCAAGGGCAATGGCCTCATTTCCGTTCATCATCAAACGCTGTGGCGGGTCAGCAATAGGTAATAGCTTATGGATAGATGTGGGCTGGTCAGAATACCACCGAACGGCTGCTTCCAACACCTCTCGGTTTTTTTGCATGACTTGCGGATGCTTCTTCTCAAAAAGATCATATAATGTTTTTGCTACTAATTCCTTATCAAGTCCGAGGAGTGCGCCTACCACACCCAAATAGGCGACATTTGAGAATTTGCCTTCCGCCAACTGCTTGAAGGGAACCTTGAGGCAGGCATCATAGGAAATGTCAAATGCCTCATCACACAGGATGATCCCGTCAGAGGGTAGATCCTCCCGGTGCAAGGTTGCTGTGTTCTTGTCGAGAGCGACCAGGAGGTCTACAGACTCTTGGGGGGCAATCACATCATCAAGGCTAACTCGTATGGCAAAGGTGTTATGTCCTCCTCGAATGCGGGACTGATAGCTCTGTGTAACAACGATGTAATAGCCGGCCCTTACAAGGCTTTTGGCCAGCAGCTGTCCTATGGTGACCAGCCCTTGTCCTGCTTCACCGCCAATGAGTATGTTCAAAGTATTACCCGGCATTACAACGCTCCTCTGTTCGATCAGGACCCATAAAGTCTCTATCCCCCGGCATCCAATGAGCATTTAGTAAAATCGATTTCTTTGCCGCATCTTTTACAAAGGTGGTTTTTGTCAAATTCGTCAGAAAAAATCTCTGTTTCCTTTCCGCAATTGGGACACTTGCAGACAAAGGACTGCAAATGCTTGAATGCCTCAAAACCTGGGCAATGCTGTGGTGTAGTCATAATAGAAGCTCCCAAAATTTAAAACTTGTGTTCAGAAAGTCTATCGCTCAGCAATCTGATATGTCCCATCTCCTCTTTGATGATGTCGCCAATCTTTTTTTTCCCAAGTCTCTCCGGAACGAGTTCTTTCATTCCCAGATAGAAAGCAATAGAGTCCTTCTCAAGGCCAATAGCTACCCGGAAAATTTTTTTCGTTTTCTCTTCCTCGGGCAAGTCCTCGGGCAGGACGAAATCCTCTTTTCCCTCTTCGTCAAACACACGGAGATTCGCCAACGCTCGCAGGTATAGAGCCGCTTCACCTTCCGGATCGAAAACCGTTGGCTTTCGGTCCTGGTCCGACAAATCCTTCCTCATCGATGCAAAAGTCTTCTCATGTTCGTCTTCCATGGCAGCAAGATCAAGAAAGAGTTGGCGAATTGAGATGTCTGAGATATCTTCAGCCATCCGCCGGTAAAACTTTGCCCCGTTTCTTTCGATCTGTTCCGCCATTTCAAATATTTCATCTGCGTTAAAGTCGTAAATCATCGTGTAATTGCCCCCTTCATATATTCTCAATAAACGCCCGGGCCCAGAGGACCGGGTTTTCAAGGCATAATAAAACGCACTACAAGCGGGGATCAACGTGCCCGGGCCCCCCGCACTCGGGCGTGTAGCAGGTGACGTTGACGAATTCACACTTTACCCCACACGAAGGGCAAACATCCGCCGGTGTTGAAGCCGTAACAAGAAAGCCGCAATTGGAGCATTTCCAATACGTCTGGTTACACTCGGGACAAATGTCACCGACGAACTTGCCTGACGCTGTATAGCCGCAATGGGCACATTCCCATTTTTCCTGTTCATCTCCCATTTTTGTACCCTCCCTAATTTTTACCTTACTTCAATGATCACCTGGTCGTGAGCCACATCCAATACAGGGACCTCACCTATACCTACCAGGCCGGCAACGGACTGTGGAAGCCTTCTGTAGTTGAGATCCGCTGTGATTGTCAGTTTTCCTTTGGCAACATCATCAGGCGCCTTCCACTCATAATTTTCTAAGGAGGCCTCAAGTGGGCGTAGCCTGTTGTCAAACACCTCTGTATTGGCCGCATTCCACTGGGCAATAGTCTCTTCGCCCTGCGGGTTTAAAAAGACATTTCTGAACAGGCGGTCACCTTCAGGGAGGGCATCCCTGGGGATTCCCTTGAACTCCTTGATGCCCATCATATAACCTAAGTCCTTATAGGCCGGCTTGTTGGTGGCTACGCTATAGCTTTTATCAGGTGTATCACCCGGCGCTAAAGGCGCCTTGATATGATAAATGTTTCCCTTGGCATCCTCGGCCTCCAAATGGAGCCATAGCTGCCTTTCCTCTGTAGAGCCGGTCGGTATCATGTGGCCCGCCCTCTGATTGACCGATACCACCTGTATCTTTAGCGTCTCGCCGGGTCTTATCTTTGACTTCTTTGGATAAACGGCTACCACTGCCGATCCATTCATCCAGGTCTGGGAGTAGGAACCCAGGAAGAGATGCTGCGCTACGTCATCTCGTTTTTCCCCCATAATAGCAGATTTCCCCTGGGACGGTGGTTCGTGGCAATCCGTACACCGAATGTTGGCTTCTGCGTATGGGCTTCTTTTCCATTCTCTATAGGTCTCTTTTACCCAGGCGCCATACGGGCTTGTCTCATTGTGGCAGGCGCCGCAAAGCTCGGCGCTCTTGTGAAATTCCGAGTACTCTGATGTATGGTATGATGACTTGACATCCTTTCTGGGACCATATTTGATCTTACCCGGCTTAAGCACAAAATTTCCGTTGACGGGGAACTCCCCATCAAATCCGACCATGGTGTGGCATACCTCGCAGGAAACACCGTCCGCTTTAGGGTCGGCTTTACCTGCGGGAGGTGGTGGAATGTCCCCCGCCATAAAGGCCAACGGAGCATGACACTTTATGCACCCCGCCTCAACCGGCGCCACCTTTGATTCTAAACGTGTGTGAGGGAGTGCCAGCTTGAAATATTCGGCCTGGTCCCAGGGAAGTATCTGTGACTTTGCCATGGCGGAGTTCTGATACTGGTTATATATTTCCCCATGGCAAGTTCTACATTTTTTGGATGAATCAAAACGTTCGTAGCCATGGCTACCTTTTTCCGCCTTCCCTTTGGTCTCCTGCGCGTTACTATACCCCTGGCACACAAGGCCAACGACAAAGGCTAAAAAGATAGTCACAGATGTCAAAAAGACCTTCTTCATTTGCCTGTCTCCTTCCCGCGCCTGTTTCACACTACTATTTCTTCCACAACCCATGAACGTTGCAGTATTCCCTGGCTGTAATCAGATCTGCTTCGATGCAGAACGTAGCTTCGGGCGCGTCTCCCGGTTTCAGAAATTGGCGGTAGGCCTTTCCGTCAGCGATGATCTCAATCCACTCGATATAATGCTTCTCCTCCATGGGATGGGCTACGCTGCCGACCTTCACCTTTATACCGTGGGCAGCCTTTTCCACCACTGGGACATGTTTTTCCTTGGCCGCGTCAACCGTGTTCTCAACAAAGAGTTTCATGGGCTGGCCGCAACAAACAAGCTCGCCCTGGCCCCCATGAACCATCTCCACCATGTTTCCGCATACTTCACATTTGTAGATTTGCAGTCTTTTCGTCATATTCTCCTCCTTTGGCGCTTATCTGGGCACTATGGAGTGCCACAGTTGCTACGCCTGATATAAATTTAGGTAATTTCAAATTTGATGGTTTCGTAAAGAGTCTTCAATTCGCTTGATTGGGCACTTGATAAGACTCTCATTTATCATTTCACCTTATGAGGACTTGGCAAAACGTTTTTGATGAACTTAACTTGCGTATTTTTTGTTAGAGATTATTAGTGAAGTGCAGCGTAAAAATTGTCCCGCTATTGGCAGTGGATGGGGGCGCAAGGTACGAGTTTTTGCGATTTAGCAAGGCGAGCTTAATTCGCCTCGTATGGATCAAAAAATGACCCATAAGACAAAGTTAAGACTTTTTACGCAGTCGCAATTAATTGAGTTGGTCGCTTAAATTATTATCTATTATACAGGAGTTAATTTAAAAACAAAAGAAAAAAAGAGGGTTGTTTCAGCTTAATAACCCGGATGCTTGTGACCGCTGTGACAAGTCGTACAAAGATTCTGTGGGATGCTTAATGTCTCCTGATGTTCAAGCTTGGTCGGGGCCTTGAGGTGCAAACTGGCCGGGCCATGGCAACTTTCACATTGTTTATTTACCATAGCCGGCGTTTTCTCCACACTCATAAATCCCCCCTCTTTACCGTAGCCTGTGACATGACAAGGGAGGCAGTTTGGGTCATGATCTTTTTTCCTCATCTGTATGATGCGAAAATTCTTCGAATACTTCCAGGAGTAATAGCTCTCAACATGCTCCGGATGGCATTCTTTACACTTTTCCATTCCCACATAGACCGCCATTTCTTTTTCGGCCCAGACACATGGCGCTGAGAATAGCCCGTTATAAAAAGCAAAAAGGCCGGTAGCAATTGTGACGATAAACCTTTTCATTAGTTACCTCCATTCTCCTTTTAGTCAATCTATATTAAAACACAATAACGTGCTTTCGTTGCTTAACGCAAGGAAAAAAAGAGCTGACACGTTCGGGTTCATAACTTGACACACCGCACGATATAAATTACAAATTTGGAAAAAAATTGTTCGATTATAGTGGCATGTCTCAATTGACCACGACAATTTGACAAAATTGGAGGATATTATTGATGGCCGGTAAACCTTCCTACGAAGAACTGGAGCAAAGGGTCAAGGCGTTAGAGAGAGAAGACGTTGCGAGGTCGGATGCGGAAAAATACAAAACAGAAGCGATTATAGACAGTATCGGCGACCCCTTTTTCGTTATCACCCCCGACTTTAAGGTTCTTTACGCGAATGAGGCGGGAGAAACCGCTTTTGGGGAGCATGTAGGTGAATGCTGCTACACGGCATATCACAATAGGGATGAGGTCTGCGAGGGGTGTCCCGTGGCTGCGTCTTTCAAGGACGGCAAGGTCCATACAATGGAAAGAACCATGCTCACTGACAAGGGGGTATTATACCTGGAAAATACTACCTCACCCCTGAGAGATTCAACAGGAAGAATCATAGCATGCACCGAACTTGTGAGGGACATCACCAGGCGCAAGCGGGCGGAGGAGGGGCTAAGATCTGCTGAGCGGGCAAAGAGTGTCGTTCTGGATAGCATGATGGAACCTCTTATATATTTGGGCCTCGATTCGACGATTTTATGGGCAAACAGACAGGGATGTGAAGCGAGTGGGTTGAGCCTCGAAAAAATTGTCGGGCGCAAGTGTTATGAGGTATGGCACCAACGGAGCGAACCATGCGAAGGGTGTCCGACAGAAAAGGCCTTTAAAGCCGGTCAACCGCAGGAAGGAGAGGTGACCACGCCCGATGGAAGGGTCTGGTGGGTACGGGGATCTCCAGTCCGAGATGAACATGGGAATATCGTAGGTAGTGTGGAGACCGCGCTGGACATCACCACGCGCAAGCAGGCCGAGAACGCGCTGCGGGAGAAGGAAAAGAACCTGGAAGGTCAGGCCCGGCGTCTTGAAAAGGTAAACACGGCATTGCAGGTTCTCCTTGATCACCGCGAGGAAGAAAAGAAAACACTGGAGGAGAACATGCTGACCAGCCTCAGAAAATTAGTCCTCCCATACATAGAAAAATTAGAAAAAAACTGCCTGGATGGAGACAACCAAACGTATGTGAGTATCATCAAATCAAACCTGGCAGATTTCCTTTCCCACTTTTCAAACAGATTATCAACAAAATATGCGGATCTTACCCCAACAGAGGTTGAGATTGCAGACCTTGTCAGGCAAGGAAAGACAAGCAAGGATATCGCATCATTACTGAATGTCTCTTTTGACACAGTTTCGTTTCACAGAAGCAATATTAGAAAAAAACTCGGCCTGTTACATAAAAAAACAAATCTCAGGTCCTATCTACTATCTCTCGCCAGTTAAAAGTCTCATCGTAATTATAGTAGTATTTGCCTACTAATGCCCCCCCATAATTTTGGCAATGGGTATGTTGATATTTATGATAATATAATTAAAGACATATATCATATTAAAAAGGCCGCCTAAATCTGAAAAACCACACACCGAGGTTGCTGGAAGGTATATCGCGGGGCATACGTATCATATGGCAGACCAAGCAAAAGCATTGGACATCGATCTTCTCGGCAAGGCGCCATGGGGCACTCATATCTGCCAGTTTTACCGGACCAAAAAGGACCTGACGGATATTCTGGTACCCTACTTTAAGGCGGGATTGGAGAATAATGAATTGTGCGTGTGGGTTGCCGGCGGCACTTTAAGTGTCGAAGATGCAACAGCATCCTTAAAAAAGGGCATAGGGAATTTAGACGATTATACCAAAAAGGGTCAGATAGAGATCCTCGACTACAGCCAATGGTACACCAGATCAGGGAGATTTGACGCCCAGGAGGTGCTGCAGCGTTGGGTTGACAAGGAGCATGATGCCCTAAAAAGAGGATTTAACGGGCTTCGCGTTACAGGAAACACATCCTGGCTCGACGAAACAACCTGGTGGGATTTCATTCAATATGAGGCAGTCCTTGAAAATGCCATTGGCGCTCACCGCATGATTGCCATATGTTCTTATCCTGTTGAAAAGTGCGGACCAGCCGAGATCGCGGACGTTGTGAGCGCTCATCCATTTGTTCTTGTCTCGCGGAGAGGGAAGTGGGAACTTATAGATAATGTCCCGGCTAAGCGTGCAGGAGAGTCGCTACGGATTAGTGAGGAGAAGCTGGCCGGCATTCTCGATACTGTGCCCGACTCCATGAGCATGGTGGACGAAACACTCACTATTGTCTGGGCTAATGAGTTTGCAAATCGATTCTTCGGCCCTGACCTGATCGGCAGAAAGTGCTATGCGGCTTACATCGGAAGAGACGAGGTATGCGATAATTGCGTCGCGGAACAGTGTTTTGAAGACGGCAAAACACACCATCAGGAAAAAGAAATTGTCACTGCTGAGGGAAAGACAATAGTATTTTGGAGCACGGCAAGTGTTGCCTCAAGGTACGCGGACGGGTGCCCAAAGGCGGTAGCTCAGGTCTATAGAGACATTACGAGGCAGAAGCAAGAGGAGGAAGAAAGGACAAAGATACGAGCACAGCTCAGGCAGGCACAGAAGATGGAGGCCATCGGGAGCCTTGCCGGGGGGGATCGCGCACGACTTCAATAACATCCTTACGGCCATTATGGGCTATACGCAGTTAGCGCTGTATGATGTCCCAAAAGGTACCGAATTGTATGACGATCTGGAACAGATTCTTGGTGGCGGCCATAGAGCGCAAGACCTCGTGAAACAGATTCTTGCCTTCAGCCGCCAGTACGAACAGAAACGAAGGCCGATACTGATCAGCCCCATTCTCAAAGAAGCTATCAAATTCCTGAGAGCTTCCCTCCCTTCCACCATTGATATGCGTCAGCAGATAGAGGTAAGTAACCTGGTCGTTGAGGCTGATCCCACCGAAGTCCACCAGGTGATGATGAATTTGTGCACCAATGCCGCCCATGCCATGCGTGAAGAGGGAGGGACCCTTGATACAAGTCTTACCAAAATAGATCTGGATGATGCTGCCGCAGCCTCCACCCCGGATCTCCACCCCGGACCCTATGTGCTACTGACCGTGAGTGATACCGGCCATGGCATGACTTCTGACGTGATCGAGCGAATGTTTGAACCCTATTTCACCACCAAGGAGGAGGGAGAGGGAACCGGCCTGGGCCTGGCCGCGGTCCACGGAATTGCAAAGAGCCTTGGAGGTGCGGTAACTGTCCGGACTGAGCCCGGAAGAGGTTCTACCTTCTGCGTATATTTTCCCAGGATTGAGGGAGCGACCACAGCCATGCCTGAGAAAGCCGGACCTCTTCCCTCAGGACATGAGCGTATCCTTTTTGTTGATGATGAACAGGCCCTTGTGATGCTGGGAAAACATATGCTTGAGCACCTCGGTTATGAAGTCGTAATTAGAACAAGCAGCGAAGAGGCCCTTGAACTATTTCGGACAAATCCGGACCGATTTGACCTCGTCATTACCGACCTGACCATGCCGAAGATAACCGGCGACAAGCTTGCCACGGAACTTGTGCGCATCCGTCCCGATATTCCGGTTATACTTTGTACCGGATACAGCGCGATTACAGAAGAGAAGATTAAGCAGGTGGGGCTTTGTGATCTTGTCATGAAGCCTATTGGAATGCCGGATTTAGCCAAATCTGTCAGGAACGCGCTCGATAAAAAATAGTCGCCAATATTAGGTCGCTTTTTCTATCTCTTCCACAGTTCTGTCCGCCGCTTCCTTGGGATCCCTGGCCATACGGATCGGCCTGCCTACCACGAGATAGTCCGCGCCGTTTATTATGGCCTGATACGGCGTTACAATCCTTTTCTGGTCATCGCCCGGGACAACGCTCCACTCAGGCCGGATACCGGGTATGACCACCACAAGGTCAGGAAAGGCTTCTTTTACGGCTGAGGCCTCCAAACCGGAACATACCACGCCCGAACACCCTGCTTTTTGAGCCAGGGCGGCCCTTTTCAGTACTAATTTCGTTAGATTATCGGCATACTCTGAAGAAAAACCTGCTTCAAGGAGGTCGTCGGAGCCCAATGATGTGAGCACGGTAACGGCAAGAACCCGCGTATTGCCCGTACTCCCCGCTACCGCAGCAGAAAGCACCCCCAGCCCCTCGTCGCAGTGAACGGTTATAAAGGTTGCTCCCAGGCGATTGGCGCTTTCCTGTGCCTTTTGGACCGTGGCGGGGATGTCGTGGAATTTGAGGTCGAGGAAGATCTTAGCATCGGAAAGCTCGGAGATCATCTTTAAAATATCCGGGCCTTCGGCGACAAAGAGTTCAAGGCCCACCTTGAAAAATCCCACAGAGTCACGGAGAAGTTTTATATATCTTTCAGCCTCTCTTCTGTCAGGAACATCGAGTGGGAAGATTAGTCTTTCTTTTGCGTGCATAGGGATCCTCTCTTATCTCTTCCTGCAAAACTTCAGCAGATCAATCACCGTGACGTCACCAATAACCTTTTTTTCTTCATCAACAACAGCAATCTCTTTGACCTCCGCCCTTACCATACGTTTCATGACCTCTTCGATATCGTCTTCGACGTCGGCGGTTACCACTCCCTTTTTCATCAGGTGCTCTGCCGTTTCAGAGGTAATCATAGCGATAATGGAATGAGCGTGGACCTTGGGCTCATAGGTGTGTGGAAAGATGTGCCTCAAGAGCATACCTAACGATATGGTTCCTTTTAATACCCCCTCTTCATCTACGACATAGATCAAGCGGGTATGGGGGTGTTCGAATATCTTTTCCACCAAGTCATCGATATGATCATTCTCTCGGACAACAGGTATCGCCCTTGTGTTTATTAATTGAAGGATCTCGCGTATCTTCATGTGATCTCCTTGTGTCCTTCTCCCGCCTTTAAAAGAGCATATCGTACAAGCGGAGGAGCGGCAAGTTCATTGATGATGACTGATCCCAATACAGCGTTTATCATAATGTCATACAGCAACGGATCCTTAAAGAGAGGTCTGGCCATAAAGGCCAACCCGATCGCTACGCCGGCCGTTGGGAGAAGACTAACCCCAAGATACTTCTTAACGACATCTGGAGCGTGCGATATATTTGCCCCCAAGCGTGTCCCAATCAGTTTGCCAAGAATGCGGCCGAAAACGATTGCCAACGATATGAGGCCGGCTAACTTTAAAACTTTTAAGTCAAAATGTGCTCCGGCTACGGTGAAGAAAAGCGCAAATATCGGTTCTTCAATACTTTCTAAGGCATTAAACAAATCATGGCTGTGTTTGGCCTTGTTTACGGTGAAAAAACCGGCCGTCATGTTGGTGAGGAGCGGAGATACCCCTAATTCCACCGAAATTCCGGTACAAAGAAAGATAAATCCCAGAATAACAACCAGCAATGATTCCCTTGCCTTGATCAACGAAACCATACGCACAAGGATGAAGCCCAAAATCACTCCGAGCAACATAGATCCGAGAATCTCCGCTATCGGTTGCCCCACCATTGTTAAAAGAGAAGCGCTGTGCACGCCGGTCAGAGAAATGACCGCGGCGCCGGCAAAGGCATACATAATGATTGCGGTGGCATCATCGAGCGCCACTATTCCGAGGAGTGTGGTTGTGAGAGGACCTTTTGCCCTGTACTCATGCACGATAGCGAGTATTGCTGCAGGCGCGGTGGCCACCGAAATCGCCCCGAGAATCAATGCGAGCGGGAGATAACCGGTTAAGAGATCAATACCAGGCACCTTTGAACCTATAATGAATGGAGTCAGAACGAGAATAAGTGTGAAGCTCAAGATAAGCGCTCCAAAAGCCTGCGTAAAGTTTATCCAGAGAATGCTCTTGCCGAGCCGCTTCAGCTTGGAGACACTCAAGCTCCCGCCTATGACAAAGGCGATAATTGCAAGAGCAATATCGGTAACGAGGAATAATTTATTTTCGACAAAGTCCGGGGGAATAACTCCGGTCACGGACGAACTCAGCAGGAGGCCGGCCACAATATAGCCGCTTACCCGGGGAAATTTGAGCTGGTTTGCAATTCGTCCCCCGAAGTATGCGCAGAGTAAAAGAAGACCAATGATAAAGAGGGGATGAGACTCAGTAGTAAGAAAAAAAGGATTCATAGTAAAATAGAATTGTGGAATTTAGGGATTAAGGAATTGTGAATTACAAGAGATTTGAGTTGGGCTCCAATTCCAAACATGAAAATTTAATAATCCCTAAATCCCTGAATTCCTCAATTCCTGAATTTGTAAGATTTGTTGAGCGCTGACGCTTCACTTCGTGCCGGATTTCGATATTCGATATTTGGATTTATCCTCTTTTTGGGACAAAATATTACCATACATTCCGGACCTTGACACCACGCTCATGAAGAAAGTCCTTAATCTCTTTAATGGTGTACGTGCCGTAGTGAACCATGGACGCGATTAATCCGGCGTCTGCTTTGCCTTCTGTAAGGACATCGCAGATATGTTCCGGGGTCCCTGCGCCGCCTGAGGCGATCACAGGAATGGACACATGCTCTGAGATCATTCTGGTCAGGGTCATCTCATATCCCTCTTTTGTTCCGTCCGCGTCGATGGAGTTGAGGCAGATTTCGCCCGCGCCGAGTTCCTGGGCCTTGAGCGCCCAGGCAAGGGCGTCGATCCCCATATGGGCGCGGCCTCCGTTGATGACGATTTCATAGCCGGTAGGGATTTTCTCTGTTTTTTCAACCTGTTTTACATCCATCCCCAGCACGATACACTGGCTGCCGAACGCGCGGGCGCCCTTGGCTATGATCTGAGGATTCTTTACGGCAGCGGAATTTACGCTGATCTTTTCAGCCCCCGCCAGAAGGACCTCCCTCATGTCCTCAACAGTCCTGATGCCTCCGCCCACTGAGAAGGGGATAAAGATAGTTTCGGCCACCCGGCGAACTACGTCGATCATGATATTTCGTTTCTCATGAGAAGCAGTAATATCATAGAATACGATTTCATCGGCGCCGGCCTCGTAGTAGTGTTTTGCCATCTCCACGGGATCGCCTATGTCGACATTCTCCTTAAATTTTATTCCCTTTGTGGTTTTTCCTTCCCTGACATCCAGACAGGGGATAATGCGTTTACTCAGCATCTTTTCCATCCCAAAGACAGAAGTTTTTCAAAATGGCCAAACCCGGACGTCCGCTTTTTTCCGGATGGAACTGTGCCGCTATGATATTGTCGTGCCCTAAAATACTCGTGAAAGTCATTCCGTGAGAGGTGGTCCCGATCACGATATCATCGGATGCGGGCGCCGGATAATATGAATGAACAAAATAGAATTCGCTGTCCGGGGAGATCCCTTTCAAGACAGGGTGCGGCCTTTTGAGTTCAATGCGGTTCCACCCCATGTGGGGGACCTTAAGCCGCTCTCCGGTATCGGAAAGGAGCGGCTCTGGAAATCGTTTTACCTCGCCGCGTATCAGACCAAGGCAGGTGGTGTTAAACTCTTCGCTCTTTTCCAGAATGATCTGGGTTCCGAGACAGATCCCCAAAAACGGGCGGCCTGATGCGTAAAATTCCTTTATGGTTTGGCCGAGTCCGGTATCCTTAAGGTCTTCCATGGCCTGTCCCGCCGACCCGACTCCGGGGAAGATAACCCGTTCAGCGGACAAAATATCTTCCACGTTGCGCGTGACCCGGCATTCAAACCCGAGATGATTCACCGCACGTACCACACTGGTAAGATTCCCGGCCTTATAGTCAATAATGGTTATCATGTTTGTGGGGGTATCATTTTTTGAAAGATAGTTCAAGATCATTGTGTTGATTACAGTTGACGGCAGCCTTTGTCGCTTATATCCTTATATATAATGATTCACCGCAAAGACGCAAAGAACGCAAAGGCAGAACTATTTAGGTATTGAAACTGTATTTTAAAAGCCCTTACTATCTGAAATGGAATAATAAAGAATAGTAAGCGGGCTTTGAAACTTTGCGTCCTTTGCGTCTTTGCGGTGAGATGAACAGACACCAAATCTGTGAGGCACTAAAATGGTTGACATAGAACTGTTAAAGGAACTCGGCCATCTCGTGGTCGCCGATGTCATGGTCACTGAAGTGATTACTGTTGACCCTGAAGAGAGACTTGAAAATGTGCTCAAGATATTCAGGGACAAGAACTTCAAAGGTGTACCCATTGTCAAAAATGGACGGTTATTGGGAATGGCATATGCGGTAGACCTTCTGAAGGTCTATTTCATGTCAAAATGCGACATCCTCGATATCGGCGAAGCATGTACCTTTGCGAGTCTCATGGACACACAAGGGAGAGTGGATCGATATATGGATCGAAGACCTGTTACTGTGGTGCCTTCGGAGCCTATCGTGGCTATTGCCAAAAAAATGGTAAAAACAGGGGCGCAAACCTTTCCTGTTGTGAGGGAAGGCTCGGCTGGTTGGCGCGATAACGGGCTTTTTTTAGGTGTGGTTACTCTTTCAGACGTGATCCCCCTGATCTATCAGGCGGTGGTAAAGGAATAAAAATAGATTATGTTTGACACGATTCTTGCCATATCATTACTCCTGTTCCTTGCTAAGCTGATAGGGGACCTCTTTGAGAGGATAAAACAACCCGCCATCCTGGGCGAGCTGACGGCAGGAATCCTTCTCGGTGTTCATCTCCTCGGCCCTTTTCTTTTTTCAAGGCCGCTCTACGAAATAGAATATATGCATGTCCTGTCTGAGATCGGAGCGATGTTTCTTCTTTTTATGGCAGGCTACAGTCAAGTAAAAATAGACAAGCTGTTGCAATTCGGAAAACGCTCCCTTGCTATCACCTGTATAGAAGCCCCCTTGTCTTTTGCCGCGGGGTTTGGGATCGGTTGTTTGTTTGAGTACGGCCTCCTGGCGAGTCTTTTCCTTGGGCTGGCCTTGTCCCTTACCAGTATCGGAGTGACCGTGAGAACCTTAATGGATTTGAATCGCCTTCAGACCGATTATGGAATGAACATACTCGGCATAGCGGTTCTGGACGCGATTTTTGGGTTATTGTTTTTATCGTTTCTGACCGGGTTCGCGCATTCGCAAGGAGAGGTTTCCTTTTACAAAATTGCCTTAACCGTTTTGAAGATTGGTCTATTTTTTGGTGGCGCTATACTCTTTGACAGGTTCGTTCTTTTCCCTCTTGCTTCCCTGGCGGACTATATGAATGTGGCTGAGTCAAAGATAGGATTGATACTTTCAACCATATTTATTTTCAGTTACGTGGCGGATTGGGTTGGACTTCACCTTATTATAGGGAGCTTTGTGGCAGGTATCATCATTGCAAGACATGCGGACTTTACCCAGAGAGAGATCAAACATAAACTGGATGGAATTGCGTACGGTCTTTTTGTTCCTATTTTTTTCGGTGTGCTTGGGACAAGAATCGATTTGGGGGTATTGAAGGGCGGAGGAATCTTTGCGGCGGTTCTTATCCTAACCGGAATATTCAGTAAGTTTCTGGGCGGAACCATCGGGGGAAAAATTACGGGGTACCCTCTGCTAAAAGCGTTTGTTCTTGGGATAGGGCTGGTTCCGAGAACAGGGGTGGAACTGGTGGTGGTCTCTCTTGCTCTTTCCGCCGGGATCATCGATGAGAAGATCTTCACGGCTGTCGTAGGGATGGTGGCTGTAACCGTACTCCTGACTCCGCCCACTCTGAAACAAGCGATATACCTTCTCGAGAGAAAAGGATATAAGTGACCAAAAACATTCATGGAATAATAGGGGTTGTTATTCTGATCAGCGCTGAGATTTTGATGCTGAAGAAGATAGAGCCGTTTGCCACCTGGTTCTATTCCTTCGCGTGGTGGTCGTATATCCTGATTGTAGACAGCATCATCTATAAGAAGAAAGGGAATTCGTTAATCCTTTCCCGGACCGGTTCTTTTTTGGTGATGATTCTATGGTCGGTCTTTATATGGCTGATCTTTGAATGGTTTAATCTGACACTGAGAAACTGGCACTATATAGATATTCCTGACACGTTATGGATTCGCTGGTTCGGATATATTCTCGCCTATGGCACCGTACTTCCCGGCCTTTTTGAAACAGAAGAACTCCTCGATGTCCTGGGGCTTTTCAGTAAAAGGACCTTTTCCGCAATTCCTGTGACCACACGTTGGTACATACCTTTTTTCATTATAGGGATCATATTTTTTATCACCCCGCTCCTGTGGCCAAGATATTGTTTCCCGTTGGTGTGGGTGGCTTTTATTTTCTTGTTGGAACCTGTCAATCACAGGTTTGGTGGACCTTCTCTAATGCGGGAGTGGGAGCGCGGAAATCTGAGAAAGTTCTTTCTATTGCTATCAGCCGGTCTCGTGTGCGGTCTTCTCTGGGAATTCTGGAACTTCTGGGCCGGGGCGAAATGGGTCTATACAATACCTTATTTCAATAAACCAAAACTCTTTGAAATGCCTTTGGCCGGATTTTTGGGCTTTCCTCCGTTTGCCGTGGAATGCTATGTAATGTTCGGGTTTATATCGCTCTTTAGAAATAAAAGGGGCTGGGAGGAGAAGGACCACAACCTTTTTCCGGACCGGAAGACCTCTATGTGGATAAAGGTGTTTGCGGTGTTGCTTGTTGCGGCCTTTTACTGGTATATGTTTGGGGCGATTGATCATTATACGGTGATGAGTTGGAAAAGCCTGTGATTTTATAATATTTTTCTGTAAGGTTCGCTACAATTCCCGCACCTCCTGCTCGCTGGATTCCAACATGCTATCTTGGCAGAACATTCACCTCCGTTTGGCTCACGTCATAAGAACAGGAAGCCAAGATCGTTCATACAGGGGAGAGACGGGGGTTCGCACCCCGTTGCAGCGACTAAGAAAAGAAAGAAAGGTAGAAGCGTTGGCAAAGGCCGTGATGTGAGGTGGCGGAAGGTTCGATACGGGACAGATCCTTTAAACAGAGGGATAGGAAATATCAGATAGAGGATGTCCGCTAAGGAAAATTTTCATGAACTTACAAGAAATGCTCTTGCAGCCGGAAGGAAAAACGCTTGAGTTTAAGCGCAGTCTTTCCTCGCTAAGGCCGATTCTCAAAACACTGGTTGCATTTGCCAATACGGCAGGCGGCACGCTCATCATTGGACGGGCCGATAAAGGGGAGGTAATCGGCGTTGGCGACGTGCTCCGGGAGGAGGAACGCCTGGCCAGCGCAATTGCTGATGGTATCCGCCCTTCTATGATGCCGGAAATCGAGGTATGCTCACACGAGGGCAAACCGTTGCTTATTGTCACAGTCCCTCACTGGCGAGGCCCATTTTATCTCAAGGCTGAAGGACCCGAAAAAGGTGTGTATGTGCGCCTCGGTTCCACGAACCGTAGGGCTGGAGAAGAGCTGCTGACTGAGCTGCAACGCTCTCTGGGGGGCCTTGCCCATGACCAGATGCCGCTGCCCGATGTAACTGTGCACGATCTGGATATGGCAAAGATGGAGCAGGCTTTTGCCTCGGTAGGGCGTTCTGTTGATAAGCGTAAACTCGAAAGCATGGGTGTATTGGTGCCGCATGCGGGAAAACTGGTTGTCTCCAAAGGCGGCCTTATTCTATTTGGTCGCGATAGGGTCCGGGAGAGTTTCTCCCCGGATGCGCGGGTCAGCTGCGCCCGATTCCGGGGAATGGACAGAACGGATTTCATTGACCGTCTGGACATGGACGGAAGCGTGTTTGAGGCCATTGATGCGGTTCCCAGATTTGTTCGCCGCAATACGCGCATGGCCGCCCGGATTGGAACTATGCGTCGGCAGGATATTCCAGAGTACCCTGAGGTTGCTATCCGAGAAGTGCTGGTGAATGCGATTGCTCATACTGATTATGCGCTGACAGGCATGCACATTTTGATCGCTATATACTCCGGCAGAATGGAGATACAGAATCCCGGCATGCTTCCTTTTGGCATGACTATGGAAGACTTCAGGAACGGGGTGAGCAAAGTGCGTAACAGGGTAATCGCCCGTGTCTTTCGAGAACTGGGCCTGATGGAAGAATGGGGCAGCGGATACAGGAGGGTAATGACAGCGTGTGAGAGCGGGGGATATCCTGCTCCCGACTGGCAGGAACTGGGATCAGCCTTCCGTGTGACATTTTACCCGCATCCGGAGATCACGGCCCGCCCAGAAGCTGATGTCCCTGTAAATGTCCCCGTAAATGTCCCTGTAAATGATCGCCAACAATGGTTCCTGGAACAACTTGCGGCTGGTAGACAGGCCAGGGCGTCCGATTTGGCCGCTTATTGGGGGGTGTCGGAGAAGACAGCAAAACGGGATATTGCGTATTTGAAAGGACGCGAATTGATCGAGTTCATCGGTTCTCCGAAAAAGGGCTCTTACCGAATCAGGATACAGGTATGAAGGGCATCATTCTTTATGAAGACCTTTGTTTTGATGCTCAACAATCTGTAGAAAAGGCTTTGAAATCCCTTTCGAGGAGTTTGAATTTGAGGATCGGGCAAATATGACGCGAAGAGGAGATGGTAGATTGGGCATTTTATTTTTTTCGAGTCCTTGGTAGAATAAGAATATAAAAATGTGATTGAGCCCAATTTTCGGGACCAGTATTTGGCTCCGGCAGTGCCTTTCTTCTTCAAGCAATGGGGGAGTTCAACAAGAAGAAAGCAGGTCGTTTATTGGATGGTCTAACATGGGATGATATGCCTGTGCCCCGAAGATTCTCGGCAAAAGCAAGAAAGGAGAAGTCGTTAAAAGAGAGGGTTGAAGGAGGTCAAGGCCAATCTGGTCTAAGTCAAGGATGGCCCCCATTTCTTCATTTGCCCACCTCAGTCATGTGATTTTTTACTTGACTGTACATTTTTTTATGCCTAAATTGGTTTAAAAAAGATCGTTATTTTGATTTTTTTCAACCAAAGGTAACATGCGGAATATCTACCCAACAAAATTGGTGCGTAGACTGACCGGAGCGACTCTTAATCAGTTAAAGTATTGGGTTAGGATTGGTCTTGTTCGCCCGGCAAGAGAGGGTAAGACGTTTTTCTATTCCTTCAAGGATATTGTCAAACTACGGGTCTTGGTTTCATTAAGAAGAAAAGGGTTAAGTCTGCAGAAGGTAAGACAAGGAATAAAGAACTTGTCTACAATATTACCAAATGATGATCCCCTTTCCCGTCTGATCATCTACACGGATGGAATCGATATGATTATTGTTGAAAAAGGAAAATATTTCAGCGCCATGACAAGACAGCACTATTTTCGCTTTGATACGGAACAGATCGGTGCCGAAATAATTAACTTACACAAGCTGGCCAGGGCTTTTCCAAAAACGAGGGATGTTTCCAAAAAAGAAACAAAGTTAATGCGGCTCCCTCATAAGTAGCGGTTGGGGGATGAACTCATGAATCCACATGCGGTTGATATTTTAGCAAGAGTTCGGAATGAATTAAACCGGTTAGGTTATGTAGACGAACTCTTGCGCCAGGACTACGTCTTCGACGACGCATCAGCCACAGGAACCCGGGAACTGCACATACCTTTAGCAGCCTTTGCCCAATGGCCGCCATCCTATCGCAATGCTTGCATCGGTGTACTGACTGCGAATGGTCAATCGGGTCCGCAGCATGTTTCAGGCTACACAACCCTCGGGGCCCCGATGTTTTTTGAAGTACTTCAGGATCGTCTTAACCGTTACTGTGTCGAGGCCTCTGGCCAGGCCCGTTTCTTGGAGTCTATCTCGGTTCGCGATATTCACACAGCGTTTGAGGCCAACAGAGAAGAGTGGGCTCCTGACACCATTTTTCGCGCCAAAGCTATTACGCCATTGACAGTCCCTGTTCAGCTCGATTTTGTTGATGTAGGTCTTCTCCCTGCTCTGAAGGGTATGATTCACGGTAAGTTGGACCGTTTACTAAGGGATATACTTCAGAAAGCCATCATTACTCATGAGGGAGTAACATCTGGTCTTAAGCCCGATGAGACTTTGCTCTTTCGCCTGGTTTTCCGGTTCCTTGCCGCTAAAATCTTCAAGGATAAGAAACATCCCGGCAACTGGGCTGCTCCCCAGGCCAATACCATAATAGAGGAAAGCCAAAGGTTTTATGGGCCCACTGTACCCGACATGCAAAAAATTCTTGATGAGCCCAACACACAGCAGATTGTGTGGGATAAATTTCGAAACACTTTTAACTTTCAAAATATTTCTGTGGATGACCTGGCGTTTATTTATGAAAATACTTTGATAAAAAAAGAAACCCGTAAACAATTTGGCATACACAGCACACCATCCGTCATAGCCGAACTTATCGTAGACCGCCTTCCTTTTGAATCATTACCACAGGATAAACGCCACGTTCTCGAACCCTGTGCAGGTCACGGGGTTTTTTTGGTTGCTGCGTTGCGTCGGCTTCGGGAACTGTTGCCTGCTTCATGGACGGACCAGGAGAGACACAAATATCTAAAAGACCGATTAACTGCCATAGAAGTCGACCCTTTTGCTGCTGAAGTCTGCCGCTTATCTCTGATGTTAGCGGATTATCCCAACCCCAACGGATGGCAAATAATACATGAAGACATTTTTGCCAGCGATGTATTGAGCAAACAATTAGAAACCTCACGAATTGTGCTATGTAATCCTCCTTTTGAGGATTTCACTCCGCAAGAGAGAGAGTTTTATGGTGATAGGATTCAAAGTGTTCACAAACCTCATGAGATTTTAAATAAAGTTCTGGAAAATCCACCAGCCATGTTTGGCTGTGTGTTACCAAAATCCGCAATAATGGGAGAAAGATATAAAGATGTCCAAGATCGTATTGCCCGGATTTATGAACACATAGAAACAATAGCCCTCCCTGATCGTATCTTCGCATTCTCAGATCAAGAGACTATTTTAGTGCTCGCCTCAAGACGCAACAAAACAGCTAAAGCGAATGTTTTTACCCGCACATTTTGGGTACGTGAAAACGATAGGCGATCTTTTCTTCAAATGGGGCGATTGCCTGGAGGAATTGACAAAAAAATAAATCGATCTATCCATACGGCACCGATTTCTCTTTGGAATATTCCCCTTTACGAGATTTGGGATTATCTAAAAAGACATCCCAGATTTGGTGATATCGCTGAATTTCATCAAGGCATTCAATGGAATATTCCTCTCGAAGAAAATAGAGATACTCTGATAGCACTTGAACCGAAACCCGGATTCAAGAAGGGGTTGGATAAAGTCGGCGGAAAAATTGAACCATACTTTGCAAAACATTTTGTATATCTAAATATGGATGAAAAATATCGCCGAAGAAAAGCACATTTATTTCCTTGGGACCGGCCAAAAGCCATAGCTAATAGAGCCATTATTAGCCGTG
Organism: Pseudomonadota bacterium; assembly: GCA_043818915.1. Taxonomy (GTDB): domain Bacteria; phylum Desulfobacterota; class Desulfobacteria; order Desulfobacterales. The sequence goes on along the minus strand of JBDRFJ010000155.1, from coordinate 3,197 downwards.
GTCCATGGCGGATTGTCGGTTTGCCGGATAGAAGCGGATTGGTTTGTCGTGAAAATTTTATAGCAATCTGGCCAAAGGCAGACATAACTGTTGAAGTAATTTCAGCCCTTATTAACTCTCCTTTGGTTAACGCGGCGCTTTATGTGAGAGGAGGCAAACGTCTCAATCAGAATTATACGCTTGAACAAATTCCGGTTCCGTTTCCCGAGGCGATTGATACAGAAAAAATCACCCATCTAATCACAAACTATGCCAATCTTAGATTGAGAATCAAAGATTCTGATAATCAACAAATTATTCAAGAATGCATACAAACCCTCATGGAAATCGACGGCTTGATCCTAAAAGCCTACGACCTGCCCCCAAGGCTCGAAAGGAAGCTGTTGGAATTCTTTAGAGGATACCGCCGGCCCCTTCCATTTGATTTCCCTGACTACTATCTCGAGGACTTTGCGCCTTGTATTCCATTACACAAATATCTTGAGATGGATTTGAAACAAGCCAGTGCCGGAGAACTTCTTAAAAGAATTGTTCCCTTTGATTCCGCAGATGTACACGAACTCGTAATGGATATTGAGAAAAGGCAATCCTGATGAATGGTTACCTGTTGGACACCAACGCTGCCAGTGTTCTTTGGGATGCCCGGCACCCGGATTTCAAGAAAATTAGATCCTTTCTTGCAGGTCATTCCCAATCCCCCGTTTGGATATCGGTTATCGTACTGGCAGAGGTAGAATACGGCCTAAGAATAGCTCCAAAAATGGACGAAGGCCGCCAGAATGATGTCAGGAATGAGATGGCCAATTTTTTCGAAATTCTTGACATTGACAAGCACACTGTTGCTCCGTATTCGGATCTTCGAGCCGAGTTGTTTAAAACTTATTCACCAAAAGACCGTCGAGGAAGGTTAACCGCAAAATGGCCAGAAGACCTTTTTGAACGAACAGGCGCCAAGGAACTCGGTGTCCAGGAGAATGATATCTGACTGGCATCACAAGCAATTCAATATAATTTAGTACTGGTTACTGAGGATCGCATGTCTCCGCTTGTGGAGGTCTCTAATTCCTTGAGCGAGCCACTGCGAATTGCCAAATGGAAATAACAAACACTTTATAGGGCAAGGGTATTGTTTGATCAGGCCAAAGCCCATCGCACAACAAAAAAGGAATTTTTTCTTTTGTCGCTATGCAATAATTTGACCGGGCAATACCACAGAGTTTTTGCTATCTATAGAAAAAAATAAGGGAAAATAAGGTATGGATAAAGAATTAAGCTTTTCGTCTTTCACTGTTCGTGATTTACCAAAATCGGAAAGACCGCGAGAAAGGCTCATTAAATTCGGACCAGAATCTCTCTCTGCTCAAGAACTTCTTGCCCTTGTTATTGGGCGTGGAATTCCCAAAAAATCTGTGATGAACATTGCGCAGGAATTATTGGCAAGATTTGGCAACATTAAGGCAATAAGTCAGGCATCAATAGCGGCACTCTCAGAAATAAAGGGTGTCGGCTTAGCCAAGGCAGCACAGCTCAAAGCGTGTTTTGAACTTGGCAAAAGACAGGATTTAGAGCCGGAACTTAAAAATTATGATATCAAAAACCCTCAAAGTGTCGTAAAAGCTATCCGCGCAAGTATCAAGGATAAAGCCAAGGAACATTTCAAACTCATCCTTCTTGACACTCGCAATAAGATTATCGGCATTTCAACAATATCTATTGGCACACTCAATGCGGGTTTGGTGCATCCCCGAGAAATATTTAAGGAGGCAATAATCCATAATTCCGCATCTGTAGTCTTGGCCCACAATCATCCTTCCGGCGACCCTGAGCCATCAGACGAAGATTTGACAATCACTAAAAGGTTGGTTAAATCCGGAAAAATTTTAGGCATCGAAGTAATAGACCATATTATTATTGGGAAAACCGGTTTTTCTAGTTTTAAGGAAAGAGGACTGATATAAACCATGAGCAATATAGAATACAAAATTCCAAAAGAAAAAGTCAGGGCTGATGAAATATTAGACCTTGTCTTTAAAGATGCTTCGGTGAAACACGGATTGCATGAATTCTCAAATAAAATCCTGAGAAGAGTTAAACCTTTTGAAAAAGAAACCGGCAGGTTTTATGTGCGCTGCTTAAAGAGAAGCAAAGATATTTTTATCTATGACAAAAATAAAAAGACCGGTAGGCCGGAAGAAGTTATTCGTCAATTTTGGCTGATAAGGTTAACACGGGAATATCAATATCCATTAGATAGAATAGAGGTTGAAAAATCAGTTCAGTTTGGAAGAGAAATCAGGAAAAAAGCCGCTGATATCGTTTTATACAAGGAAGACAAAATAACACCTTACATTGTCTTTGAGCTTAAACAACCCAATGCCAAAAAAGCAGAAGAACAATTAAAAACGTATCTTAGCGCAGAAGGCGCAGAAGGCGGTGTGTGGTCGAACGGTATTCAAAAATTTATACTTTACCGCCCATGGCCAAAGGAATACATAACCACCCTTTCTGATATCCCAGGTGCTAATCAGACGTGGGACGATCTCTTTGAAGAAAAAAAGACCTACGATGAGCTGAAGGACAAGTTTGATCTGTCGTTTATCATCTCCAGGCTTGAAGAAATGGTTTTGGCTCAGGCTGGTGTAAATGTATTCGAAGAAGTTTTTAAATTGATCTATGCCAAACTTTACGATGAGGATCAGGCAAAAAATATTAGACCTGAAAAAGAAGTCCATTTTAGACAATATAAGGAGCCCCAAAAGACATATGCTATTGTAAATGATGAACTCTTTAAAGGCGCGCTTAAGGAGTGGCCGGACATATTCAATCCTTTATCCAAGATTGATTTAACCCCCGAACAATTGCAGATATGCGTTCCTTTCCTGGAAGAGTTTAAATTTTTCGGTTCAGATAGAGAAGAACTGGAAATCATTGACCGTGCCTTTGAACATTTAATTGCAGAAGTTTCCAAAGGACAAAAAGGACAATATTTTACGCCGCGCAATGTGATTAAGATGTGCGTAAAAATGCTTAACCCCAGACAAGACGAGTATATTGTTGATCCTGCATGTGGTTCCGGCGGATTTTTACTCCACACCATGTATTGGGTATGGGACAACCATTTACATTCCGCCTCACAAAAAGCAAAACGAAGATATGCCAATCGCTATTTATACGGCGTTGATTTTGATGACAATATG
>JBDRFJ010000154.1:0-3982 GCA_043818915.1 Pseudomonadota bacterium | reverse complement strand
AGACCAGTTCCACCTCCCGCTTGTCCTCGAACAGCAGAAAGCGATACTTCTCCGGCAACGGCCTGTCCGCCTCGATAAAACGGACAATCTCCTGCTGTTCCTGTTCGGTCAGTCGTGGCATAAAAATTCTCTCCTTCGCGGCGTTCTACCCGGTTCAGGCCGAGGGGCACTATAGAAAATATAACGTCCAAGCTCGCTGGCGGGGATGGAGCGTAGTCCAATCCTCGGCCGGTGAAGCCCTTTGTTATGCACAAAATAGATCTGGCTTATCAATGCTCTCTAACAAACATTCAAATTGAGCACTGTCATTGTCCTTGATCTTCTTCAGAACGAATCTCGCTATCTTGGAAATTTCAGCCTGGTCAATTGGCTGAACGCTTCGATCAAAGATTCCTCCAAGGTGCGAATACTCGTTCATCAATCGTTGCACTAACGGTTCAAAGATTGGCTCACCCTTAAAGAACTTTCTGATCCTTTGATCGTAATTCTGTTGGTAACTGACCGACGGATATTTAAAGAACAGGAATGCTTCGAGGAACTTCCTCAGGTTGTTCCCAAAATTATAAAAACAGTGATGCTGTGCTGCCGCGTTCTCCGGGTCTGAGCAGGTATAAATCTCACCGAACAAGTAATTGAACTCAGTAATGTAGTTCCTTAGATAGCCGGGCATCAGCGCGAGCGTACTGCCACCATCTTTTCCAATCATAACAAAATGTTCGTCGTCTTTTTTGGGTCGTGATAACCTTTGCAGATACTTTAAGAAATCTAAATTGTGGGTGGATATAAAAAGCTGCTCGTAGCGGAATATTGGTTTGCTGTTTGGGTCTAATATCCTGTTACCTTCATCATCCTCTTCTGGCTTAGCAATAAGGCTCTCAATGAGGCTATAAACGAAAAAAACGTGATTGCTGTCTAAGCTTGAAACTGGATCGTCGATGTAGATCACGAGTTTCTTCCCCCGCGAATCCGTATCTTCAAGCTTTGCGATAAAGTAACAAAATGACACGAGACTGCATTCGCCCTCGCTTAGATTGTAAGCGGGCTTGTCTCCTCGTAGGATTTGAAATTTGAAGGCGGAGGTTTCGGTGTCCTCCGTCGCTTCGAGTCGGAGACCTTCATGTCCGAAGTAATGGTTGAGATACTCATTGACTTTTTCAGCACCTTTTTTCTCGTCCTTGAGCTGTATTTGTAAGCCTGCGATCTTTTTCTCCCAGGATTGGATTTCCGCTTGGTGCTTGTTGACTTCGGTCTTTAGGTCATTAGCTTCTTTCTCAAGATCGGCGACTTTCTTTTCCTCGCCCGCGAGATCGATGTCTTGGATAAATTGCGCGATTTCGCTCAGACGGAGTTCCATTCGGGCCTTTTCTTGATCTTCTGCCAGAGACTCAGTCTTTTTATTGTTTTGATCAATAAGCGCATTGATTGCTGCGATCTTCGCTGCAATGGCTGTGGAATTTTCCTTTAGTTCTGGGGTTGGTTTAGGTGTGAAAATGTCGGTCTTTCGGGCGCGCAAATTCTTGATGATAAGATCCAACAGCGCGCCATACCTTGCGATTTCATCGTTGAGTGCTTTCTTCTCTTCATTAAAAGAGCCATGGAACATAGCGTATAAATCCGAGGTATCTACCGTGACTATGGATTCCACAGTTACGCGATGTTTCTCTATAGTTTCGATGTGCTTCTGGAGTGCTACTTCCAAGTCGGCTGATTCTTTGCTGAAGTGTTCGTCCAACTTATCCCAGAGATCCGAGGGGAGGGGTTGGCCACAAAATCCGCACTTCTTCCTTTTGTCCCTGTGATGGGGAATACCTTCCTTCACCCAGGCTTGCAGAATGGCGTCGTCAAGCAGTTCCTGAATGGGTTTGGTGGGCGTGATTTTCTTAGAAAGGAGATCATTAGCAGTTTCGTATAGGCTCGAGATGGTTGGAGTGAAGTCTAGTTTTTTCTCGATGTTAGGGAGTGCCTTCTCATCTAAAAGACCTTCCTTATCCCTTCTCTCCCTCTCACCGAGCACTTCCAAGGATTTGCTACGGATAGTCTTAATATCAGTTTGAATCTTTGGAGTGTTGTAATTTGGGTCTTTGTAGATCGGGTTATGTTTGATGCCATTTGGTGGTTGGGTCGCCTTGTTGGTCAGCTTTGCCTTAAGGTCAGTTTCCGCCCTATTCTTTACACCTTGCTTCGCTGTAAAATTAGCGCATATAGTTGTATATATGTGTCGAAGCCCCGTCTTTTCCTCCACGCTACCGAGTTTTTGTTCAATCTCCTTTATCTCCTTTTCAATAGCTTTGTTCTCACTTCCGATGATAGCGAATGGAGTTATCTTGTCCTCGCTGTCCCTAAGGAAACCGAGGTGATCATCAATGAAATCTCTGTTGTAAACACGTATGTGATGGTTGGCAGTAGGTATTTGAGTCTGGGTTATGGTACCGGAGTCGGTTGATACTGTAAACGCCGGGTTTTCGTATTTGTCTGGTAGTATTCCAGCCTGAAGACTACGAAAGATCCGCGACAGAGTCGTTTTCCCTGAGTAGTTCCTACCGTAAATAATATTTAGCTTTTTGAATTTCGCGACGTTATTCCCACTATCGCGAATGGAATTGTTCCAAACGAAATTTTTAAAGCTGCCAAAGTTCGGTATGTCGATATGCTCAATCATCGCGGGGCACCATTCCATCATTAGAAAGACATGACCAAGTCCGTTTTATTTGTTTAGCAGATTCTTCCATACTCGGTCACCGCACCATAACGCAGAATTGAGCCAGTGGCGGGCTCCCTTTCCCGCCGATTGGCTCCAATCACTTCGTTGGGCAATCATTTCTTTCGTTCCTGCTCCGTGCCAAGGGCTGACCCGCTTGCCCTTTTGTTGTTTATGTTGGCAACATCCCCTGTGTCCGACATCAATCATGGCAGGGTGCGCCGACGTAACTTCTTTAGCGGCTCGTGGCCCTGAGCAATTCTCATACGATTAATGGCTTCAGCAGTAACCTCGTAGTGTTCCACTTCTGACAGAGGAGCCTTATTCCACATGTCCTGTAGCCCTCGCCAGGCCTTAGCCTCTCTTGTGGGAGGGAGATGCCAGTAGTCGATTTCGTTGAGAACGCAGGCTTTGTTTAGCCGTTCTTTTTCGGAACATTCGAGATAGCGAAGCGGATAGGATCGCCCCCCTATGGACATGGGCTTGTGGAGGACATCTTTCAATAGAGGCATAACTGATGGATGTAGTAAAATTCGAAGTCCCTTAATCCCACATGTCTCGGTAGCATGAGCACGTACGACGGCAGTTCCAAGGAATTGTGCAGCGTGATCTCCACTATCGGGAGTGATGTCAGATCTAAATCTGATCGCGGCAAACGTGCCGTAGGCGATGCCCATTCGCACGGGAATTTTTTGTGGCATTAGCGTTTGAAGTAAATCAATGGCGATGTTAACGGCTTCATAGGCATGTGTCGTGGCAACAAAAACCGAATCAGAGAATGTTATGGCTGTTAAATGATGCCACATCCTCGCATAATAAAGTATGCTTCTTAGCGAGTGGTGAAACCCTGAGAACGTGTGTGCCAATTCATTCCGAGGCGATTTAAATGCCTCACTAAATATCTCGCTGAATTGGTAATCTAACGGTCTGTCGCCTACCATGCAACGATCAACGTCAAGAGGGTATGACTCTGTTAATGCCGCAAATCCGAGAACATCTACAAATAAAACGACCTTGTTGTCAGTAGTCATCGCGTCGCTACCCATATCATGAGGGCCAACGTCACGCCTCAGTTTTGTTTTGCTCGCCCCGGGCAAAACGTGGTTCTGCGGTCGGTTGACCGCCCCGCCGGGAAGCCGATGATTAGGCCTGTTCGTCGAGCTGTTTGAGCGACTTGCCACCCTCAGTTTTCCATGCGGTAAGTCCGTTTGCGCTCCCGCCGTGTATGACAGCCGCCGCCGCAGATGGACTGGAAAACTCCGCATCCTTGGTGAAGACCAAGAA
>JBDRFJ010000153.1:0-22014 GCA_043818915.1 Pseudomonadota bacterium | reverse complement strand
ACCGGAATATCAGAGGTCCCCGCACTGATCACCATGATAACCCCTTTACCTGCTATCTTGATTTCTTGAGGAGCAAACGTGAGCATTTTAGGAACACTATGATACTGCATGGTGGGAATCATTTTGACAATGGGTTCAGCTTTTTCTTGATCCACGCGGGTTACAATAATCGGATGCTCCTTGTCCATCATTCGTTTAATGATCGTGATGATCTGTTCCGCGGTCTTTTCCTTACCCCAGATGCACTCCGGAAAACCTTGCCGAAGAGACCGATGGTGGTCAATAGTAACAAACCCCAGGTCCTCAAAAGGAAGATACCTGAGCTTCGTTATTGCATCGTCAATGCTTAACGCATTTGATTGAACACTCTCTAAAATGTTTTTAAGAAACTTTTCATCCATGCGTCTGTTTCCAAAAAAGTAAAGAACCCCGTGCTTCCGCACGGGGCATTAAAAATCAAATTCTAATTGTTTAGGTGTTTTCTCCTCATGTCGATGATCTTCTATATATTTCTTTATTGTCTCACTGGTTACTTTGTCCCCTACCGTCCTGACAAAATATCCATCTTCCCAGAATTCTCCTCCCCACAGTTCCTTCTTTACCCTTGGATGCCTCCAGAAAATTTCCTTCGCACTTACGCTCTTCAGCACCCTCACCGTTTCCCCTACAGAATATCTCGGCGGTATGCTCGCAAATATGTGCACGTGATCGCCCGCTATCTCCATTTCTATGACTTCACAGTCCCTTGCTGCCAATATCTCTTTAAACAACTCCTTTACCGTATCCCGTACCTCCCCATCCAGTATCCATTTGCGATATTTCGGCGCCCATACAAGATGATACCTCGTATCGTAAACTTCATGACTCATTCGTTTTATGCTCATGCAGCCGATTATACTAAAATACCAACTTATTTAAACCCTTTCCTCCCCGTGCTCCCGCACGGGGTATCCAGGGTTAGTTTTTCATGAAATAGCTATCTTTGATTGTGAATCTTCCTCCTGAAGCTATCCAAAATATATCGGTTTCATTTTTCCTCAAATACTGCATGAACCTCTTTTTAGAGGATTTCTCATCTGGGAAGTATTTCTTTGATGTGGAATCAATAACTGAGGCAAGCTGAAATAATGCATCTTCAAATTGAGCTGGCTTCCCTCTCAAACTAGAGAGCGCCATAAATAATCTTTTTGATATCCCTGTAAGCGACTGAATGTATTCTTCAATTTTCATTTTATAATCCTAACGGTGGCTGTTGGAAGCCAAAGGCTCAACAGCCACCGATAAGCGGACGAACGCAGTGAGAGCGAGCAGAGCGAGTGGTCCGCTTATCGACAGAAATCAGGCGCGGGCCAATGAACTTGCCGCGTCAGCGCCCCCGCGCCCCTTCCCGTCGCCTGAATTGACTTGATATGTGATCATTTCTTATTGTTGTTCAACAAGTTATCAACTATTTCCTTTGAATTTTCACACACTTTTGAATCGTAATAAATGTTAAGGGTTGCACACGCTTGAGAAACATAACCGCGCATTCTTCTGTCAAGAGTGAGAAGATCAACGTATGGCAAACAGTCAATATGACAGAAATCTTCTAAATCTGAATGTTCGGGTTTGTCGGTTACGTTTCTAATCATTTTATGCCATACCTCATAGCCCAACCTTTGGGAGGGGCACCGTGCAGGATTCGAATATATCCAGTTTGCAAAGGATTTGACCCCGCCAGTTGGCGCAGCTACACGATGCAACTTTAAATCTCTCTCTATTTTTGTGGGGAAATGTTTTTTAAGGCTTGGCTTTGGAGACAGCGCACGGTCTTCGGCGAATGATTTCCCGAGCTTTTTTGAATACCTATCCAAGCCACCCAATTCTCCGAATGTGTGAAGATCCCAAATAATTTCAGCTAACGGATAATTCAGATAATCTTTTGTGGAAGGGTTAGCATCGAGGTCTACTGTGTAATCGAACCTTTTAACAAAAGGATGGATGTTGACGTACTCTTTTCCACTTAAATAAGCTTTTGCGGCAGCCTCCAATTCGTGGCGAGGAATACTTGAAGAATGTATATAAGTGTGTGGTGTTTTTTCGATCCTGTTGAGCAATGCCATGACATTGGTTTTTGCTTTAGCATGCAGTAATGGCTCTGAAATTTCGGTAATATTCAACCAGGAGTAAACGAGCTGATGGCCACCATCCAGAAGAATTTTGTCAAATTGATCAGCGGTACATGGACAAGATTTCTCGAAGATGTTGATTAAATCTCTCGCATCAAGGTATATGAGCATTGGTTTGCACTTCTCGATTTCTATTATTTTTCACCACATATCGTCAGATTCAGGGGCCGGGCGCCATGGGGATACAGGAAAAAACCACCACGCTTCCCGCCCGGTCCCCTGGAAGCATTCGTTATGCAGGTTCTTCTTTGTCTCTCCGTTGCTTCCCAAAGAGGTACTTCAGAATGTCATCTTTGTGGTGTTCCCAAGCCAAAGGAGTAGCATGCGCCTCCACCGGAAACCAAGCTGGATGCTTCAGGATAACCCCATCATATGCTGCTGCCATGAAATTAATCGGCCTGTGATGAATGAGCTGGCGGCGCACGAGGGATTCTAAAAGACGGCAACCATCCTCAGAGATTCCTGCCCCAATCAAGAGATGGTGGTATTTTCTAACCCATTTTTTGGCGGGCTGGGTGAGGATATTCAGGAGGCTATCATCTATTCGTCCCCTTGGTATAGCCGCAATATTTTCGGGTGGCAATCGAATCCAAATCTGTTGGTCCCCGCCCAATTCGCCCTCCGACAGGGCCGACAAAGAAATGCCACCGGATTGGTGAATAGCGCTAAGGAGTATCGCTTCATCTTTACTGAGAGGATCGGATGGTGAGAGGAGGTCCAACGGGTCGACGTCAAAACACCACAAGCGGTGGACTGCCTTCACCGGAACGCCCTCCACTTCATCTGTCTTTGAATAGCATGCCACGATGAAATCTGCCTTTGCAGGGTCGTGGCCGTGATATCTGAAGTTCACGGCAAACAGTTCTGCTTCGACTTTTGCAGGACGCCCATCTTCCATAATGACGACATAGTCCGGACAGACTTCCTGTGACAGAAAAACCTCCTTAATGCCAAACCGAGATAGGTTCTTTTCAAACCAACGGCGGAACTCCATCTCATTGGTGAAGACTACGGCTTCCTTCATATCTCTTCACCTCGTCACCCCAATATTGGGCTGATAATCTGACGCATACCGACGAGTTCACCAGACGCGTCAGCGGTCCGGTGAAATGACAGGTTGGACGCAACTATTTTAATTGAGCCAATTCCAACAGCTTTGAAATATTTAAAGCGGCCTTTTCTCTTTGTTTTACCTCATCTCCCTCTGCATAATCGATAAGTGGACCAGGGGAATTCTCTCTTGAGCATTCTGGATATAAATAATATTCCCAAGCCTTATCCAACTTTGCCTTTTCGCTTTCAGAGAGCAGTAAGCTGAAAGATTCATATGCTAGTCTATGTTTATCTAAAGCCTTTGTTAATACCCCATATGCTGTGTCGTCGATCCAATGAGAAGGGTCACCTGCTGATTTCAAGAAATCAATTTCTTTGATGAAGGCATCTCTAAATTTTATAGCTGATTCATTTCGAATGATTGCAAGTCTATCTTGCTTGCTTCTGTCTTTGGCGAGCTGGTGGCCAATAAATGCCCGGAGCAGATAGCCCAAAATTCCACCTATGGAAAAACCTAAAAAGATGGATTGAATATTCAAGTCACTCATACTTTTTTTATACGGCCAACGTGTGAGCTGTGGGGCGGCATGGTTTTCGCCGTCCCACACCAGCGATTTGTTATGCTACGATTATGAATAAGATGCCGTTGATATTATTAATCATAGTTCAACTGGCTGATATTCCGTTTCTTCGAAAATTACTATATACCTATAGCCGTATGGGAATCGTGCAAAACATTGATTCTCAAAAATATGGGTTAGTATTTGGTCTGACTTGCAATAACCGACCTCCAAAGGAAAGTGCTTTTTTGACGATAATGGTGGCTTAATAAATTCGATGAAACCGTCAGCACCAAATTTTCCTCCATGAAACTCTGCATCCCTAATATACTCAGGGTATAGAGAAACTAAATCTGAAATAATAGAATTATTACCTTCAATATCTGAATCTTTTTTAGGTGTTTCTTTACACAGAATAAATCTATATTGAATCTTATTTGATAATATTCGCTGCCATAGCAGGGATGCTTCAATTTGATCAATTAAATTGATTTCCATCTTTTTGGGGGTTTGACATATAAAATCGATAAATGGATATGAAATACCGCTATCATTTTCTATCAAGAATGCTCCCTTTCTAAAAATAGAAAGAGCATCGAAGACATAATCCCTATATGTTTTGTCGTTTAGCCTATCCAATAAGGCCTCGATGTATGCATCTCTTAGCATTGAAATTCCATAGATTGCAGCATAACGCCCAGCATAAGGCGCGGCGGCCTTTTGCCGTCGCTCTTAATGCTGTTGTTCGATCTTATTTTTTCCATTCATCGCCAATTATGCCGAAATCAACAGTTTTCCATTCTTCCTTCCATAATTCTAAATAGGGAATATCATTAGATGATGGTTCAGGATTACATGGACTAACATATACGACACAAGGCATCACTGTAGCATCACCAATCAATAAGGCTTCACCCGCTTCTAAAGATGGAAGCCCTGTTGTTATGTTGCCTAGAGTGTCTGGTAACAGTCGCCGAACATAAGCTTGGTCATCTGGATTTGTAAGCCTCATAGCCAGGAAATTGCTGCATTGTGAGAATATTGTTTCTGAAATTTCCGAAGGCCGCTGACTTGCAATGAGCAAACTAACACCATACTTCCTTCCTTCTTTAGCAATTCTTTCAATTGCCGATAATGACGATTTATAGCGGGACAAGCCGCTTTTTGGTGCGTATTTGTGGGCCTCTTCGTAAACAAGTAAAATTGGGGTATCGCACTTTGCTTGAGATCTCCTAAAATAATATCCATAATCGAAAATTAGGCGCGTTATAAGCGAGACCGTAATGCTCAGCACTTCAAAAGGAATGCCACTCAGATCAAGAATGGTAATATTAGTATTTGAATCAGCAACATACCCGGTAAGCTGCTGAAGGACTTCATCCAATGAAAGGGCAGAGGCCTTTGGCCCAAACAAAAAATTTAATCGTGGATTATTGATTTTTGAGGCTAATCTCCTAACGAATTTGTCTATGCTTCCATCAGCATAGGAGCCTTTATTTATCCCAATTTTATCTTTGGAAGCTCTCTGTCCTGGAGCAAAATTAAGCAGCTCAGCGCAATAATGGGATAATTTGTCCTCTTCATCTGAAAAATTGAATTCATTCGAGGCAGTAACAATATGAAAAGGGTCGTCTGTGTCTTTAGTTTCACGAGTTAGATTTATTAGGCAATTGACCAATTCTTTGATTTCATATTTTAGCGGACTATCGAAGTATACCTTGCTGGCACCTGCGTTCTTATTTCTTTTACAAAGTGTTACTATAGTGCGCAGTAATGATTCTTGATTGTAATTATTTCTGTCTCCTGACTCTAAAAATATTTCCTCCATTTCTTCTTCATTAAGCAGCCAGTATGGCAAAAGCAATTCATCAACTCCGAGCACATTAGCGTCAGGGAATGCCTTATGGTATTCGGAATGGATGTCAAAAATAACAATATGTGAATTATTCAGCCCTTGATAATCACTTTTCTTAGCAGTAACAACTTCTTGAAGTATTGTCGCCACAGAATGAGATTTCCCTGATCCTGTAGCCCCTACAATTGCTATATGTTTGTTGAAAAATCGATCACCATGAACCGGAACACTAATGCTACGTTGACGGGTTAATGAAGAAAAACAGAATCTCTTGCCTTCTTCAAACGCGCTTGTATAAATTGCACCAACTTCTGCGGAGGTTGCTGGAACAACTTTTTTTGGAGGGATTGCAAGCTCATCGCCACCGCGTTTAAATTCACCATCTGCGAGTGTCCCTAGTGGATACGCTTCAATAATATATTTTCTTTTAGGAGAACTATCTACGACTTCCTTAACCTCAATTAAAAAGCTTTCAATAATACAAATTAGTGATATATTCTCATTATCTGAAATTTTTAAATATGAGCCGACACGCAAACTTTCCTCTGCATGCTTGAATGAAGCAAGGTCATCAACTGAGATTCTTACCCGGTCAGGGTAGACTGCAATCACCTCAGCATTAACTTCTTGTCTGTCGCTTTCCATGCTTTTATCTCCTAAATGATATTAGCGATCATATTTATAGAATTGATGGGAATGCAAACTTGAAAAAAACTCTCTGCAATATCCAATGGATTTTCGTAGAAAAATTGAAAAATAGTTTTTTGTTGCTTCAAATTAGATAGGCAGTTCCACAAATCCGATTCAGAATTAATAAATCGTAAAGATATACCATTTTGATAAGTCTGTTTCTTGCTGATTGAGGCTAATGAGAAATCTGATCCTTGGAAGGGATAGCCATCAACAAAAACGCAGCCTTTTTGGTGTAAAATTTTTTTCATATTTGCAAGTCGTTCGGGCGTGGTATTCTTTAAATATATATATGGCGCATAGCGGTCATCATCTGGTTTTCTCCGAACCGTGTGACTACTCCACTTTTTGCGAATAGCAAGCAATGCCTGTAATATTTCAGTTTCTGATGTTCCTCCAGGAAGCTCAAGAATAAAAATGCGTGCTTCTGCATCGATATTTCTGCATCTGAAATAACGGGTTCGCATTTCCCGACAATATGATTGCGTACTCTTTTCCCTCAGAGACCAAAAACTATACAGTGCTCGGTTAGGTCGTATTTTTTGAATAAAAGCATCTTTCCCAATTGTACGTCTTTCAGCCGTATCTGCACAGGCGAGCGAGGAAATTAAAGTAAGGGCCGAAGGATACATATAAGCTTCAGATTCAAACGCCGAAAAACCGGTTGCTAATCCTATTTCAGCAATAACTGTTTTTTTATGCTCTTCATATTCGATAGCAAATTCCAGAGAGAATTGCAGAACAAACCCTTCTATGTCTTCATTTGTAGCGCCAATTTCTTCTTGGATATTAACAACCTTGTATGATCTTCCTTCGGATTCATCTTGAACTTTTTCTCTGCGAACCATGATTTTTTTGAGTGTGTCAGAAGATATCTCGGTGTTTTCGTATGAAGATTCTTTGAAATAACCATAAAGGTGGTACCGCTTGTTGACCCTTTCACTAATTTCCAAACTTATATAGTTTTTCAACATAGGAAGGATCGCATATCTGAGCGTCGATGGTGTTAGCTTCTGGGCTGCATAGTATTTGCATTGAAAATAGGTTGACAAATCACCAGTATGAATATCAAAATCTTCAACACCCTCCACTGTGCATAAATCTCCAGCACTTGAAGCCAATATTTTCCTAATAGTAGCGTCAAACTGATAAATATAGCCTCTTATAGTGGCTGAGGCTTCTCTGTTGTTATCTGATTCTGTCATTTATCGAGTAATCGAACGTGGGCTGTTGGAAGCCAAAGGCTCAACAGCCCATGATAGTGCGGACGGCCTTGGCCGAGCGAGCTTTAGCGAGCGGTCCGTCCTATCGAATTGTATTAAGCAGAAAAAAATCTGTATATTAACGCTATATATTTTCTTTATAATAGCGTATATTGGTGTCTAATACAGCTTTGAAAGAAATATATTGAAAAAAGGTCGATGATATATTTCTTGCCACTGTACGTAACAAAAAGTTGATTGACTTGAAGTAACCAAAAGGTCATCATGTACCTGTTTTTTCTGAATAAATTAGGAAAGGAGGTAGCGATGACCTTCAGGCAAGAGTCCGTTGAAAACAGCAAGTACTATTGTCAGTTTAGCTCAACAAAAAGCTACGGTCAACCGATTATCCCATCACCTGATCATCAAAGCCCTTTAGGGTCCTGTCCAGGGAGTCCATGAGGGTAGCATCTTAAATATTAAGTTTAAAAAATCAATACTTAGTTTTTAAGAGGCGCCCTTCTATCTTCCTTCTTTATATCTTCTGAAATCTTTATTGAATCTCCTTTGTTTTGAAGTGGTTCTCACATCTTGCAGTTTTTACAGTTTTTATACATTAATCGGTTGCCATAATCTGTCAAGACTGGTATAAAATATTTTTGTGTTATTTGTGCGTCATAAATAGATGGAGGACCTAAAAATGGATGCCTTTCCTATAGCCAAAAAATACGAATTAGAAACAGTGCCCTTTGCGTTTGGCGGGAAAAAACTCGATCTTTATCAGGTAAAAAACTGGGATTGCTTTATTGAAGCTCTTGCGGATAAGGGTGAGGAATATATCAGCCAATTTCCTTTTTGGATTAAGGTATGGGACGCATCAATAGTATTGGCAGACCATCTGCTTCGAATGGAGATTGAAAAGGGAAAGGAAATACTCGAAATCGGCGCCGGGATGGGCGTTGTTGGTCTGTGTCTTGGGGCTTTGGGACACAAGGTAACAATTACAGATTATGAAGATGATGCCCTTGAACTCCTCCGGATGAATGTGGAACATAACGGACTGGATAATGTGTCTGTGCGAAAGTTGGATTGGAACAGTCCGGATCTGACAAGCAAATATGATATTATTTGCGGTTCGGAATTGGTTTACAACGAAACATTTATACACCCGATCATGAATCTGTTGAGAAATTATATTGCACCCGACGGGATCATATTGCTGGCCCATGATATAAAGCGCATGTGTATGATGAAGTTCATCGGCATGGTTACCGGTCGATTTGAGATCGAAAATATCGTCAAAACATTGAGGGGAGATGGTGAGGTTCATAAAATATTAATCCACACTCTCCGCATAAAACAGGATGGACCGAATACGAAAATACAAGATGTTGTAATTCCCGTCAAAACAGTCATGCAATAGGTGGTTATTCTTAAATAGTGCTTGACCGAAAACCCCGTTTTTTCGGTCAAAAATTCGAAATCCGAAGCACGGTACGAAGTGAATCCCGCTATAAGCGGGATCAAAATGGCAAAATCAGAATGTCCCAATGACAAAAATGTGGCATTCCCCACGCCTAAGGCGTGGTTAGTTTAGATCATTTTGTCATTTGATATTCGAATTTGTTTCGAATTTCGGATTTCGATATTCGGATTTTGCCTGAACATGACTTTTCGTTCAGACAATAAGTAGTCCGAGTTGATTACCGGGAGGGGGAGCAATGGTCTTTAAGTATCAGGATGCAAAACTGGAGTATGACAAAGATACGAAAGAATATATTCATCCCGTGACAGGAGAACGGGTTACCAGTGTGCTGAAATGTCTGGCCGGGTGGAAGGAGCCGGAGCCGTACAAAAGACGTAATTGGGGGATGCTGGTGAAAAATATTCAAGAGTTTTGGGAGAGAGCTGAAAGCTCTGCGCAGATAGATGAAGCGAAAGAGATAGATTTTTCGTAAACAGCCTCAGTGTTCAGTTTTTCTGTTATAAAGAGACCACCTTGTCCTTAAAGTCTACGAAGTAAATAGGATGGATATTACCCTCATTGTCGAGTTCGGCTACGAATCTTTTTATCTTACTGTTGCCGATAACATCTGCAACCTGTCTCTGTAACATTTCGATGTCTACCGTTTCTGTTAGTTCACTTTCGGCACGTTTTTTAATCTGAATCAGCATTGGTACATCCTGATTTTTTATGGGAAGGTTAAACTCAAAATCGAACTTAACTTCCATGCCGGATGAATCTATAATGCCGAACGCCTCAAGACGGTTATAGAGATTTTTACTAATAGTTCCCCAAAGACCGGCGTTCTCCGTACCAATCTTTTTTTTGCGAGGGGGAAAGATGTTGTTTCGAGAAATGCTATTCTCCTTGTCCTTGCGCAAAAAAGATAATAAACCAGGCGAGCGCGGGTCATTCGTGTCTATGTTAGGGTGTGATTCAGCCACTTCTACACCATCCTTATGTGCTTTTTTATTTTTAAAATCATCCTGTTGCATTGAAATCCTCTGACTATAAGAGGCTTATCAAACAAGTTAATATTGTATTGTACATATCCCTCTTTCCGCATTTTGTACACCTTGCTTATAGTACGTCTTTGGGGAAACGTCGGTCTCCTCAAACGGTTACCAGGCATTATGTTTGTTTTTCGGAGA
Organism: Pseudomonadota bacterium; assembly: GCA_043818915.1. Taxonomy (GTDB): domain Bacteria; phylum Desulfobacterota; class Desulfobacteria; order Desulfobacterales. The sequence continues at coordinate 11,831 of JBDRFJ010000153.1, read as the reverse complement.
TTTTCACCATTTTTCAGCCTACGTTGAGCGATTTTTGAGGAAGAGATTGGTGCAGATCGAGTCAAAAATCGCTCAACGTAGGTTTAGAGCACAATAAGTTTTTTCAGTGCAATCCCGTTGCTGCCGACTCCGTGACCATACTTTTAGCGCTTTTAATAATTTTATCCACACCTTCTTGGATCTCTGTCAGCTTCTCTTCAGAATATGGCGCTACTGTTTTTAAGGTTGAGTCCATCGGATCCGCCGGATTAAAATTCTGTAGAATTAGACCGGTTGCCCGCCGCAGTTGCTTCGCCATTTCATAAATTTTATCTTCAGGCAGAAGGGAGGGGACCACGGTGGTACGAAACGTATATGGAACACGATCTTCCAACAAAAGGTTTATACTCTTTCGGATGAGATCAACAGGAACGGATACTCCTGCGCATGCCGAATAGCTGATATCATCTAAGGGTCCCTTGACATCCATAGCTATCTCATCAACAAATTTTCCCATAATAAGATAACGTAAAGTTTCGGGTTGAGTACCATTGGTATCGAGCTTAATTTTAAACCCTTCCGCGCGTATTACATTTATCATTTCAAGAAGTTCCGGATGGATGGTCGGCTCTCCCCCGGAAATACAAACTCCGTCAATCCATTCCCGCATGGAGCGGATACGATCTAAAACAGTGTCCAGGGGAATAGATTCCAGGGACTCGGCCGCATTGACCAATACATGATTATGGCAAAACGGGCACCTGAAATTGCAGTACGGAAGAAAAAGTACTGAACAGACCTTCCCCGGCCAGTCTAAAAAAGAGGTTTCTATAAAACCTTTAATAGGCGGAATATTACCCATACATCTATTATCTTAGTGTCCATCCGGATATAGTAAATTTGTCCCGAGACGAGTTAGCTCATGGATCTATCAGCTAACTTTATCGGGGCGAAAAAATGCCGTTTCCGGATGACACTACCTAACTCTTATCGATCGAAGAAAGATAATCCTTTATTTTATCCGCGTCGGCAATGGAGCTTGAATCGTCAAGCACCAAGATCGGAAGCCCTTTTGTTTCTACGGTCTCTACTAATTCATGCCAGGCCAGATGTGCTAAAGCGCCGGGGTTGTCAGGCCCCAACTCTTCCAGTTTTATTCCCAGCATTTCAAGATCAAATTGTTGTTTTACTTCCTGGCAAGCGCTACAAAGGCTCTTGGTGAAAAGTGTCATAGTGCCTCCTCTCTTACAAAATATCCTTGATTACGATATCGATCTTTTAATTCACCGAGCTTTCCCTTGTTCCAGCTCGAGACTCGAGTAAAATAGCCTGTAATGCGGGTGATGCCATCCACATCTTCCGAGCCGCAATAGGAACACTTCTCATGCAGCCCTCGGCTGACCTTGCCGCACTCTTTACAGGCTGTAAATTCCGGAGAGAATGCGATCTGGTCGTTTTTCGTATATTTGAAGGTCTTTGTCACAAAATTTGCCAATGACTCCTTTGACGGTTTTGATTCGCCCAACCAAACGTGGGTAATGGCGCCGGCTTCTATGATCGGATGAAATCTCCCTTCAAGCCTTACCCTTTCGATCGGGTTCATGGAGGCGCCTACATTGTACAATGTAGAATTGGTATAATAGACTTCATTCTTATCAAGATTTCCCCTTACGATCTCTTTGGCTTCCTCGGGATAATATTTAAGGTCGAGTTTGGCAAAACGGTAAGCCGTGCTTTCTGCCGGGGTCTGTTCCAAAACAAACCGCATTCCATACTTTTGGCTTAATTTATCAGACACAAGTTTCATATGGGCGATTACTTTTAAACCGAATTTTGTGGCATCTTCTGACTCGTGCATCTCTTGCCCCATATGATATTGAATCAACTCGTTTAAACCAACCATACCGATCAAGTAGGTGCATCGGTGCATCCTCAGATAAGGCGTCCCATCGAGTTTCATGGTCAGGAGACTCAGAGGGCCCGATTTTTCGTTTGAAAGAAGCCTCTGTATGAATTCTCGTTTTTTTCTATGAGCATCTGCTGCTATCTTCATCATTTCTGTGATATTTTCAAACAAACTGGTATTATCTTTACCAGACCTGTAGGCAATTCGAGGGAGATTCAGCGTCACGTTTTGGAGTGCTGAATACCGCATCTTCCATGGCTCTTTGGCATCTTCAAGATCTGATCGTTCCAGTTTAAAGCTCAGTCTGCAACATTCAGATATCTTGGCAGTGCTCCCACGGTCAAAGACAAAGTAGGTGTTCCCTTTGTCTGCGGCAACATCACAGATATGATTCAAAAAGTCCTCGTGCCCCGGTGTCTTGAAAAACTTTTCCGTGATGTGTACAAGCGGTTTCGGGAAAAAAAAGGGCCTCCCCGCACCGTCCCCCTCTTTAAATACATCAAAAAGCAACCATACAAATCGCTGAGCATCCTTTTCATATTCCGCGTATGTCTTGCCGGTATAAGTCCCCCCCGGTCCTATCGCCGGGACGTCTTCAAAGTGTTTTGGAACCTCCCAATATAGATTAATGTCGGAAAAGATGGCCTGCCCGCCCCGTGCCACTGCCTGCTGGGAGAACTCGAAAATCAACATCTGGGCAAGCTGTTTTACCTCCCGATCACTTAGGTCCACAATATATGGGGCGAAAAACAGGTTGACCGCGTCCCAGCCGATGGCCCCGGCAAAGTTGCTCTGCAGAGCGGCTGCAAACTTTACCATATGAGCAAGTAGAACCTCGGGATGCTTGGCCGGTTTTGCCATTGCAAGGGAATTCGGGAGATTCAGCCCGAATTTTTTCAAGTACTCCAGGGATTGGCCGGAGCAGTAAGGCCGATCAATAAACCCAAGGTCGTGAAGGTGTATGTCGCCGCGCATATGGGCATCTCCGACATCTTGAGGAAAAACGTTTAAGAGTGCATACTCTTTTTTGATCCCTTCGGCCAGCGTCAGGTTGGTGGCTTCAGGCCCGTGCGGGACATTCGCGTTCTCCTTGTTGGGATGCATAATAATCTGTTCCGCGTCATAAAGCGGTACCCCAAGCCGGGTATGCATCATACGGGCCTGTTCCAAGCCCCGTTCTATCAACTTTGCGTCGACCAATTCACGAATCAGGGGGGCCGTCAACATCTTGATTCCGGAAGTGAAAATCTGTTGTTCCACTTCCAGGCTGATCGCATCTGCTGTGTCACGATCCACAAAGGTCTCTCGCATCAGCGCGTCTACGATCTTTTCGCGGTCCCACCCGTCGATCGCCTCTTTTGATGTATGCACAAAGAGCGCCATGTCCGTTGTGTCTCGCATTCGTCTTTCTTGCTCAGGAGATGATAATTGCACCAAAGATCCCATAGAAATCACCTTTCGTTATCATAAAGATTAGAAAAAAAATTTAAAAAATAGTTCACCGCAAAGGCGCAAAGAGCGCAAAGTTTCAAAATACTATTAACAAGCTTACTAATTCAATTTTCAGGAGGATAAGCCGAATATCGAAATTTAGGAATTTAAATTTTCATTGAATTCACGGTCCCGAAATTCCACAATTTCTTTGTGATGTTTTTCCTTGCGCTCTTTGCGCCTTTGCGGTGAGATAAATAGTTACGTTTTTTTAAAGGACTTAAGGAGGTTGCAAGAGACTCAAACTCCCCATATGCTGTGTACTGATATAAAGTAAAACACAACATATAGGTGTTGTCAAGATGGCAACTCAAAAAAAATGAAATGGGAAAGGATGTCAAAGGAATTTCCAAAGATACGTATAGGTTCGGCTGCAAAAAAAATTGATGGCTTCGTAAAAAGTCTTTCTATAATAAAAACATCTTTGCCAACGAAGACTTAAAGGGGGGATAGGCAATCCCCTTTTCTGTTATGATTCCTGTGACATACCGATTCGGGGTCACATCAAAGGCGGGATTTTCCACTAATACACCGGCAGGGGTTACACGCTTTCCCTGGAAATGAGTAACCTCTTCGGGAGGACGCTCTTCTATCGGAATCTGATCGCCTGTTGGAGTGTTTCTGTCGATAGTGGAAAGGGGGGCGGCCACATAAAAGGGTATCTTATGGGTCCTGGCCAGGACTGCCACCATATATGTTCCGATCTTGTTCGCTACATCCCCGTTGGCCGCGATCCTGTCCGCCCCCACAATCACCGCAGTCACCTTCCCCTGGCGCATGAGATAGCCTGACATATTGTCTGTGATCAAGGTTACCGGGATTCCGGATTTTATCATTTCCCATGTGGTAAGTCTGGCCCCCTGCAGGAACGGGCGCGTCTCGTCGGCAAGGACTGTGATTATTTTCCCTGCCTCTACAGCGGCCCGGATAACACCGAGCGCCGTGCCATAACCTCCAGTAGCAAGCGCTCCGGCATTACAATGCGTAAGTACGCAATCACCATCTCTCAGCAACGTTTGGCCATGACGCCCCATCTCGCGGTTGATGGCAATGTCTTCGGAAAGCATCTTTTGGGATTCTTCAACCAAAAGATGCTTGATCGCGTCTATTCCGTCTGCGGCATGATCGTAGGCCAGACGCGCCATCCGCTCTACAGCCCATGCAAGATTGACCGCTGTGGGACGTGCGGCCTTTATTTCCAGGCAAATCCGGTCTAAGTTTTTCTGGAAGGTTTCCACCTTCTTTGCGCGAATAGCACGAGCGCCAAGCGCAACTCCCATGGCCGCGGCCACACCAATGGCCGGAGCCCCCCGTATGACCAGCCGTTTAATCGCATCGATTACTCTGCGATAATTAGTACAGACAAAATATTTTTCTTTTAGCGGAAGCTTCCGCTGGTCGATCATGATGACTCTATTATTTTTCCAGACGATAGTGTTGACCACTTCTCAATTCCCCAATTCCTAAATTTGACGGTTTCGTAAAATTTAACCACCCAAAAGTTTTCTCAGAATCTCATTAACTATCTGAGGATTTGCTTTACCCTTGGTCTCTTTCATTACCTGCCCTACAAAGAAACCAAGCAACTTTTTCTTCCCGCCTTTATAAGCCTCCACTTCATCTGGAAACTGAGACAGGATATTTTTAACAATCTCTTCTATCGCACCGGTATCCGTAACCTGGACCAGCCCCTTCTTCTCCACGATCTCTTTGGGAGACTTGCCGGTCTTGACCATCTCTTCAAAGACTGTCTTGGCGATCTTGCCGCTAATTGTGCCTGAATCGATCAACTGTAAAAGCTCGGCCAAACGATCGGAAGATACCGGGCTTTCTCCTATCTCTTTTTCCTGCGCCTTGAGTACGCCGAGGAGCGGCCCCATTACCCAGTTACTCACCTGTTTGGGTTGGGAAAACTTTTTGACGCATGCCTCAAAATAATCGGCAAGGTCCTTGCCGGTGGTAAGGACCTCTGCATCATAGGACGGCAGGTCGTATTCCGTTATGAATCGTTCCTTTTTTTCTTCAGGCAGTTCAGTAAGCACATCTTTCACCGAGGCGATCCATTCCTCATCAATGACTAACGGGACCAGGTCGGGGTCCGGGAAGTAGCGATAATCATGTGCCTCTTCTTTTCCGCGCATTGCAACAGTAATTCCTTTGTCATCATCCCAGAGCCGGGTCTCCTGGACCACTGTTCCACCGTCTTCTACAATGCTCTTTTGACGCTCAATTTCATAGGCAAGGGCCTTCTCCACGTTCTTAAAGGAATTCATATTCTTGAGCTCAGCCCGTGTGCCGAACTCCTCTGCGCCCACGGGACGTATGGAGACATTTGCATCACACCTGAAACTCCCCTCTTCCATATTACCGTCGCAAATCTCAAGATATCGTAAGATAGAACGAAGATGGCGAAGGTATTGGCCTGCCTCTTCAGGTGACCGGATATCCGGTTCGCTTACGATCTCGATCAAGGGGACGCCGGTACGGTTAAAGTCTACAAGACTTACCGGTCTATACGGATCGTGCTTCAGCTTGCCGGCGTCTTCTTCCATGTGTATTCTGGTAATTCCGATCTTTTTCTTGGTCCCATTGATTTCAACATTAATATAACCATGTTCTGCGATCGGGAGTTCGTACTGGGAAATCTGGTATCCCTTTGGGAGATCAGGGTAAAAGTAATTCTTACGGGCAAATCTGCTATTATGCGCAATTGCGCAGTGCGTGGCAAGGGCCATAAGTATTGAATATTCGACCACTTTTCGGTTTAAAACCGGCAAAACCCCAGGCATTCCCAGGCAGACAGGACAAGTGTGGGTATTCGGGGGAGCGCCGAATTCAGTAGAACAACTGCAAAATATCTTGGTTCGGGTGAGAAGTTGAGCATGTACTTCCAGCCCCATGACACTTTCAAATTCCATAAGAAAACCTCGGTTATACTATTTCGGATTTCAGATTGCGGATCGCGGATTTCGATAGCACAGTCCTGATAGAGAGACCACCTTTTTCTGGACGGAAACTAACAAAGAGGTTTTATTCTGTCAAGAAGTGTTGGATTGGGAATGTGCCCGGCGCGCCTGATATGTCTAATAGAAAAGAAGTCACAGGACATCCTATATATTGTATATATAAGTGTTTGCATATACACTTTATTGTATGTTTACCCTTTACAAAGGAATTTTGCTTTGTTATTCTTGACAAAAGAGAAGTTTGAGCGGCAAAATATAATAAAACCCCTCGCCCGTAAGAGTAAGTAGGTTGCAACTAAAGGCAAGAAGCAATGTATATCAAAAAATTAGATATTTGCGGTTTTAAATCCTTTGTGGAAAAGACCTCTTTTATATTTTCTTCCGGGATCAGCGCTGTGGTCGGGCCGAACGGCTGCGGAAAAAGCAATGTCATAGACGCCGTGCAGTGGGTCATGGGCGAGCAGAGCGTCAAGCAACTGCGCGGCAAGTCAAGAGAAGACATAATATTTGCCGGCACAGATGAGAGACATCCAATGAATATGGCCGAAGTTGTTATGACTCTGGTCAACAGCAATGGCCATCTGCCTGAAGAATATCGAGATCTGCCGGAAATTTCAATAGGACGACGACTCTTTCGCTCAGGAGAAAGCGAATATTTTATCAATAAGCGTTCATGTAGGCTCAAGGATATCCACAACATATTTCTCGGTACCGGCGTTGGGGCAAGGGCCTATTCTATTATACAGCAGGGGCGTATCGGAGCCATTATTGAGGCAAGTCCCGAAGAGATACGTTATTTCGTTGAAGAAGCCGCCGGCACCACCCGCTATAAAAATCAGAAACAGGAAGCGCTTCGCAAGATCGAAAAGACTCGTCAGAATCTCTTTAGGGTCAACGACATCATCGGTGAGATCAGGCGTCAGCGAAATGCGCTGAACCGCCAGGCCAAGAAGGCGGAGCGCTTTAAGAAATATCGCGACCGGGTTCGTGATATAGATATCCTCCTCACTGTACATCAGTACCGTCAGATCCTCGACCAATTTAAGGAAGGGTACGATCTCTTAAAATCGTTGAAAGATGCTGACGTGGAACATGGCGCTAAATTGGCCCAACTCGATGCCGCGATAGAAAAAATCAAATGGGAACGAGTTCAAAGGGAAAAGGCTATTTCGGAACAAAGAAATCGACAACACGAATGTCAACGGGCAATAGACAAGGGAGAAAACGATATTCTCCATCATCAGAAAGATATGAAACGACTCGATCTTGAGGTTGCGCAACTTCGGCGGGAACGGCAAGAGATAGCGGAAAAGAACCGTGAGCTTGCCGAAGAACTGTCTGGATTGGAAGAAGCGGTTTCGCAGTTTGAAATAGAGATTGAAAAAAAATTAGCTGGGCTGAGAGAAAAAGAAAAAAAGGAACACCACCTGAAGGAACATCTGACCGAGCTTAAGGCTTCTCTTGAACGAGAAAAGGGGGATTTGGTTTCCCTCCTCACCCGTGAGGCCCAGTACAAAAACACACACCAGAATGCCGCCCGAAATAAAACATCATTGAATCAAAGAATTGTACAGTCTCGAAACGAAGCAAAAAAGGCTACGGCGCTGGTCTCCGAACTTGACAAAAAGTTAGGCAATGCCAAAGCAGACATTGAAACAGTAGGAGCTGCGATAGAGAAACTGAACCGCAAGACAGATTTGTTAGAAACGGAGTTGCGGGAGCATCGCAGGACGCTGGGGGAAAAGGTCAAGGATGTCCAGATCCTGAGTTCTGAGTTTCAGGAGGTCCGTTCCCGACACAATGCGCTACGCAAGATAGATGAAAATTACGAGTGGCTCAAGGGGGGCGTGCGGGTCATCATGCAACGCCACAGCTCTCGGGCGTGCGAAAACGGGGTTTGTGGTCTGGTAGCCGACATCGTCGAACCAGAATCCTCTTTTGAGTTGGCTGTTGAGGCAGCACTGGGTGATGCCATGCAACATGTGATCGTAAGAACCCAGGAAGAAGGGATAAAGGCAATAAGTTATCTGTCAAGCGAGGCCTCCGGTCGAGGGAGTTTTATCCCGATCAATACCTTTAAACCTCTCTCTGACATGGTCCACGGCTCTAAACCGAACCGAACCGGCCTCCTTTTGAACCATGTAACCGCTAAAGAGGGATATGAGGTCCTGGTCGAACACCTTCTTGGGCACGTAGTGGTAGCGGCAAATCTTCATGATGCCCTGAGCCTGTGGAATCGTAACGGGGCATTTCAGACCGTAGTTACCAAGGATGGCGACAGGGTCTCTTGTGATGGGATCCTCACCGGCGGAAGCCCGGAAAAGGCGGAAGCAAGCATCTTAGCAAAAAAACGCGAGATAAAAAGGCTGGGCACGATTGTCGCGGATCTCAAATTGCGCCTTGAGGCTGCGAAAGCGGAGCAGGAGGACATGGAGGCTTCTGCGTGTATTCTGGAATCCAAGCAACAGAAGGCATTGCAAAATCTCCGATCAAAAGAAGCAGAAAAGGTAGACGCGGAAAAAGCTCTCTATAGGATAGAAGAAGACTTGAAACATGCTCGGCGGCATCTGGAGATCGCGCACCTGGAAGTTGAACAGATGAGGGGGGAAGAGAGCGATATTGAACAGGCGATTTCACAATACAACGAACTTCTGGCAAAGATTTCAGAAGAGGTTTCTACTTCCAAGACACGTATTGCCACATTGGATTCACAGGTACGAAGGGGCTCCGACGATCTTGAAACATTTAATCAAGAAGTAATGGAGATTAAGCTCGAATTGACCTCCTTTAAGGCAAAGAGGGAGAACGCGCGAAACGATCTCAGACGCCTGGAGTCTTTTCAGATCGACGGTGTTGACCGTATCGACCAGTTGGCCGAAGAATTGGAGGAGACGGAAACAGACATTGAAGCCACAAAGATACGACTACGTGATGAAAAGGATCGCCTTGAACAACTGTACGCCGAGCTTAAACTTGTTGAAACCACCCTTTCTGAAAGTGAGACGGCATTCCAGGAGATCGATAGCAAGCTGACTGAAAATGGTCAGATTGTCTCTGAGGTTGAGACCGTTCAAAAAGAGACGCAGCAGAAGATTCAACAATTAGAGATGGAACAGTCCGAGAGACGGCTCAAGTCGGAACACCTAACTGCCCGAATCAATGAGCGGTATCATGAAGATCTAAAGGTGTTGGCCGACACTATGAATATTGATGGGATTGATTTGACCGAAAAAGAGGGCAAACTCGCTCGCTTGCGTGAGAAAATGGCCGGTATGGGTGACGTAAATCTTGCAGCAATAAAGGAATTCGAAACCCTTAATGAGCGCCTTAATTTTTACAATACACAATATGAGGATCTTGAAAAGGCGGTTGAAAACCTGCAAAGGGTAATTCGCAAAATCAACAAAACCACAAAGAAAAAATTTTTGGAGACGTTTACAGCGATCAATGAGAAACTTCAGACCGTATTTCCTACACTCTTTGAGGGGGGAACCGCCAGACTCGATCTTACCGATCCGGACAACCCCCTTGAATCGGGTGTGGAAATCCTTATCCATCCTCCCGGGAAAAAACTGCTCCGCATGTCCCTTCTTTCAGGCGGAGAAAAGACCCTTGCCGCCCTTGCGTTTATTTTTTCGATATATCTCATTAAACCTTCTCCGTTCTGTCTCTTAGACGAAATCGATGCCCCCCTGGATGACGTGAATGTAGACCGCTTCACCAACTTACTCAAGAATATAGCCGAACGCTCCCAGGTTATATTAGTTACCCATAATAAACAATCCATGGAGATGTCCGATATCCTCTTCGGGGTTACCATGGAGAGCCGGGGTGTTTCGAAATTAGTGTCGGTGAGCTTGAGGGAGATCGAAGAAGCACAGGCAGCCTGATATTCTCTTCGCATCCTACCACCTACCAATATTGAGACTTTTAAAAATTCATGAAAATTTTCTGAAGATCAATATTGTCTTCTATGAGGCTGTCCGAGAATTATGTCCGTAACGAAAAAGAGTGAGAACGAGACAAAATTTTTCGCAAATTTGAGGAGAATAGCAGGCCTATTTGACGAAAAATTGCGGGAATTTGGGCCGTTTCTCACGCTTTTGCAGTAGGATCAGAATTCTCGGACAGCCTCATAGTTCAACATGCTATTTGCAAAACCGGAATGTTTTAAAAATACACTGTTAACAAACGAGAGGGACTTGCCGATTATTAACAACTATAGTAGGTAAAAAGTAGGTGCGGGAACAGAGACCTATCCTTTTTAACTTCTAACTTATTATTATGTTAAAAAAAGCGATCGGCTTTATCATTGTAATTCTCCTCGTGGCAGGGGGACTTACGGTTGGTTCATATGTAATCTTGAACCAATACGGCAATACCCCCGTTTCTGACATAGACAGGAACGTAATTATCCAAATCCGTTCCGGTCAAAGTTTTCGGGATACCGCAAGACAACTCACGGACTCGGGATTATTACATAATTCTATAAAATTTAGGCTCCTTGCCCGTATAAGAAGATTAGACACAAAAATACAGGCAGGAGAGTACAGCCTTTCCTTCCGTATAACTCCAAATGAGCTTTTGGACAACTTAAGCACAGGGAAGACAATTCTTTATAGCGTTACAATACCTGAAGGGTATAACGTGTACCAGATTGGGAACCTCTTGGAAAATAATGAGATTATGGATAGTGAAGTATTTGTTGCAGCAGCCATGTCTTACGAACGAGCCCGAAAAGCAGGCATTGAGGGTAACTCGTTTGAAGGATATCTTTTCCCTGATACCTATCGCTTCCCCAAAGTTATAGATGCTGATACAGTGATAAAAGCCATGATAACGCGGTTCCGTGAAGTGTTTGTTCCGGAATGGGAAAAAAGATCTGATTCGATACGATTCTCATTCCACGAGGTGGTTACTCTTGCCTCAATCGTAGAAAAGGAGACAGGCGACCCTTCAGAAAGACCGCTTATCGCGGCAGTTTTTTTGAATCGTCTGAAAGGGGGAATGCGTCTTGAGAGCGACCCCACGGTTATCTACGGTATAGAGGATTTTGACGGAAATCTAACCCGTAGAGACCTCGCAACATATACACCTTACAATACATACAGAATTAAAGGCCTCCCCCCCGGACCTGTTTCCAACCCGGGCTTAGACTCATTAAAATCAATCCTCAATCCGGCAGACAAATCATATCTCTATTTTGTCTCCAAAAACAACGGCACCCACCACTTTTCCCGGACTATAAAAGAACATAATAGAGCGGTCAGGAAGTATCAAAAGGCTAAATAGTGTCCGTCCAGAAACGGCATATAGTGAAACCGCTTGTACCATAGGAGGCTGTCCGAGAATTATGTCCGCAACGAAAAAGAGCGAGAACGAGACAAAATTTTCGCAAATTTGAGGAGAATAGCAGGCCTATTTGACGAAAACTTGCGGAGATTTGGGCCGTTTCTCACTCTTTTGCAGTAGGATCAGAATTCTCGGAC
>JBDRFJ010000152.1:0-4318 GCA_043818915.1 Pseudomonadota bacterium | reverse complement strand
TGTGTTGCTCATCCGTGTTTCAAGAAATTTTTCTCCCAATGGAATATTGAGTCCGCTGGTTGTAAAGTTCAACAGAATATTGCATCGGGAACGGACTCGATCTCTTACTTCTCGAAAATACTCAAGATTAAACGAGGCGGCTCCCGTTTTTGGATCTCGAACATGGACATGGGCGATGGAAGCCCCCGCTCCACACGAACGCACGATTTCATCAGCAATCTCTTCCGGGGAGTAAGGGATATTCGGGTTATTCTGTCGGGTCGGAACTGAACCGGCTACCGCAGCCGTAATTATTAGCTTCTCCATAATAAATCTTCTCCTCCATATAAATAAAGCAAATACTCTCGATCCGGTTTTTGCACACCACCTATAAAATCAACTGTTTACAATTCCAACTCCATTTTAAGTTATTTTCCCATCATGTCGGGTAATATCGTAGAGATTGAGGGGAATATGATAAGTAAAAAAAGTGTAATGAGATCCATGATTAAAAATATCATGCTTCCCTTAAAAATATCTTCAAGCGGACACAGATCTTTGACTGTACCCTTCACGGCATATACACTCATCCCCACAGGGGGAGTAAGCATTCCTATACCTGCCATTTTAACAACAATGATGCCAAACCATATGGGGTCATAACGCAGAGCTGTGATGACCGGGAAAAAGATTGGCATGCTAATCACGACCATGGCGGTAGGACTCATGAAACAACCCATGACAAAGTATAGAATGATTATGATTGCCAGGACCACTTCCCGGCCAAGGCCAGCAGTTTTGATAATATTAGATAGCATATTTGGTATGTTGGATACCGACATAAAACTCCCAAAAACGAATGCCCCGAACAAAATGGCATATATCATCGTTGATGAAATAACCGTGCTCCTCAGGCTTTGCCGAAGGTTCAATCTCTTGAACCCTACCAATGAGGCAGCCATGACCAGGGCCACAAACGTTCCGAAACCCGCGGCTTCGGTAGGAGTGCAAATCCCACTGTATATGGCGTACAAAATAATGACGGCAAGAAGAGGGATTTGCCATGCGCCCTTTAACGATTCCACTTTCTCTTTCATGGTGAAGGACGCTCCTCTCGGCACCCAATCAGTTCTATATATTCCCAGGATGACAAGGGCAATGATGTATAATAGGCAGGAGAGCAATCCCGGTAAAAATCCGGCCATAAGACATTTCCCAATGGATTGTTCCGTTACAATTGCATATATAACCAGAAGAGCGCTGGGTGGAATAAGGGCGTCTTGAGTTGCCGCACCGGCTATAAGTCCGCAAGCCAGCGATTTATTGTATCCTTTGCTGACCAATTGAGGGATTGCTATTTTCGAAAAAGTTACCGCACAAGCCATGCTGGATCCGCTCACGGCGCTAAAGAAAGCCACTGCCAAACAGGTCGCGATACCCAGTCCGGCCGGTATTTTCCCGACCCACCGATATGCGGCTTCATATATGGAAGTTGCAGTCCCACTCTCATAAACGATCATCCCGAGCAGTATAAAAAAAGGCATAACACTAAATTCATAGGTCGACCCTACAGAATATGCCATTCCTGCAGCAAGCGCGCCTGCCCCCCCAACATTTCCCGTAATGACATAAAACCCGACTGTGCCTGTGACTGCCATGGCAATAAATACGGGGAATCCAAGAATCAGCAAGACTATCAATATGGCGATTCCCCAAAACCCAATCATTGCAGGATCCATTGCAATCTCCTTTCAACGTACCTCTAATAGAGCCTGTTCAATACTATTTTAGCCTAATAATTACTGATAGTTACAAAGCTGAAAAAATGAATATAACTCAAATTTGCTGCATTTCCGAGCGATCAGCCTCCGGAAAGTCAATATTTTGAAAAAAGTTAACTCAAATTTACTGCGTTTGCGAGGGTGATGTAACTCAAAAAATAACGTTTCCGGCTCCTTGATAAATAGGCATATTTAGTAAATACCCTTATATATTAATAATATTGTGCTTCTCTGTAATATTGAACATCCGTATTGAACAATAAGAGAAGAAAAACCAATCCTAAAACTGAATTATTGAACGGGCTCTAATACTCTGATCAAACCGGCAAGCTAATCAGTACAATCCGTATCTAATCTGATAATTTACTTTTTGCTGATTCTTTCTTGGGCTTCCTCTCTTTCAATCGCCTCCTCTATTTCTCTCTGATCGGATGACACTGGGATAGATACTTCGTCTTTCGAAGTCATAAACAATTTGATGTCCTTTATAAGGGCGACCACCATTAAACCGACACCAACAACAATGGCAGCCCGACCCGGATATATGGGTATTCTGATGGCACCCCCATAGAACTCTTTTATTTCATATGAGGAAAGAAATGATTCCCAGCAATAGACTAACAGAAATGAAAAAAAGGCCACACCGACGATGGATATAACCACTTCCCAATACCTCCGGATTTTGACGGGAATTCGTTCGATGAAGAAGTCTATACGAATGTGATCCTTTCTCTCCTGCACTGCGCCGAGAATCAGATATACCATGAAGGTGAGTAAGACCTGGCTTATTTCGACCGCTCCAGGAATGGATTGTTTGAATATATATCTTAATATAACGTCAAATGAGACCAGCAATGTCAATATCAAGGCAAGCCATGCAGAAATCTCGACTACAGTAAAATTAATGGCTGTTCCTATTGATTTTAATATTTTCATATTTTATGCACCCCCAAACCCGGCCAAACCGAAGTAAAAACGTTTATATAGACTTGGTCATCACAGCCCAGCCGTCTTGGTAATGACAACGGACCATCACAGATATTCAGTCGGGCGAATCAGCACCTTGTCGATCGTGACGCCGAGCGACCGAGTGAAGACATAGTACACCTTCTCGACACAATATCCTTGGGTTTGAGGTGTTGGATGGAATCTAACCAAGGCTTGATCTGCAACAGTATCTCGCATCGGTTATGGCGCCATGTCATTACCTTCTGCATCTCTTCCTGTGTTTTTCAAATGTTGCATCGCCAATGCTTCCACCAACTGATATCGCCCGTCCACATTGTTCATCCTGCCCTCGTGAGCTTAGTTGGGTGCTGGTGGCAGTTGGATACACGCACAAGATGATTCATGAATGAGGCGGGAAATGGTAAATATGAAATCCTGCAACCCATTCCCGCCTCTATTCAAAATTTATTCTTCTTGATCAAGCCATTTCAATACCCTGAAGGCATCCATTTTTCTATTCCCCATACTTTTAGAAAGGTTTTCATTACCTCTGTTCCAGGCCTTCCTGCCTTGTTCTGATCGTCAATCCACTCCTTGATGAGACCGTTTACTTCCGGGTTTGCCGCCCATTTGTCCCTCTCTTCATCCGGAAATGGGAGGACTTTGATCCCTTTCGCAATCATAAAAGCTTTGATCTCTGCCCTTTCTTTTTTCATTCTCTCCCCAAACTCCAAGGATGACCTCCGGCCTACTTCGAGGAACGTTTTCCTGTCCTTCTCTGACATCTTTTGCAAAGCTGACAAAGAAACATTATTGAAGGCATACTGAAAACTAAAGTTCGTCTCGATCACATAGGGCACTACCTCGAAAAATCCATACCTTTTCCCCGGTTCCCATCCCGACAATGCTGCATCGACCGTCCCTCTTTCCAGGGCATTATATAATTCCGGAGCCGTTGTATACGTGGGGAAAGCCCCTATTGCTTTCACCATTTTTGCATAACCGTCTCCAGTAACCCGTATTCTCATTCCCTTCATATCATCGAGCCCTTTAACTATTTTTTTTGAATACATGACATACGAATCATAGGGAAGCATGATCCAAACTGTCTGCCCCAGCTTTTCAACCTCATCGCGGAGCGGTTTGCAATTATCGTATAACTCCCAACCTTTTCTGGTTATATAGTCAGAATCTTCTCCTTTTGGATGGAATGCCACGTACATAAAGTGCGTCATCAGAGGAAACTCCGCGGGATGATAGGTTGGTGCGCAATAACCGATATCGGCAACCCCCCTCTGAATCGCCTTCGGTATTTCTTTCGTCTTTACCAAAGTTTCACTCCAGTACACCTCCATTTTTATTCTGCCTTCGGTCAGCCTTTCCACATCGGCCATCGCTTTTTGTAACATCTCTGCACGCGGGCCTGTAGGGGGACTTATTTCCGCAACTCTTATCACCAAAGGTTTTGAGGTTGTTTGAGCATCTACAGCTCCTACTGTCACTAAGGCCATTATAAAAAAGAACACAACGCAACCCATCCATAGCTTTTTCATAATCTATCCTCCTTTGTTTGCGATTTCTGCATGTTATTTGAAGAAACGGTCCGGGAA
>JBDRFJ010000151.1:0-26913 GCA_043818915.1 Pseudomonadota bacterium | reverse complement strand
GTCTATCGTGCTATAAGGCCGCCTGCTTGGTGAAATACGGGAAATCGTCGACCAGGATCGAAATCCAGAATTTTTCGCAAAAACCCTGTCAAGTCTTTTTTTACTTCTTTTTGTATTTTTTGCTGAATAGTTACGATTTTTGAACAGGAGCAAATCGGAAGGGCCGTCGAACTGGGACTTGGAGTAAAAGGCCCTAAGGGAATCAAGATAATGGCTGATGAGGAGAAAGGTCAAGAGTATGCACGGCGTTTGACGGGCATACTGGAGACATAGCAACTATCGGATTTTGCCCGCCTTTGGCCGTGAGGCGGATATTTATTCCTCCGGCAAGACTCGAAGCAGACCCCATTCCCTATGTGCTGGCAAAATCCCAGATCTTATGATATTCAATGGGTGAGCTTTCACGATAGCGAGCACTTCGGCTGATTTTCAAAATTTTTGGGCACCAGGACCCTGCTTTTTATCTATGTTTAGAAAAAAAACGACACCACATGAAAATATCTTGATCTTAGGGCTTGGCGGCGTTGGATATTATCTGGCCAAAAGGCTGGTCCATGAAGGATACGCCATCACAGTCATAGAGTCGGATATCAAACTGATTCGCCATGCTGATGGGGATATAGATGCCCGGCTAATTCAAGGCAATGCAATGAGTATCGAGTGTTGGCGAGAAGCCAACGCAGAAAAGATGGACTATCTCATTGCTGTTACCGATAATGACGCCGTGAACATGTTGTCTTCAATGATTGCGGATCGCTTTGGAATTCAGCGTAAGATTGCCAGGGTTCGTTCCCTGGAATTTGGGGATGAAAGTTCTCTTTTAAAAGCTGACGATTTAAAAATTGATTTGATGATTCACCCGGAAGAGTTGGCCGCTCAAGAAATTGTAAGGCTGATTAAACTCAGAGCAGGCAACGATGTCATCGATATTTCCGGGGGACAAATTCAGCTGATGGCTACCCGGATTCATGAAGCATCGCCCTTGGCTTACAAGAAATTAAAAGAAATTTCTTATATGCATCGCGACTTTCCTTTCCGAGTTGTTGCTATGGCTCGCGGAATAACCACGATCATCCCCGGCGGTGAGCATGAGATTTTACCTCAGGATCAAGTTTATATTATGGTCGGAAGCGATAATTTGCCACGGTTGATGGAACTGACAGGCGTCAGACAACAGCTCCGTCATCGGGTGATGATTCTGGGCGGAGGCTTGCTGGGAAGCCGTGTTGCCGAGTTGTTAGAAAAAACCGTTGAAGTTAAATTGATTGAAAAAGATGAAAAATGTGCTCAAGAGTTATCCTTCAGGTTAAACAATGTAGAGGTTTTAAATGGAGATGGGGCGGATGGGAATATTCTGGTGAAGGCAGGGCTATTTGATATGGATACTTTTATCACCGCAACAGGAGACAATGAAACCAATATCATGAGCTGCCTGTTGGCTAAACATCTGGTGAGTACGAAAATTATTAATGCGCAGGATAGGCACACAAAATCAATCGCGTTAGTTAATAAAGAGGAATACTTAGTGCTGGCCGCCACAATGGGGGCGGATATCGCCTTGGACAAAAAAATCCTGGCAGGGAACGAGATTCTAAAATTCATTCGAAGAGGCGAATTGCTTTCAGTGGCCCACCTGCATGGGTTCGAGGCGGAAGTGGTTGAGCTTGTTGCCGCTCCAGGCTCTCCCATTACCCGCAAGCCCCTTTCCGAAATGGATTCTGCATACTATGGAAAAATTATGATTGGCAGCATCTTTCGCGATGATGAATGGAAAGTTGCTGTGGGAGACACCCATATCCACGATAACGAGCGGGTCATTGTTGTCTGTACTTCGCCTCATTTAAAAGATGTTCAGGAATTATTCTTAGTGTAAATGAGCACTATCCGCCGTTTGCTTTCCGGGTTATTTCTTCCAAAAAGACGGATAGAATATGACAAGCGCTGAAAACATCTCCAGCCTGCCGACCAGCATATTGTAGGACAAGAACCATTTTCCCACATCGGAAATGTGCGCGTAGTTTTCTGACGGTCCCACTGTGCCGAAGCCCGGGCCGATATTCATGAGTGTGGCAATTACGGAACTCATGCCCGTAACATAGTCCATATCATCCACCAACACCATGAAACAGCCCCCCCCCAATACCAGAAATATGTTTACAATAAAATAACAGATGGCAATATCAATCATTTGGGGGTCAACAGGACGCTGGTTAAGCCGGATAGATACCACAGACATGGGCTGAAAAAATATTTTCTTTATTGCCGCGACCATATATTTCCAAATGATGACGTAATGGACGATCTTGATACCGCTGGTGGTTGATCCGGCGCAGGCTCCTATAAAGCACACGGCATATAGAAACATCTGCGCGGCCTGAGGCCATTTTTCATAATCGGCGGTGGTGAATCCGGTTGTGGTTAAAAGAGACATGACCTGGAATGTCGCATATCGAATAGAATCGATTAAGCTGCTATACGTGTTGTCCTTCCATAAAATCAATGAAACAACTCCGCAAAAAAACAGCAAAAAACCCACATACCACCGGAATTCAGTATTTATTTTTAAAGCCTTCCAGTTCCCTTTCAACATATAATAAAAAAGCATGAAGGTCATACCGCCCAAGAACATAAATATAATGGTCACCCAGTCAAAGTAAGCATTGCCATAGTACCCGATACTCGCATTTTTAGGAGAATAGCCTGAAGTTGACACCGTCCCGAACGAATGACACAAAGAATCAAAAAGGGACATTCCTCCAACACATAATAAAAGGGTTTGTAAAAGGTTTAACGCCAAATATATCCCCCAGAGCCAGATCATGGTATCTTTATTGCGCGGTTGAAATTTTTCTTTGGTAATTACCTGGCCAGGACTTGACTCTGCTCGAAATATACGAAGTCCTCCCATGCCTTGCGGTAGGAATATAATGGTTAGCGTCAAAAACCCCATTCCACCGAGCAAATGAGTTTCGCTTCGCCAAAACAACAGTCCGTGAGGTACTATCTCTATATCAGTGAGTATGGTTGCCCCGGTGGTTGTATAGCCGGACATCATTTCAAAAAAAGCGTCGGTAAAAGAAGGGATCGATCCGTGGATCATAAACGGGAGGCCGGATACTGTAGAGATCAAAATCCATCCAAATACGGCAATGAAAAAGCCGTCTTTAATGTTTAATTCGTAATTTTTTCGAAAAAACCACCAGAGAGGCAGTCCCAATGCGATCGTAATTATGAGGGAAATTAGTATTGAAAACAGATCTCCTTCATTGAAATACAAGGAACATATTAATGGCAACGCCATTGAACAGCCTGTAACAATTAATAATTTACCCAAAACATTGGCTATTGAGGCAAAATTCATAGGGCTCCCAAGCTAAAAGATGGATATAAAGGTTTGTCAAAAACCGTATTCTTGCCGTATACAATAAAAGTTCAAAAATCGGAAGACCCTTTTTCCCGGAAAATTGGGTACCATAAATATAATTTTAATATTTTATTGTCCCATTTTCAATTGATGAACAAGGGGTTAATAGACAGCCCCTTGACCCTATTTCAGTATTAACTAACAATAATTATACCGAAAAAAGCGGTTTTCGAAATTGTGTGTAACAAGCTGAATTAGCAATTGAATCATCGGACCCAAAAATGAACTTCTTTTTACTGGAACAAAACGTTATAATAATAAAAATTTGCGGGGTTCAAAGTGAAACGTTTTACACCTAAGAGGCACTTGAAATGGAGGGGGCCCTCCAGCTTCAACGATAGGAAGGGATAAGAAATGCTGAAAAAACGGTTATACGAAATCTTGACCCCAGGTGTGGTCAGTGTTACCCCCACGACATCTGTTTCTCAGACAATTCGAATGATGCGGAGCAAAAATATTAGTTGTATCGTGGTTCTTGAAGAGAACAGGCCGATTGGGATCTTTACTGAACGCAATGTCGTGTGGTTAACCGCTCAGCAAGGGCCGGACTTTGATGATGCCGAAATCCGGGAATTTATGAGTTCGCCTGTTTTAACCGCAAACAAAAACACAGAAGTATACGCAGCCTACAATTTGCTCGCGACTAACAAAATACGCCGTCTGGTCGTTGTCGACGATGAACACCAGGCCGTTGGTGTGGTGACTCAATCGAACCTGATCGACCACCTCGGTTATGAATATTTTATCGAGATCAAGAAGGTTTCCGAAATAATGACCAAAATCTTGTTCACCATATCCAAAGACATTACCGTGTATCAAGCCCTGACCAAGATGGCACAGAAATCCGTAAGCTGCCTGATCATTACGCAGGATGACCGTCCCGTGGGCATCTTAACCGAGCGCGACGTGGCCAAGCTGCTGGCCGATCGCGACGATGTCTGGCAGCTAAAAGTCGAAAAGGTCATGAGCTGCCCGGTCCAAACCGCGCCCCGGAACACCCCGATCCATGAAGCTGCCAAGATCATGAAGCAAAAAAATATCCGCAGGCTGGTGGTGGTCGATAGCGAGGGCAAAATCGTCGGATTGACCACCCAATCCGATATCGTCAAAGGGCTTGAAGGCAAATATATTGAATCTCTCAAGGAGACTATCAGAGAAAAAGACGTCACGATAGAAAGCACCTCAAGAGATCTGGCTGAAAAGACCGTCTATCTCGATAATATTCTTCATTCATCTATGGACATAGGCATTGTTGCCACGGACCTCGATCTCCGCATCTCATATTTCAACCCCGGCGCAGAGCAAATCCTGGGGTACTCGGCCGAAGAGGTCATTGGCCGGAATGTAAAGGAAATTCATTTCCAGGAAGGCCTCGGATTACTCCAATTCGACAAGGTCATTGAAAACATCCCTGAAAACAAAGTGCACACATTTACTTTTGAACAGGATAAGAAGGACGGCAAACGTTTCATTCACGCAAGGGTCTCAGGAATCTGGGACAAAGAAGAGAAACTGGTCGGTTTCGTTCTGATGCTTCGCGATATGACTGAGAGCAAGCGGGCCGAGGAGGCACGACTGGAGAGTGAGAAACGGCTGTATCGAGAACATAGGCAGATAGAAATGTTGAAGTTCGCAACTGATCTGTCCCTCAAGTTGATGGATGAATTGAGAAATCCCCTCGTTGCCGTTGGAGGATTTGCAGCGCGCATCTCCAGCGGGGACTGCACCGAGGACAAGCTAAAAAAGTATACAGGAATCATCTTTGAAGAATCTAAGAGGATTAACAATGTATTAGAAGAGGTTGTGACCCATTTGAAGAACACTGCCGAGCAGGTATATAAAGACAAATCGGAAGAACCGGGATAGGCTCATAAAGGAGGTCATGTCTATGGTTGATAAAAACCAGCGATCAAATTTGTTTGGGCAACAGCCCGTCAAGATATCACCAGAAACTTGCTTTACGGTTCGCCTTGTTATATATATTCTATCAATATCTTATCGGAAACGCGAATGGGCTCAGATTTGTTTGATTGACTAATAAAGTACAGGGGTTATGCCCCGAGGAATTGTGAGAAACAAAGCAATTATTTCACCTGACTCCTTCTTCCTCTTGCTTTTCAGACGACTCACTTTATGCTGTGGCAAGATCGCAAGATCTCCTTTTGGCTGCTGGCCTCACATCCCTAATTACAAGACACCATGAATTGTATAACGCCAAAACTGTTTCTCCCTGACACGTGGCAACCTCACTTTTTTATTATCAAGGGTAGTTATGTCTTCTGTGCCTAAAATTCTAATAGTTGATGATGAGCCCCGTATGTGTGAGAGCCTGAAAACATTATTAATTCCCCATTGTTATGAAGTAGATATAGCGAACAACGGTAAACAAGCTATAGGATGTCTGGCCCAAAAAACCTTTGACATTGTGCTGTTGGACATAGTTATGCCTGACATGGATGGCCAGCAAGTCCTGGATTATGTGTGTGGTCAGCGACCGGAGACCTTGGTCATTGCCATCACAGGACAAGCGTCCATGGAATCGGCTGTTGCGGCTCTGAGACATGGGGCTTACGATTACCTCTCGAAGCCGTTTGAACATGAGGAATTGTTGAGAAGAATAAAAAACGCTCTTGAGCAAAATAGACTGAAAAGGGAGCATAGGCGGGCCGAGAAAGCGTTGCGGGAGAGCGAGGAACGTTATCGGCGTATCACCGAGGCGGTGACGGACTACATTTTCACGGTTCGCATTAAATCCGGACGTGCGGTGGAAACCAT
Organism: Pseudomonadota bacterium; assembly: GCA_043818915.1. Lineage (GTDB taxonomy): Bacteria > Desulfobacterota > Desulfobacteria > Desulfobacterales. The sequence continues at coordinate 20,714 of JBDRFJ010000151.1, read as the reverse complement.
TCATAGTCCTACGTGTGTCAGCGTGACCGGCTATAGCCCCGAGGAATATGCCTCTGACCCTGGGTTGTGGATCCGAATGGTCCACGCGGAAGACCGCGATATCGTCTGGGGGCAGGCCAGGCGCGTTATTGCGGGGCAAGAAGCGCCGCCCATCGAGCATCGCATATTCCGTAAGGACGGGGTCATGCGCTGGGTAAGAAACACTCTGGTTCCCCATTATGACGCACAAGGCAAGCTCTTGTCCTACGACGGTCTTATTCGCGATATAGACGAACGCAAGAGGGCAGAGGAGGCAAAGGCAAAGCTGGAGGCTCGACTTCGCCAAGTTGACAAAATGGAAGCTATTGGCACCCTGGCCGGCGGCATTGCCCATGATTTTAACAACCTGCTCATGGCCATGCAGGGCGCTATCTCGTTGATGCTAACAAAAATTGACTCCTTACATCCACACTATCGGTATCTCAAGGGGCTTGAAAAACAGGTTCAAAGCGGGGCCATGCTGACCCGCCAACTTCTTGGCTACGCCAGAAAGGGAAAATATCAAGTCACGCCCCTCAATCTAAACCAATTGGTGAGAGAGACCTCAGAGACTTTTGGCAGAACGAGAAAGGAGATCACTATTAGTCATGAACTGGCTGAGGATTTATTTACAATAGAGGCGGATAGAGGACAGATTGTGCAGGTATTGTTAAACCTTTATGTGAATGCCGCGGATGCAATGCCTGGAGGCGGTAACCTTATTGTGCAAAGCGCGAATGCAACGCATGAGGATATCAAGGGCAAGATATATACCCCTAAACCGGGAAACTACGCCTTGTTGACAGTGACTGACACGGGAACAGGTATGGACAAAGAGACGTTGGAGCGCATCTTTGATCCGTTCTTTACTACCAAGGACGTAGGCATGGGCACAGGTCTGGGGCTGGCTTCTGCTTATGGAATTATAAAAAGCCATGGCGGATATATTGATGTTGAGTCTGAGAAGGGGCACGGGACCTCCTTCTATATTTACTTGCCCGGATCAGAGAAAAAGGTCAAGGACACTGCCAAGACTGTAGACCTGCTCGTTCAGGGAAGGGAAACCATCTTGATCGTCGATGACGAGGCAATGATTTTGGACATAGGCACCGAAATGCTTAAGGAACTGGGGTACACGGTGCTAAATGCCAAGAGCGGCACAGAGGCCGTTGAGATCTATGAAGCCAACAAGAATGAAATTGATCTGGTAATCCTCGACATGGTCATGCCGGGCATGGGTGGCGGTCTGACTTATGACAAAATAAAGGAGATCAATCCCGACGCAAGAGTACTCCTTTCAAGCGGATACAGTCTGGATGGTCAAGCAAGAGAGATATTGGAACGCGGGTGTAATGGTTTCATGCAAAAACCGTTCAATATCAACGAACTGTCACGAAAAATCAGAGAAATTCTGGATAAGCAATAGAGCTCCTTGCACGATCTTGCTCCTCCCACTCATTGGCCAATCTCAGGACTGACCCCAGGGTCTCATCGAGACTAACCTTGGATTATCTCTCAATTAGGCTAATATCTTCGATAACCGCGCCTTTGTCTTGCTTTAGGGGGGCGAATTTCGTTCACTTTCAAAGGGCATCCATTGAACTGGTATTCATTCAATGCTTTTTTTGCTTTTTCAGCTTCTGCCCGCGTAGACATTTCCACAAATCCAAAACGTTTTCCTTTTATTATATCGATTTGCTCAACAGCGCCATAATTGGAAAACAATTCCCTCAACTGCTCGGTTTCTTCGGCAGCGGTTACAGAATGACTAAGATTCCCCACAAAAAGTTTCTTGCCTTGCATTGCAAACTCCTTACTCTGGGCCTATAACCTTTGATTCATTGACCCCATTCCTTAAGAGCTTCTCCCCGGCGCAGACTTAAAAGTCCGGAAAGCCGGAACAATGGAAGGCAGTGGGGATATCCATCAATATATACGTAGCATTATTTCAGCTCTACGTGCTTATATATGTATGAGCATTATATATTAATAATAGCAAAGGGTTATACCTCAAAGGGTAGCACAGAAAAAATTTATTATTGTCTTGAAAACAAATAACCTCTCGTTGCTATGTGGTTCGACCAGAGACCTTTGCATCACGAGCACGCAGTGAAGCGTTAGCGCTCATAATGGCAGTTGTGAAAAGCTCTCAAAAATCATTCATTACGCAACAGGAGGTTACTACTGATAAAAAGGAATGTATCAGGCATGGGAGGTATTGTCAAATTAGAAGACAGATCAAGTGGGTGCGCCCTGCCGGGCGCACAAATAAAAAGGGTATTCCCTCAGACTTCGATGGAATACCCTTTTTTAATTCAAAATATTGGTCTAAACAACAGTGACATTGACTGCGGCAGGACCTTTTTTGCCCTGCTCTATGTCAAAGGTAACTTTGTCGCCTTCCTCAAGAGACTTGAAACCGGTTGCATTGATTCCTGAATGATGAACGAATACATCCGGGCCCTCTTCCTGCTCAATGAAGCCAAAGCCTTTGCTGCTATTAAACCATTTTACAGTTCCATTAGCCATAGGTGACACCCTCCTTTCAAAAAGTTCTCATAATCCCAGATCTCAGGATGCCACTTTGACAAATGGGTCTTTCCTTTAGAACGAAACCGGCCCGCCAATTAAGGGCGATCCATTAATGATCGTTTTATAGCATAACATATTTTTTAAAAAAAACAATCTAATTTTACGCTCCGGGTTTCCCTCCAAGGCGTCCCGCTATGAGCGGGATTGCCCGGTAAAAAAATATCGCATTGCACAATAAGCGTCTCGTATTGCAATGAAAAAGATATGTTGTTATTTTCTACAAAAGTTGTTATTGGATCTTGACTGCTTAACTCCATGGTGGGACTTTTCTCTGCACAGTTTCTGACACATCCTACCATTGAGTTGAGACCTTGCAAAATGCGACATTTTTTTTGTCAGGCAAAGAAGACGAGAATTTTAACCGGCGGAATACATTAGGTATTTCGAGGATAAAATTTGAAGCCTGACGCCGCATCACGGCACGAAGTGAAGCGACAGCGCTCAAAAATGGCAGTTGTGCAAAGGTTTCGAGCTTTCATCGATCACTGACCCTTCCTTGCTCTTAGCAATCCTCTGAAATTTTAGCGGCACTGGTTAGCGACGACGATATGTTTATGATAGTCTTACCAGTGCGCTGCCGTAAATTTAAAGTCAAAACCTTAACTTGGTCCGACCCGATAGCTCTCTCATTAGAAGACAGATCAAGTGGGTGCGCCCTGCCGGGCGCACAAATAAAAAGGGTATTCCCTCATACTTCGATGGAATACCCTTTTTTAACTCAGAATATTGATCTAAACTACAGTGACATTTGCTGCGGCAGGACCTTTTTGGCCCTGCTCTATGTCAAAGGTAACTCTGCTACCTTCATCAAGTGACTTGAAACCGGTCGCATTAATTCCTGAATGATGAACAAATACATCCGGGCCCTCTTCCTGCTCAATAAAGCCAAAGCCTTTGCTGCTATTAAACCATTTTACAATTCCATTAGCCATGGTTGACATCCTCCTTTCAAAAAATTCTCATAGTCCCAGACTTCAGGACGCCACTTTGACAAATGGGTCTTTCCTTTAGAACGAAACCGGCACGCCAATTAAGGGCGATCCATTAATGATTGTCCGAACAATAACATGTTTTTGAAAAAAAAACAATCTAATTATGCACTCCATGCCTTTTCTCGGGGAGAATATAAACCAAAGAAAGGTGAGCCCAAGGTTTGGTTTGAATCCTTGCGGTCAATGTCACAGGTTCTCAGTAGCGAAAATCGGCAGCAAAAAGGTCGGCCTGCGCCCCAGCTTTCTGCCGTCATTGTGCCGTTTGGGCATCCTCCGCTAAAACAGAAAAAGACTGCAAACCCCGGTCCCCCATACCTTAGCCGAGACGAACACCTCCAGACTTGATTGGGGGCGGTTTATTAGGCTCTCATTTATCTATGATCTTCAAGTATTTCTCCGGCAGCTTGAATGTATTGCTTCGGCAAGGCCACAAAACGACCAAGCATTCTATGCTGTATTATTTCGCCGTTCCTAAGAAGAAAACACCCACAACCCCTGAGGTTTCTTTTCTTTAAGTAATCTGATAAATCTGACTGAGAAAGTATTCCTCCAACATTGGCCCAACATATTGCTACATCTATGTCCTTTATCGAGACGCCGATTTCTGGAAGTACCTCCTTTCTGAATATATTCAAAGCCCTTCCTTCACCTTCACCCTTTTCAGCCCTGTCAGTAAAAAGCAAAACCAACTTTTGATTGGATAGGTCTCCTATTTCAGTGAATGACCGCACAACCGTGCAATTCTCCGCTAAAGACAATGCCTCACGTATGCCGTCTCCAATTTCATGTGTGTCTTTTTCCGCAAGGTCCGTTTAATCCTTATTTGGCTTACCAGATGGCCTCATTACCAAATGCAAAACGCAGTTAATACCTGTCCATACAGCAAAGAAAATCAAGGACAACATGATCTCATCCGCGAAGGGAAGCGTGCCCGTTAGCGCACTCCTTACCTTATCCCAGCCGGCGCCCTCAATGATGCAAATAGCCGCTAAAACAAACGATACGATATTGCACATATGATGATTTGCCGGACTCTTGTTGCATGCGTCTCTTTCTTCATCATGAAGTCCGTTTTCTTGCGCACATTCTCCACTGTCTTTAAGCTGGGCTTGAACGTTCACATTCCTCGCGACAAGCAATTGTCTAATGGCTTCGAATGCCTCATTAGTATAGTCCTGTCTATTGTTCTCGTTCCATATCCTGAGTAAATCGTCTGTTGCCATTGAGTCCAGGTTCCGGATAAGTTCCTGTATCCTAGTATTGTCCATCAGCAGACCTTCTTTTGGTTCAGGTGAATTCCACCTGTATCATAGCTTTAGCTCATCTTGCCGTTGGGCAAACAATCTGCATAGTTAAGGTAATAATGACACAAAGAAAGTATGATATCAATAACTTTTGGACATCGGATGAGAAAATAAGGGGGGTACGAAACCGTCGGAAAGAGTTAGTAACGCACGGGCAAGCTTTGCTTTGCCCGTGCGTCAGGCATTGGAAATGGCAGTTTTGCGGAAGCCTCTTATTGTGACACATCCGGTCGCGGCAGCAGCCCGGCCCGGTCTACGATTTCTGCTACCTTTTCCTCGCATCCTATGGCCATGATGTGGACGCCTTTGACGCCTTTTATCTGCTTGAGTTCCTCTATCCGCTCAATACAGATGTTTATCCCTTCATCTTGCTGTTTGTCTTCGGGCACGGCAGCAAGGCGATCAATGATGGTGTCGGGGATCATGATTCCCGGGACATTGTTTTGCAGGTAGCGGGCTATCCTGGCTGACTTGAGCAGCATGACCCCTGCTATGATGGGGCATTTATCCGTTAAACCCTGCTCTGTGGCCTGTGTTATCCATTTCTTGAAATGTTCTATGTCCAGCACGGGTTGTGTTTGAATAAAGTCGACTCCCTCGTTGATCTTCTTTTGCAGGCGGATGATATGCAATTCAATCGATTCTACAAACGGGTTGGCAACCCCCCCGATAAAGAATTTCGGAGCGCCTGAGATCTTTTTCCCGTTCATCAGAAGCCCTTTATCCCGGATCTGCTTTACCGCCATAATCCACTGGATGGAATCGAGATCAAAGACCTTTTTGGCCTGAGGGTGGTCTCCTCTTGCCTGGTGGTCCCCCGTCAGACAAAGAACATTTTGAATCCCCAGGGCGGAAGCGCCAAGCAGGTCGCTCTGCAGGGCGATACGGTTCCTGTCGCGTGTGACCATCTGGAAGACCGGTTCTATCCCCATATCGAGGAGGATCTTGGACAAAGCCCAGCTCGACATCCTGACGCTCGCGGTGGGGTTGTCGTTGACATTGACCGCATCGACCTTCCCCTTTAGCTGGGCCGCGTTCTTGTGTACAAAATCTATACCTGTTCCCCGGGGAGGCGTACACTCACTGGTTACCGCGAATTTCCCCTGGCTGAGTATCTTTTGGAGGTTGGTTTCTGCCTTCATAACGTCAAGTCCTCTCTGATGATTTTGCGAGGCCCGCCTGACAGGCTCGTTGACCAGTCTTTGGCGCCAATGGTTTTTGCCAGGAGATCGAGTTGCCCCAGCTTTTTCAAACGCTCATAGATAAGCTTCCAGACGCAATCCATGTCTTCGCTTACCTCACATTTTCCGTCTACAGAGCCTCCGCACGGTCCGTTAAGGAGGCTTTTAGCGCAGCGGGTAATCGGGCACAGCCCTCCGAAATTGTGGATCCCGCAATTCCCGCAGGCAGCGCAATATTCCCCCCAGATTCCATGCTCAACGGTCCCACCCATAAACGTCGTATTAAGTCCGGGAAACACCACCATGGTGTCGAAAGTCTCTGCGATATATTGAGGGCCAATGCTGCACGCTAATGATATAATGGCGTCGTAGTTGTTCTTTTTTATGGGGTCGTCCAGCCACATAATGAATTCAGGCTCGCACTGACGGTCAAGGGTGAGTTCGTCAATAATAATAGGTTTTCCTTGTTTTTCGCGGGCGATCCTGAGCGCGGCCGCGAGTATGGCCACTTCTTTCTTGCCGCCGGCGTTACAAACCGTGACGCACCCCTTGCACCCGACCATCAAGATCTTGTTGTATCCCTCGATCATCGCAAGGAGTTCCTTAATGGGCTTGCGTTCTCCAACAATCATAATCAATACTCCATCTTATAGACTTTCAGAAAAAGTTCTTAGCTCTTGAATATAGCATATGGCCCAAGTAAATCCGAAACAAACGGGAATAAATCCGAAATTCGAAGCACGAAATCCGAAACAAATCCGAAGCACAAATACCAAATGTTCAAAACGTTACTCAATCTTCCGCAGTGTCGTATTCCTTGAGAATGAAGAGTACAATCTTCCAAATCATACTGTTTAGGATTTTGTCTTTTGGTCATTTGAATTTGTTTCGAATTTCGTGCTTCGAATTTCGGATTTAATCAAGCTTCGGATTTCAAAATCAATCCTTTGTCTTACCCTTTATCGGATTCGGTCCCAGTGCCCGGATCTTTTCCGTCATCATTTTTGCCACCCGCGCGAATTCCGGGGCGTCAGACGCGGATATGTTGAACATCTGAATGCGGTCCTGTTCAATACCTATTTCATCCAGTATCTTCCTGATATACGCGACCCGCTTCTTTGCCTTGAAGTTGCCGGTCTCAAAATGGCAATCCCCTTCCATGCAGCCGGTTACGTATACCCCGTCCGCGCCGTCCTGAAGCGCGCGAAGCAGATAAATGGGGTCCACGCGCCCGGAACACGGAACCAGAATGACCTTTATATTAGGAGGATACGACATTCTGATCGAACCCGCCAGGTCTGCCGCGGCATACGAGCAATAGTTGCAACAAAAAGCAATAATCTGTGGTTCAAATTTTTCAGTCATGATTAGATGTCTCTAAAATGCTACAACCCTCTCAAATAATGTGCCATTTGATAGCAGTGTGTTTCTGCGATGCACGCGGAGTTTTGGAGTGTTGGAGTAATGGAGTATTGGGAAGTATAAAGCGATCAATATCATCATTTCACCATTCCAGTACTCCATCACTCCAGTACTCCAATTGGGGCACGCACCTGAGTTCCTAACCTTGTACCTTTTCAAATAAGCCATCAATCTTCGCCTCTATCTGTTTGCTCGTAAAGTGGCGTACCGTTATCGCCTGTGCAGGGCATTCAGCGGCGCACATTCCACACCCCCTGCATCGAGCCGGGTCGATCTGCGAGACTCCGTCTTCGTTTATAAAGGGAACATTATACGGGCATGTCCGGACGCAGGTCATACAGGCCGCGCAGAGTTCCGGATCTACCTCGGAAGACGGTCCCACATACATGGTGTCTTTTGAAAGGATAGACATCGCCCTTCCGGTCGCGCCTAAGGCCTGCGTTATAGTCTCTTCCGGAAACTTTGGACTGTGTCCGTCCCCGCATAGAAACATGCCGTCAGTGGCGAAGTCGAGCGGCCGCAGCTTGATATGCGCCTCAAGAAAGAACCCCTGATCGTCCCGCGGCAGCTTGAAGACGCCGGCGATCTGGGATGCCATGCTGTTAGGCCGTAAGGCCGTGCTCAATACGATTCGGTCAGGTGAAACAACCACCGTGCGTCCCAGCGCGGGCTCGATAAAGCGTATCTTCAGCGTCTCCTTGTCTTCAAAGACCTCGGGAGGCGTTTCCTGTTCATACCGGATAAATATAATCCCCCGCTTGCGGGCCTCTTTATAAAAAAGTTCTTTGAACCCGAACGTGCGGATATCCCTGTAAAGAACGATCACATCCATATCCGGGTTTAAATCCTTGAGCCTGAGGGCATTTGAAACGGCCTGACTGCAGCACACCCGGCTGCAATAGGGATGCTCCTCGGTTCTCGAACCGATACACTGTATCATCACCACCGAGCCGAAAGATTTTACAAGGTCCGTCTTCTTATCGATTCTACGGTTCAGCTCACTCTGTGTGATAACATGAGAATTCCTTCCGTACAGATATTCACTTGGCCGGTATTCATCTGATCCAGTGGCAATGATCGCGGCACCGTGCCGGACTGATACCTTTGTCCCGTCGCTCTTTTTGATCCCTGTATTAAAGCTTCCCACGTGCCCCGTGAATTCCTCCACCACGGAATCTTTATGGACCGTGATACGGGCATGCTCTTCGACCTTTTGTATAAGTTCTTTTATATGTTTTCCCGGATCAAGACCCTTGAGGGTCGGGGGGCTGTCGATATGACGCCCTCCCAGCCGATCGCTTTGCTCCACAAGGTATGTTTTAAACCCCTGGTCCGCGAGATCCAGAGCGGCCGTTAGACCGGCGAGTCCTCCGCCAACCACAAGACCCGTAGGCACAACAGGGACAGGCTTACTGACAATCGGTTCCAGAACAGCGACACGCTTCACAGACATGTGAATCAGGTCCTTGGCCTTTTGAGTGGCTGATGCTGATTCGTCCGCGTGAACCCATGAGCACTGGTTTCTGATGTTTGCCATCTCCAGGAGGTACGGGTTAAGGCCGGCTTCTCGCAGGCTGGCCCTGAAAAGCTCTTCATGGGTCTTAGGTGAACACGATGCCACTACCACGCGGTTGAGGTCGTGTTCCATGATAAGTTCCTTCATCCGCACCTTGGAATCGGTTGAGCAGGCAAAAAGGAACACATCCGCCAGGACTACGCCCGGCAGCTGCCTGGCGTATTCAGCCGCGGCCTGCACGTCAACCACCCCCGCGATGTTTGTGCCGCAGCAACAGACAAACACCCCTATGCGCGGTTCACGCCCGAAAAGGGACTTCTCCGGGGGGAGAGAAGGAAGAGTTATCTCGTGTCCCCGGGCAGAAGCGATCGGAAGAGATGCCTGAGCGGCCGCGGCGCTTGCCTGGGCCACGGTCTCGGGTATATCCTTGGGAGCCTCAAACCCTCCGCACACATAGACCCCTTGTCGTGAAGTACAAAGAGGATTATCCTTATGCGTTTCGACAAAGCCGAACTGGTTCAGATCGACTTGCAGCCGTTCCGCCAGGAGGTTGGCCTCTGATGACGGGGCGAGGCCGACCGAAAGGACCACCATAGAAAATGTCTCATCCCGTTTCTCACCCGTGTCCGGGTCCTGGTATGTAAGGACGAGATCGTTTGTTGCTGGATTTTCCGCCACACGGGAAATCATTGATCTTATATACCGAACACTGCTCTGTTCCTGCGCCCGGGTGCAGTACGCGTCGAATCCCTTTCCCTGCGCCCTCAAGTCCATGTAGAAAATCGTGGGCTTGAGCTCGGCATGATGGTTGTTTGCGATAACAGCCTCTTTTGTAGCGGCCATGCAGCATATGGAGGAGCAGAATTCCCGCCCGCTTCTGATCGATTCCCTGGAGCCCACGCACTGTATCCATGCCACTTTCCCCGGCACGGTCTTGTCCGAAGGCCTGAGTATGTGCCCGTCCGAGGGGCCGGTTGCCGAAAGGCACCGTTCGAACTCCATGGTTGTGATGACATTTTGATATCGTCCATACCCGTATTCCACCGCTTCTTCCGCTCTGAACAGATCAATACCAGGGGCAAGGATGACCGAACCGACCTTGAGCGAGACCTCTTCTTCGGTTTGGTTGAAATCGATAGCATTGTTTTTGCAGAATTTTTCGCAGGCGCGGCATTTCCCCTTCTTGAAGTAAATACAGTGCTCTTTGTCAATCGCGTATACAAGAGGAACCGCTTGAGGATAAAGCAGGTGTATGGCCTTGCGCGTCATCAAACCCTCATTGTATTCATCGCCGACCTTTACCGGACATTTTTGCGCGCATATACCGCATCCAACACACTTTTCTTCGTCCACATAGCGTGGGTGCTTCTTGACGGTCGCGGTAAAATTTCCTACCGATCCTTCCAGCCCGGTCAGTTCCGCCATGGTCATAATACGTATATTGGGATGGCCGGCGCATCCGATGAGTTTGGGAGATATCATACACATGGCACAGTCATTGGTCGGAAAGGTCTTGTCGAGCTGGCTCATCCTGCCGCCTATGGAACTCTTGCGTTCGACAAGGTAGACCAGATATCCTGATTCAGCGAGATCAAGGGACGCCTGGATCCCGGCGATCCCGCCCCCTACGACCATTACCGCGCCTGTCGGCTCTGTTGTGTGTAAGTTTGTCATGCTATTTTACGTACTCAACTGCGTCCGTGTTGCGTGTTACGAGTTACGGGTTACGGGTTTAGAACTCGCAACGCGTAACCCGCAACTGATCATTTATCGCACTAAGTTTCTTTTTGCATTGTGTTTCAATTTAAGTAACGCTTACTTTTCTCTCCTCCAAAAACCGAATCGGATCTACCATATGCCGTTTCAACCAGGTGGAAGTCTCTTTGAGCCCGAGGGCAAGGCCGATCAGTTCCGTAAAATAGAAGATCGGGATATTGTAATTTTCTCCGAACTTCCTGGAGATCTCTTCCTGGTATAAATCTAAGTTCGCCTGACACATCTGGCAGGAGACAATTATACATTCCGCCCCTGCTTCGAGCGCCTTGTTATAAAGCTTTTTCACCAGGGTATGCACGATATCCGAACGAGACACGGAAAAGCTCGCCCCGCAACAGTCTGTCTTGTAAGACCACGACCTGACATCAACCCCCAATGCCTTGGCTATGTTGTCCATGTCGCATGGATTTTCATAGTCCACGCTATCCGTAACCTTGGGAGGACGGTTTGCCATGCACCCGTAATAGCAGACAGCCTTTACGGCATCGAGGGGCTGTTTAACAAGCGATTGTATCTTTTCGAGCCATTCGGTTTGTCCCATAAACGATGCCAGATCATATATAGCGATGCTTGACTGAACAGTCTTCTGCGCCCTTTTCAAGCGGTTGTAACAGAGAGGGCAGGGAACCACCATGCTGTTTCCCAACTGTTCAGCTCCCGATAGATTCAGGGCGGGAAGCGAAATCGCCAATTCTTCATCCAAGCTATGTGCCGAGGTTGCCCCGCAGCAAGTCCAGTCAGGGAGTTCATGCAGGTGTATATCGAGCGCTGAGCACACGCCCTTTATTGATTCATTATAGTCCCTTGCAGACGACTCAAGAGAACAACCTGGATAATATGTTAAGTCCATATATTAACCGTATACCTTACAAAAATCGAATTTGCTCCTCAACAGAGGTGCGTTCATAGATTATTGCATCGCATTGAGTAAATCCGAAATTCGAATATCGAAATCCGAAACAAATCCTAAATTCAAATATCAAATGTTCAAAACGTCATCCCATGTCACGCGGTACCGTATTCCTCGCCACTCAAGAGCACAATTTTCCAAATCATATGGTTTCAAATTTTGAATTTTGGTCATTCGTATTTGTTTCGGATTTCGTGCTTCGAATTTCGGATTTTTTTGTTTACAAACAGTTTCCTGACCGCTTTCGTGCCCCCGGTTTTTCGCGGGACAAACGTCAGGCGGCCTCGTTTTAGCATCTGGATGCCGAGTTTAAGGTTCTTCAGCATCTCTTTTAGATTCAATTTTTGTTCCGCCTGCGCGGCCTTTAGCTGGTAAATGCCCATGAGAAACGTTTCGTTTACCCGGCCAAATCTTCTAATGGCGTCTATAAATACCTGGTGGAAGGCCGCAACTGTTCCTTCCGCCGGTCTTGCTCCCTGGCTCAATACCCAGTGCTTCAGATGGTCCATCAGCTTTGGTATATCTATTTCATTGGGACACCGGGTGAAACAGGTCTCACACGATGAGCATACCCACATAGTCCTTGCATGTGCGATTTCTTCCGTAAGGCCAAGTTGGACCATTCTGATAATCTGCTGCGGATGATAATCCATGGCAAAGGTGACCGGGCATCCATTGGTACATTTTCCGCACTGGTAACAGGCGAACAGGTCCACGCCACTGGCGGAGGCTATATTTTTGCCAAAATCCAGATCGATCTTTGTTATGTCGTTGTTTGCTTCCATAAGTATTTTTATAATTCACCGCAAAGACGCAAAGAGCGCAAAGTTTTTAAAGATCATTGAATCCACAATCTCTAAATTCCTCAATTTCTTTATGGCGTCTTCCTTTGCGTCTTTGCGGTGAGATCAATATTTACTCCTCTACCATCTCTTTTGCAAGTTCCTTCACCTTCAGCGGAATGATTTTCCGGTACACCTCTTCCGGTCTCTTCTTGTTCCCGTCCACCACAAGGAGATCATCCTCGATGGATATTTTAAAGAGACGCTCGTTCTCCTTGAGATAAGGGAGTATGAGCCGCCAGTCTTCCTGGGTTAACCTGCTAAAAGCGCCTTCATTTAATTGCTCCTCCACAAGCATCATGTGGGGATCGCGCACATATATTGCCCCTCCGGAGGCAAGAGAGAATAGATTTGAGCCCGGATACGGCGTCGCCTGGGGCCGAACTGTGCCTTTGTTGTCAAATTCTATCCCGTTGAGTATGACAAATCCACCCCCCTTCAGGGGATCTCCCGCCATAAAAGATTCTGCCAAATAGTCGAGCGCGGTCCCATTTATGACCACCCTTGGCCGGCCCGCGGCATTGATAAGGGGCCGTCCGGCAACATTACCCATGACATAAACGTCCCCTCCCTTTGCGCCGTACATGAACGTCTGTCCCGCGTCGCCGTAGATGACCAGTTTGCCGGATTTGAATATCTGCCCGAGCTGGTCCTGGGCGTTTCCGTGCACCCTGATCGTCATACCGTCGATCCCTGAAGCGAGGTAGTCACCTGAACTGCCGTATGCGTCTATTTGCACGTCATTAGTTGCAGGGCCAAGTCCACACCCAAGAAATCGCTGCCCTCGATATCCGTAGCAGATAAATTTTTTCCACCCCATGGAGTACGCGTCACAGATCAGCCTGGCATCGCAATCGTCCCCCTCGGGAGGAAAACCGTGAGCGTTTAAAACAAGCATGGCCTGTTTTCCCTCGGGCGCGGTCAGCTTGTCCCTGGTATCCCGGGTGATCAAACGGAAGATACTTTCGTCATCAGAACCTATGGGGGCAACGGCGCCAAATATTTCCTGCCGGGTGTTTCTTATGATATGCAACACGGAACTTTTCTTTAAACTACCCGTGGAATAACGAAGGTCATAGAGAAGAGCAAGCGCGTCAATGGCTGTTTGCCTCTTTCCGTCATCTTCTCCGGCCTCTTCCGAAATCTTCTTGCAGCACCATCTAAGCGTATCAAAATCGCCTGTCTGAATCTGTTCTTTTATAAATGCATAGAGTCCGCTGGCATCACCCCGGCCAAGGTGTTCCGTGATAGTCCCTTCAAGTGAATACGGGGTGTCGGGTCTGTTTATGGACAGACTCATATCGCAGGCCTTCTGATTTTTAGGCACCTCTAACTCCTTGCCGAATTTGTCGGTGCATACCATGCGCTTCCGCCCCGGATTTTCAGGGTCGTCGATTATGTTAAAGATAAACGCGCCACCGTCTGTGTGGCTCCCTCCCCTGGCGTTCCAGTATTTATCGGCAACCGGGCAGATGCGATTGTCTTCTTCCGCAAGGCTCGCCAATGTGGCGTCTATGGCCTGTTTTTCGGAACATACGAGGCCCACCTGAACCTCGCCATCGTGAAAAGCAAAAACCTGCGGGCGGAGCATTGCCGTATCGGTTATACCAATCAACTGAAACTGCTTGTGGTAGTAATCGTTACGGGCGATGATAAAAAACCACGGGCCGTCAGGTGATCCATGGATATGCATAGACTGAAGCAGTGAGTAGATCTTCTGCTTGTCCTCAGGCAGCTGGTCAAAATCCATCTCGGTTGTTGGCGCAAGGGCCTCTATAATGTACTCCAGAGGGTAGCCGTAGACACGATTCAGAAGGTCATACATCAATACAGCAACTTCAGTGTCTGTTAAAAAGTGTGGGTATATGTTCTTCTGTCTCAGGTATTCTGCCACGGAATAGTAGTTCGCAAAGTCTCCGTTGTGGACAAGCGCTTCGTCTAATCCTATGAAAGGATGCGCCCCGGCAGGGTGCCACACCTTACCCTTCGTGGGATATCGTTGGTGCGCGATCCACGCGTGGGCCCTGACGTTTTCTAATTTATAGTATTGCGCCACCTTTTCCGCGTATCCGACTATCTTCAAGATCATCATATTGCGGCCATGAGAAAGAACAAATGCCCTCTTGTCTCCCTGCGGATCATAAAAGACGCGGTTGAGCTGAATCGTGTTTTGCCAGATGAATTCATCCTCAATTTTTCTCGGGTCCGTCCCTGCCAGTCTGCTTTTTTCGGCAAATTCCGATAGAACGTCCTGTTTCACCCTGGCAAAATAACGCCACACGTCCGGCGGCCTGACCTCGAGTTCTTCCACTTCCCGGTAATCGTCTACTCTGGGGATCTCACTTCCGGAAGCAATTTCCATGTAGGGCGCGATAAATTTTTCTTCTACGTCTTTCCGCGCGGTCGGGTCTAAAAGGGCGATTTGGATAAGATAGCAGTCATCCAGCACGTCCTGTGTTACTCCCAGGTCTTCCGCAACCAATCCGACAGCTGCTATCCCGCCTCCTTTTCCATTCCCCCTATTGTGCATGAGGCGAGACGGCTCAAATATATGCTTCCCCCCTACCGGGACCGTGCACGTAAAGCCGGTGACACCACAGCCCCCTTCTTCGGCATCCTTGTAACCTGGAGGCGGAGGAGCAGGGTAGAGATTTTTTCGAGATCGAATAATTGTATTTGCAAAAGATGTTTTCATATGTTCAAGTGTCCGTATTCGTTCACGGTTTCTTTCATTCGATTCCTTGCTAAACAGGAAATTCTATCCGCAGATTTCACAGATTTTCGCAGATCTTTGTCTAAATATTTTAGGGTCTTTTTTTGAAATCTGTGTTCTCTGCGTAATCTGTGGATTAATCCAGCTTTGTTCCTTATCGGCTATGAGCTTACTTCAAACACTAACTCCGGAGCCTTCATAATCAAGATGCCTCAGGCAGTCTGTCCTGCCTACTAATTCCCTTATATCCCTCATCCCGAGTCGCTGGAGTATTTCTATAAGCTGCGTGCGCCAGGCAGCAAAGAGATTGGTCAACCTCTGTGTCGCCCAATCGAGATCAAGGAGTTTTGTCAGTTCAGGATCTGTCGTGGCAATCCCACGGGCGCATCCCCGTCCACTTTCGCAATTTGTACAGCGGATACATTCGAGCGCTACCATCTCTGCCGTTCCTACTACGACGCCATCCGCGCCAAGGGCGATTGCCTTTGCAACATCGTAAGCAGTGCGGGCGCCACCGCTCGCAATGACTGTTATCTTGTCGCGTATACCTTCCGCTTTCAAAAAATTGTGGACCTTTACAATTGCGTATTCAAGCGGCATGGCGATATTTTTCTTGGCGATTTCAGGCGCGGCGCCCGTGCCCCCGTAGCTTCCGTCAAGGTGTATGATATGGGCGCCTGCGTAGTAACTTCCGACTGCCACCATATCGACATCAGTCGGCGTTGAGACCTTCACGGAAACCAGGGCCTTCGGGTTCATCTCCTTGATCCAGTCGACATGCTTCTTGTGGTCCTCAACGGAATAGACACTGTGAAAAGGGAAGGGAGAAAAGAGCGAACTCCCGGGAACCGCCCCCCTCATCCTTGCTACTTCGGCTGTCACCTTATCTCCGAGGAGATGCCCGCCAAGACCCGGCTTGGCCCCCTGGGCATACTTGAATTCGATGATTTTAACGCGTTGTATTGTCTCTTCCCTTACACCAAAAAGACCTGTTGCCACCTGGGTTATGACATGGTCGTCATAAGGATATAGTTCTTCGGGATACCCACCCTCTCCTGTGCAGGTAAAAGAATCCCATGCCTTCCAGGCCCTGGCCCTTGCAACCATTGTCTTTAGGCTGATCGAGCCGTAAGACATCCCTCCGCCGTAAATCGGGATACCTATTTCCACATCAGCGCGTCCGTCGTTTCTCCTGTTGAGAGAGGTCTTTGTGGAAAACTTGCTTGCGTCCAGTTTTGTAGCGGCTTTCTTTACAAAGTGGAAACGAAGCCTGTCAAATCCTCCTCCTGAGTCCCCGATTTTATATTCGATATCTCCAGGCGGGACCTCACCCGTCTCTGCCATGTACCAGGAGCTGATCAAAAGATCGGGGGTCCATCTCCTATCCCCGATTACCTCGGTCAGAGGATTCTTTTCCAGGGAAAGGGCATTCTCCGGGCACTCTTCTACACATTTATTACACTTAGGGCCGATGCAGAGGTAGTCCTTGGGCCTGGCCATCTTATTATGCCGTTTTGAGTGTACGCCGTAGGGGCATACTTCAGCGCATTTTCCGCACGCCACACACGCGCTGCTCCGGCGGATCCTATATTTGCCTATCGCATTCCTGAATCGGCTCGGAGTTCTCCTAACCTTTGGAAGATCCGGAGTGTTGGAGTACTGGAGTACTGGGGTACCGGATTGCTCGATACTCTTAGCTCCTGATAGGTGGTTCTTGTTATTCCCCATATTCCATTACTCCATCACTCCAATACTCCGTGAACGCTTACCAATTCCTTAATTCCTCAATCCTAACAAGATAGAGCCAAAAAACAATTTTATCACGAAACCACGAAAGTACGAAGGCACGAAAAAAAATAATTTCGTGTTTTCCATGTTTCGTGTTTTCGTGATTGTCTTTATAATAATTCCTCAACCAAGGGGTTATATTCCTTCTTTTCTTGTCCCGACTCGTGTGCCAAAAAGTTGTCCAAAGGTCTGTGCTTCGAGGTCTTTAAAAAACATGGCTCGTCCTACTTCCCCTCTCAGCCGCTTGATCTCGCGAATACCCATGGCGCCGAGTACCTCTAATATTTGATTCCTCCACGCCCCTATAAGATTCATGATGCGGGTCTTGCCCCAGTTGGGATGTATATTTTCGATCTCAACCGGGCAGGCAAGCCCTTGTTCGCACCGCAAACACATACGGCACTCAAGCGCCAGAAGAAGAGGTATGCCCACTGCGACAGCATCGGCCCCGCATATGACCGCCTTGGCCACATGTTCGGCCATGGCAATACCCCCGCCGGCCACAATAGTTACATTGTCTCTGATACCCGTGTTGACCAGATGGTTATGTATCCCCCTCACAGTATCTTTAATAAACCAGGTCTTCTTTTTCCCACGTACGTTTCCGTTCCGGTCCGCATGAACATGTATAATGTCAGCCCCGGCATTTGCGAGCGCTTCGACACGTTCACGGCTGGTTTCAGTTAGGGCAACCTTTATCATGACTAACGTATCAGGATGTTTTTCCTTCAGCTTTTTGATGACCCCATCAGATCCATCACAGTCCCGAATTTCGACAATCTGTGCTGCTTCAATCAGATTATCATGGGTCTCGGTCTGTTTCGCGGACAGCACGGGTATCACATGTCTTGCGTACGGTTCCAAATCTGTATTCCAGGCCTTCGCAGGGATCTCAATCAGCGTGTTCAATTCCATGGCGGCCTCTGCCATGGCAAGATAGGCATCTTTGCTCAGGCTCCCAAACGGAAGTTCCCCGAATATCATCGGAAGGGGAATCTCAATGTTTTTGGGTGCGTCAAGTACCGGATTTCCATTATCATCGAATTTGAGGGCTGAGAGCTTTCTTCCAAGGCTTACTGATGTGTTAATATATTCCCTGCCGTGAATTCCATCCCGTGTGGGGCGAACAATTTCAGACATATCCGTCCACATGTCGTCGAACCCGGGGCCTGAAAACGGCCCCGCATAACCCGCGCCGGACACGGGTATGCTTCCGGTCTCGGCCTGGTACCATTGCCTGGCTATGATGTCCGGCGTCCAGTAGGAATCTCCCAGAAGTTTGTATTCCGGGTTAAGAATCTTGGTAATTACCTGCCCAGGACACGATTGCACACACTTTAGGCAGTTCTTGCAGATAGTGTCGATTGTGTCAGTAAGCTGCGTAACGTCGAATGTTCGCTCGTTATATGCGCCATAGATACACTGACGCTTGACGCACTTAAAGCAGCGCAGGCATCCTCCCTCCCAGTCAAGGATAGTGCTTTTTCCGACAGGAGTGAAACGCGGTGCTGCTGTTTCTGTATGGATGTGGTATTTTTTTGGCATATACAGCTACTACTTCCCAGTATCGAGGGCTTAAAAGCAATGTTGCGAGTTGCGGGTTCCGGGTTGCGCGTTTGAAACCCGTAACTCGCAACTCGTAACCCGTAACATTATCACTGTATCACTATCCCTCAAGACCTTTTTAAAACACTAAGTGACTCAATCCTCTCGATCATGGTTTGAGCAACCTGATCAAGGTCTTGCTGTTCGGGCGTTCCGATCTGAAACATCTCCAGGCGACTGCTTTCAATCCCTATTTCATCCAGCAGTCGCTTTGTGTAGTTGACGATCTTTTGTGCCCTGTAGTTTCCGTCCAGGAGATGGCACTTCCCGTCCGGACATCCGAGGACGAATACGCCATCCGCGCCCGCTTCAAATGCTTTGATAATTCCAAGCGTCTCCACCTTACTGCTACAGGGAAGCGCAACAATTTTGATGGTCGGCTCGAATGAGGTCCGTCCCCTTCCAGCCAGACCTTGTTCTCCGCTGAGGGCATTCTGACAGCAAAAACCGACTATCCTGATTGAAGACTTTGCCATGGTCGCTCTTTCCTGATGATTTCGTAAAAAGTCATATTCCCCCGGTCGTTTATTCAAGTTGAACTTTCTTCATTAGCAGATCGCATGCCAAAAAAGATTTTTTGATTCGATTATACAAAAAATGGAACTATGAAACCTTTACAGAACGTCTAATTTTATTTGAGGTCAAAGCAAGATAAGAATGATAAGGTTAAGAATGTTATGAGTATTTTTAGTATAGCACTGGTGCTGAACTTGATGCAACATCTGCATGTAGCGTATGGATTAGGCAAAAAAGGAATGACCTTTAAATCTTTCAGCATTGAGATATTAAGTGCTAAAAGGAGGAGGAAAAGAAAGGCTGGATTCTACAATAATGTAGCTTTATTCTCAAAAAAACTACATCATTGTAGGGCTTATAAGTGCCATCTTGACGAGATTCCGCATACCGTAGTATGTATTATCCTTGCAACGTCATTCAGTCTTTTAATATAATATATCGTATAACTTAAAAATAGTACACAGAAATTTGGAAACTCATTATCTCACACTTTCTCCACCACAAAATCCCCCTCAATCCTCCTTTAGAAAGGGAGGACTTTCGGGTGTTCCTCCTTTTTTTAAAAAAAAAGGGAGGGGGGAGTTTGGTTGTTATTATCCTTTAGAGAGGGAGACTTTTAGTTGTCCCCCCTTTGTTAAAGGGGGGACAAGGGGGGAGTTTTCAGCTTCCAAATTTCTGGCACAGGGATTTCTATTATGAAAGACTTGACAAACATTTCTGTAGAAAAACAAGTCGAGGCTCTTACCGCGATCAGTAAGGCAATCACGTCGGATCGATATATAGATGATATTTTGCGCCTCGTGGTCACGGTCACGGCAGAGGCCATGCATTCCAAGATTTGCGCTCTTTGGCTCTTGGATGACAAAGAGAAGGCTTTGCATCTGCGTGCTACTCAAAGCATCAGTCAGGAATACTTAAAAAAACGAACTTTGAGACTCGGCGAAGGTATTGTCGGGCACGTTGCAGTAACAAATCAGCCACGCATGGTTTTGGACGTGCTCGAGGACCCGGATTTCAAGGAGAAGGAGTTAGCACGACATGAAGGGCTTGTTTCGATGCTCAGTGTACCCATGACTGTAAAGGATCGCGTCATAGGGGTCATTAATTGCTACACCTCTTATGTCCACGAATTCTCGAAGACAGAAACGAATGTCCTGATCACTGTGGCAAACGAAGCGGCAGTGGCTATCGAGAATACTGAATTGATGGTCAAGACCCGAGTAATTCAGGAGGAGCTGGAATCAAGAAAATTGATCGAGCGGGCCAAGGACATCCTGATAAAACAGCGCAACCTCTCAGGCCAGGATGCGTATCGATGGATACAGAGGCGGAGCATGGATACTCGCAAGACCATGCGCGAAATAGCTGAGGCCGTTATATTAACGGATGAATTATAAGTCCGTAACTCCGATATTGAGCAAAAAAACAAAGGGAAAAGAATTGAAAAAACCTCGTTGATTCAGTATGATAAGTTCGACAAAAAACAAAAAATACTGTAACCAACGAGGTTAAAAGAAATGATACGACAAACCGTTCTTC
>JBDRFJ010000150.1:0-9208 GCA_043818915.1 Pseudomonadota bacterium | reverse complement strand
TGTTGAGTGCCACGACATCGTGGACAAAAAAAGGTGCCATAACATCGTAGAATTTGTTCTTTGAAAATCGAATAGTCACCATGTCATTCTCATGAACACAAAAAACTCATTTAGGAGGTGTTCATGAAGGATGAAATTCAGCAAGAGCGAATCAGGGCAGTCCATCGCTTTCTCAACGACGAAAAGCCGGAATCAATCTGCGCTTCACTCGGTCGTTCGAAAGCATGGCTGTACAAGTGGGTTGGGCGCCACACTGCGGACGACAAATCTTGGAGCGAGAATCAGTCAAGGCGACCTCTCAGCCTTACCTCCCGTACACCGAAGGAAATCGAAGAGATTGTCAAAATGGTGCGTCTCAATCTTTACAATCGTGATCTGTTCTGCGGTGCCCAAGCCATTCTCTGGGAGATGGAAGAACTTGAAGTCAGGCCATTGCCCTCACCTCGGACCATCAACCGCATTCTCAGCCGAAATGAACTGACTCACCGGCGCACCGGCAGATATGAGGCCAAAGGGACGCCATACCCAAAGCTTCCATCACTCTTCCCCAACCAGACCCATCAGGCAGACTTGGTTGGTCCTTGTTACCTGAAAGGGCCGGTGCGTTTTTACGGTCTCAACGCAGTGGATATGGCAACTGCCCGTTGTGGTCTGTATACCGCTCCTTCCAAATCCGGACAAAGCATCCTTGATGGCTTTTGGGAGATCTGGCAGCGATTGGGAATACCGGTCAACGTCCAGGTGGACAACGCAATGTCCTTCTTTGGAAGTCCGACACATCCCAGAGGCATGGGGCCTCTCATTCGACTCTGCCTTCATTATGGCGTTGAACCCTGGTTCATTCCCATGGCCGAGCCGTGGCGAAACGGGGTGATAGAAAAGTTCAACGACCAATACCAGCAGAAGTTTCTCGGAAAGGTTATCATGACGACGCAAGACGACCTTACAACAGGAACGCTTGCATTTGAGCAACAGCACAACAGTAGCTATCGCTACAGCAAGCTCGGCGGCAAAACCCCACTGAAAGCGCTTGCTGCTTCTAAGATGAAACTGCGATTCCCGAAGCAGGAAGAGGCTCCGCACCATCGGTTGAAGAAACCGGAAACTGGTCGCTATCACATCGTACGCCTCATCCGAAGTAACATGAAGCTCAACATCTTCGGCGAACTGTTTCCCGTTGCACCTGAATTGGCCCACGAATATGTGGTGGCTACGATCGATGTCAAAGAGCAAAAATTAAAACTTTTCCTGGACAAAACCCAGGTTGATGAGTTCAATTACAAGTTACGTTAAACGTATGAGTGTCCACGATGTCCTGGCACGAAAATCCGTCCACGATGTCGTGGCACTCAACACTTAACAAGTAATGTCCGCTTCCTCTGCTTTTGAAATCAAGAAATCAATAATCCTTCTTTTTTCGCTACCTAGTATAAAAAGCTCCTGAAGGGCGTACAACGCTTCATAACCATCAGGATTGGTAGCATAGTAAAAATCCTGAGCAAGGTTCGTAAATGTCTCCAAATTTGCTTGATTCAGACAGGACCGGGTATAATAAGTGATACGGGTCGTGAGAATATTTTCAAATTCATGAAAAAAGGTTAAATCGTTTAAGAGATCAATTCTACCTGGATAATGATCAAGACCATATATAATCAGAGCCTTAAGTTGTTTGTTTCCCTTTTTGAAATACTTTCTGATCAGCGGATAATTGGGGCGTTTTGCATCCCGCTCAGCAATAAAGGTTGCAAATATCGTTTCTGATGGATCTTCCTTCCCCTCAAAGTAGTCAACCAATTTCTGCTGATTCTTATTTTTCGGTTCCGCTTTTTTTTCTTCTAAAGCTTCCTTATCAGCTTCTTCATGGTACTCGAAACCAATCCCTTCCAAAGCAGCAATGTAATTCTCAGGCTGAGAACGAAAGATTTCCTTTACTTTGTCAGCAATGATTTCATCCTTCAGCTTCTGTTGATCGCTACGGTTATCTTTTTTGGCCATTTGCTTTCATACCATAATCGTTGAGCAGATTCATATAATCAATTTTTCAAAGTAAATTTCACCACCCCAAAAAGCGCACTCCAGTTCGTTTCCCATCCCAAAATCTTACCGACCTTCGGATCAACTCAGAACAAATATATGATTCAGGAAAGATCCATATATTTTTCAGAAAGGAGGGAATGACCATGAAAACGAAAGTCTATACCAGACCAGTTTCAATTACCCTGACCGACGAGATTTAACTGGTTCACAAAAATATCCGCAATTGGATCGTTCAGAACTCCATCGCCTATATAAAAAATAGAGTCTCAAAGGTAGATCGGGAATGCTCAACAGTACAATTGGCATTCATTGTTTTTTACGATTTGCATTTTTAACTCTTTGTAGGTGGAGACAATAGCCAGCGCATGTTTTTTTGTTAAGCAGTACGGTTTGTAATCTGCTATAAAAATTCATCGGCCTCGCTTATTGACTTCAATTGGTAATCTTCGAAAGCTCCAAGTATTGCTTACCGTTTATTAGTAGGTGGAGACAATAACCGGCATACTTCATTTTCCCCTCGATCACACCTGCACATTATTAAAAGAAAGCTGGAATAAAACCAGCGTCTTACTCAACCCGCCCATCATTCATGGCATAAACTCAGAACGACGAAAATCAGCATTAATAACTGAATGATTATAACCAGCTACAAACCTAAAACAGCCAGTCTGAGAATCTATTCAATACTTAAATAACCTCCCTGCACCAGCCTGATCTTGCAAAAACCGCAGTTCCCTGCGCTTTTACCGGCAATTTTATTATGGCATAATAAAATTGAACAACCAATAAAGCAATCCCACCCAATATATCCCTACAATCCCATCAATAATAATAGAAGCCCTACCTAAGAAACAATCTCGTACTGATCTTCCATCTACCTCAGAACATATAACCATGAAGGATAAGTATCCTTAAAATCCAGGTTCATTGAAAGGAGAAACAATCATGAGAGAAGCAAGTCTTACCAAAGCGTTAACCGTAGCCTTTACTAAAGAAACCTTTGCGCAGATCAAGGCCATCACCGACCAGAAAAAGATTTCCATGGGTGAGTGGGTCAGGATTGCTGTTGAGAAGGCATTGGCAGTGACAGAAATTCCGGAGTGCCGGGAAGGAGGGAATAAAGAATGAGTAACACAATTATCGACAAGGACAGTTTTATCAGCACGGCATCAGACTTTTTTACTGAGATATTCGAGCCGGCATTTAACAGTGGGTATGGCAATATCGAAATCAGGACATTTAAACCGGCCACACAGAGCTTCTTTGAATCAGAGACGGAAGCGGCCGAGAGCGCATATCAGTTATGTCAGCAAGGTATTGATGTCTACTTCGGAATCAATCCCCGAATCGGCAATGGTGGTAAAAAAGAGAATGTCAATTATGTGAGTGCGTTTCATGCTGAGATTGATTATGGCATCACAGGTCACAAAAAACCACCATTACATGAAAACTATGAAGAGGCATTAGATGCCATCGGGGCCTTCAGTCCAGAACCCACAATTATTGTTCATAGTGGGGGAGGATTCCATTGTTCACTGGGTGTTGAACAATCCCCTCAATGTCAGTGATACCGGCATATCCGCAGTTGAAGGCATAAACAAATCATTGTCCACCAGACTGGGAGGCGATGCTGGCACTCAAGATATTTCCCGGGTGCTCAGGGTGCCGGGCACGTTCAACTTTAAGATGCCAGATAATCCAAGACCTGTAACCCTTATATCCAATAGCCATCAGAGGTATGCCTATCAGGACTTTCAAGAATTTATTCCATCTTATGCTCCTGATCATAAAAGAATAAAAGTTCCTGAAACCAAGACCAACATGCAATCTGAGCCATTAACGATTACCTCAATCGACATAAACCAGCTGCCTGTTTCAGATAGAATAATATTCCTTATTGAAAATGGCAAAGATGACACTTACATCTCCAGGAGTGAGGCGGATATGGCGGTTATTACAGCGCTGGTCAACAAAGGGGTAAGTGAAAGCGACATCAAGCAGATATTCATGACTGAAAAAATCGGAGAGAAATACCGGTGTCATCCCGCACCTGACACTTATCTGAAACACACCATTGAAGAAGCCAGAAAGAGATCAGACCTTACTGAAGAAGAGATGATTGACCCGCTCTTTATCTCGGGAGCCATCGCGAAAACCAATAGTAAATATAATCTGAAAATCTTGAATTTTGAGGAATACATGGTCAGAAAATATAAAATTATCATTCTCGATCAGGAACGGGCCATGTTCAGGTATAAAGAAAAATGCTACGAACAGTTCACTGAAAAGGCCTTAAACAAGCTCTGCCAGGACGAACTAAAGGGCCACCGGAATCTCTTTGGCAAATCTTCCCTTTCTGAATTAATTCATTATGCAGTCGGTGATACCTTGGTGGACAGCGAAAGGGTTAAGAAAGACCAACTCAATTATCTGACCATGCAAAATGGGCTTTATAAAATTGATAATGGCACTTTAGTGGATCACACACCGCAGATATTCACTACTAACCTTCTCCCTTTTGAATATGATCCCTATGCAGCATGTCCCCGGTTTATGAAGTTTCTTGATGAAGTCTTCCAGGGAGATCAGGACAAGATAAATTTTGTCCAGGAGGCTGTCGGTTATATCTTTCATAAATCCATTCCAACACCAGCAGTCTTTTTTCTCATCGGCGCCGGCAGCAACGGAAAATCAGTTTTTATTAATACGATCTCCAACCTGGTGGGAAAGGAAAATACCTGTAACGTGAGCTTCAATCTTCTTTCCGATGAAACTTATATCCTGGAGCTCTATCAGAAGATGGTCAACATATCCGGTGAAACGCCTCGTACGAAGAATATCGATACCGATGTCATTAAGGCGGTAACTGCCGGAGATTGGGTGACAGGGAGAGAGCTTTATAAGCAGCCCATGAAATTCAGACCCTTTGCCAAGAGCTTTCTTGCCATGAACGAACCGCCATCTATAAAAGACACATCCCACGGCATGTGGCGGAGAATCTGGGTCATCACCTTCCCCAGAAAGTTTGAGGAACAGGAAATGGACAGGCAATTGGAAGAGAAGCTCTCTCTTGAACTCTCCGGCATCTTTAACTGGGCTCTTGAAGGCTACGGAAGGTTAAAGGGAAAAGACTTTGCGTTAAAAGAATCCGGTTCCATGAAACTGGCCAAGAAGGATTACAGGAGCAGCACGGACAGTGTGAGAGGATTTATCAATGTAAAGCTAACCCATTCAACTAATCCCGATGATCGGCTCAAGTATAGTGATTTATATGAGCAGTATCAGGAATATTGCCAAGCTGAAGGGGAAAATGAGTATTCCGACGCAAGCCGCCACCCGAATATGATCGAAAGCGCCACCCCAATATGATTCATTGCGCCACCCGATTCCGATGGAATCCGCCATGTGATTCCGATCCAATCCGCCACCCTCTGGGGATGAGATAAACGACGCTGGATAAATCCAATGAAAGCCGTTAGACCTCCTGAAAAAATTCAGGAGGTCACAGTGGCGGCAGAAAGGTTATCCATGCGTACCATAAAAGAAGTTCTACGATTGAAGTGGGAGAAAAAGTTCTCCAACCAACAGATTTCACAAAGCTGCAATATCGCCCGCAGCACAATCAGGGGATACCTGGCACGTGCCCAAAACGTCGGCCTGAGTTGGCCTTTTCCCCCCGATCTCGATAACGGCTCCCTTGAAGCCCTCATGTTTCCGCCAGCACCGACAAACGCCCCTGACAAGGGAGGGCTTCCCGCAATGGAGTCCATCCGCAAGGAGCTGAACCGCAAAGGTGTGACCCTTTATCTGCTGTGGCTGGAATATAGAGCAGCCAACCCGGATGGGTACCAATACAGCCAGTTCTGTCTCCTTTATCGCCAGTGGACGGGCAAGCTGGATGTTTGTCTTCGTCAGACCCATCGGGCCGGGGAAAAGGTCTTTGTTGACTATGCCGGCCAGACGATCCCCGTTACGGATCAGGCTTCCGGGCAAATAAAAGAGGCATATCTTTTTATCGCTGCCTTGGGCGCCAGCAGCTACGCGTTTGCCTGGGCCTCTTTCTCGCAGAACCTTCCTTCCTGGGTCGAAGCCCATATCCGGGCGTTTAACTTCTTCGGCGGCGGCCCGGAGATCCTTGTTCCCGACAATCTCAAATCCGGCGTGAGCAAACCCTGCTACTACGAACCGGACATCAATCCGACCTATCATGATCTGGCAGAACATTATGGAGCAGTTGTCATTCCTGCCCGAGTCGTCAAACCGAAGGACAAGGCCAAAGTGGAATCGGCGGTTTTTGTGGCGGAACGATGGATTCTGGCGGCGCTTCGGAACCACACCTTCTTCAGCATCATGGCGTTGAACGGGGCTATTGCCGAAAAGCTTCAGGACATGAACAGCCGCAAGTTCCAAAAGATGGACGGCACCCGGAGAAGTCTTTACGAAACCATCGACCGGCCGGCTTTGCGACCGTTGCCTTCTTCTCCCTATGAATATGCTGAATGGAAGAAGGCGCGAGTCAACATCGATTACCACATCGAGATTGACGGTCACTATTACAGCGTTCCCTATCAACTGGTAAAAGAACAGGTGGAGGTCCGCTTCACGGCGACCACCATCGAGGCGTTGTTCAAAAACCGCCGCGTCGCCACTCATCCGAGAAGTTACCAGAGAGGCGCGCACACCACGCTGACGGAACATATGCCCAAGGCACACCAAAAATATTTAGAATGGACTCCCTCCCGAATCATGGACTGGGCAGGTAAAAACGGCCCCAACACCAGGAACCTGGCTACCTGCATCATGGATAACCGTAAACATCCGGAGCAAGGTTTCCGTTCCTGTCTGGGCATCATGAGACTGGTAAAACTGTATTCATCCGAGCGGGTGGAGGCCGCCCATGCTTGATCAACAGACCATAAATAAACTTCATGAACTGAAGCTGACGGGCATGGCCGAAGCCTTTACCGATCAGCTCAAACAGCCGGATATGGACAAGCTTTCCTTCGCAGAGCGTTTCGGCCTCATCGTGGATCGCCAATGGACCTGGAAGGAAAACAACCGCATGGAGCGATATCTGAAAAACGCCCGGATGAAGCTCAATGCCTGTGTGGCGGATATCGACTACAAAACCCCGCGGGGTATCGATCAGTCGGTAATGATGAGCCTCATCTCCTGCGATTGGGTCAAACGCCACCACAACATTATTATCACCGGCCCCACCGGTGCAGGCAAAACCTTCCTCGCCTGCGCTCTGACCAACAAGGCCTGTCGGGAAGGATACCGTGCCCTCTACCTCCGATCCCCCAAGTTCTCCTACCAGATGGCTTTGGCCAAGGGAGACGGAAGCTACAGCAAAACCATCAACAAGCTTGCCAATGCCCAAGTCCTGGTGATTGATGATCTCGGCCTCGCCCCCATGACCGACGCCGAACGAAGAGACCTCCTAGAGGTTGTTGAGGAAAGACATGGGCACGCCTCCACCATAGTCACCAGTCAACTTCCCGTAGCGCACTGGCATGAACAGATCGGCGATCCTACCATTGCCGACGCCATCCTCGACCGGCTTATCCATAACGCCCATAAGATAAACCTGTCTATGAAAGGAGATTCTTTGAGAAAAAAATATGCCGGCTTGACGTAAAGAAGCTTCGATGAGAAAGAGCTAAAAATCCAGCGTCGCTACGCTCCGACCAGGGGTGGCGGAATCATCGGAACACCCTGGCGCTTTGAATCGGAACAGAGTGGCGGCTTCCTTCGGAATCGAGTGGCGGAATCATCGGAATAGGCAGGAAAAGAACATTCAGATAAAATCAGCATTCAGAAAAGGACTTGAAGATATGAAATATCCAATTGACAATTCAAAGAAGGATAGCAATCAGCTCTTTGTTTTCAATATAAAACTAAAAAAGACTGAAGAGGAGTAAAGGGGGAATAAGAATAAGTATTATAAGGCTATTTCTCCCCTCCCCAAAAAAGTAAAAGAAATCTACTACCAATAGTTATAAGGATTAGAAGATTAGGAATAAATTAAATTCTAAAAGCAGAATTAATCTGTAAAGATGAATGTTATAAATACCTTAGAACAAAGATTAACAGATTAAAAAAATATGTATTTAAAGATTTTTCAGAATATTTAAAATATATTTATAAAAAATAGAGAATTATATAATGATAGAGAAATCTGTTAATCTTTTAATTTTTACTGGAAGATATTGTTCTTATTCTGGGTTTAAGATTAACAGGGCCTGTAATATTTAATCTAAAAATAATCTGGTTCTTCTTGTTGAATTGTTCATTTAACATAGGACATAGGACATTTATTACTAAAGGTATGATTGATTCTTTTCTTTTGGGGAGGGGAGAAATACTACCTATAATAGAAATAGTTATTGAGGAGATGATAAACAAACAGAACTAATTATAACCCTACAACGATACATAGTTAAATAAAAGCTTGACAAATAAGCCTGACTCTATTACTTGTTTTTCAAAAACAAGAACAGGAGGTAGGCCATGATTCCGGAAGATCGAGTTTATGATGGTAGCTTTCCCATCCCGAAACTGTTGATTGACAAAGAGGATATAAGCGGTTTTATGAAGGAATTTAAAGGATTTCACTCCCATTTTGCCGATTGTTTTTCCCGTGAGGAGCCGCGGGAGAATTTTTATCATTACATGGCGGGCCAAATGAGCCAACTGGAGAGGAAATCCATCGAGCCGATCGCCCTGAATGTGGAGAACGCCAAGGTGCGGGCGATGCAACACTTTTTGAGTGATATCGCCTGGGAAGAGGAGCTCATTCTTTCCAAGTACCACGGCATGGTGGCGGAGGACCTGGGGGATGCCGAGGGAGTGCTTATTATTGACGAATCGGGCTTTGTAAAGAAAGGAAATGACTCCGTCGGGGTTTCCCGGCAGTACTGTGGCAACGTTGGAAAAGTTGAGAACAGCCAGGTTGGCGTCTATGCGGCCTACGCCTCGCGCCACGGGTATGGTTTCCTGGATAATCGTCTGTTTATTCCGGAGAAGTGGTTCAGCGAGTGATTACGCCGAGCGCAGGAAGAAGTGCAGACTTCCCGTCGATGTTTCTTTCAAGACGAAGCCGCAGTTGGCGGTGGAGATGCTGGAGAGAATCGTCTCCGCAAAGGTGATTACCTTCCGATACGTGGCG
>JBDRFJ010000149.1:0-6043 GCA_043818915.1 Pseudomonadota bacterium | reverse complement strand
TAGTTGTCAAATTCTAAATCTTTTTAACGAGTTTTTTGAGTTCATTGGTTGCGGTTTTAAGATCCTGCTTCAACTTTTTCATCATTGAGTTCCTTTCAGTTAGATGAATAGTGATTCAATTGATCGCGGAGATATTTACCTAAGAATTAATAAAATGTCAAGGAATTATAGAATGTTATCAATTTAACAGTTAAGCAAAAGATGGGAGGGATAAATCAAACCTATGTGTGAGTGGATCCCAAACCAAGTTGCGGCACTACGCCTAAATCACTCGTGATTAATCTACATCGTTTTGCTCGCATGGCGGTTGAGCTTCAGCGCTCCTATCTATTGAAAGTCATTCCACTCCAAAAACCTTGATATCCATGTCTATTTGAACAGCGTCGATTTTTTATGTTTTGTTATTTTCCACAGATTATCAAGAGGGTAATTACAAGGGATATGCAGAGCTTGCATGGAATCTTATGTATTATCTGATACTTACGTAAGATGGCAAGTAACCTGTAAACACCGACGGCTATATTTTTACGTTATCTCTTTTTGGGATCTCAGGTGTTATCGTGACGTATTAGCTCGTGCCCGCGACTCCGAGCAAATATGAGCCTAGTTGAATTTACAGGTTATACCTCCATCCACTACCAGGTTTGCTCCGGTAATATATTTAGCCTCATCGGAAGCAAGAAAAAGTGATGCATATGCCACATCCCATGCGTCACCCATTCTTTTCATTGGGCACATGTTATCTCGTTTTTTGATCATCTCCCCCACACTATCATCGCCGTAGGTTCTTTGGTGATTTTTGATGACATGAGGCGTATTTATTAATCCCGGCAACACACAATTAGCGCGTATACCTTTTTCAGCATACTGCATTGCGATATTCTGCGTCAATTGATTTACAGCACCTTTCGAAGCATTATACGAAACACTCGGGTACCCGGTATACCTTATTGATGCCGTTGACGATATGTTCACAATCGCGCCGCTACCTTGTCTTTCCATGTGCGGAATACAGTACTTACACGTTAAAAACATGCTTTTAACATTAACTGCCATCAGATGATCCCAGTTGTTTTCACAAATCTCGACCGGTCCACCCACCTCCACAATACCCGCATTATTATGAAGGATATCGATTCTTCCATAGACCTCGATGCATTTATCTACCATCCTTCTAACCTGTAAAGAATCGCTCACATCGACTGGTTGAATGTTGCATTCGCCGCCTTCACCGTCGATGATGGATTTCGTTTCCTCAACAGCCGAAAGATTACAATCAACTGCAAAAACCTTCGCACCCTCACGCGCATACAATACCGCTACTGCTTTCCCGTTACCCCAGCCTGGACCGACAGACCCGGCGCCGGTCACGATGGCAACCTTTCCTTTTATACGATCACCCATAATTGAACCCTCACTATTTTAGTTTCAATTTTTCGAGCTCTTCGGCTTTGATGTGAAAACTATGATCATCACTCGGAAACTGCTCTGTGGTGACCTCTCCAATATACGTCTTGAAAGCTTCAAGAATTACCTTACTGATATCCGCGTATCTTTTTGCAAATTTGGGTGTGAATCGGTCGAAATATCCAATGATGTCATGGGCTACAAGGCCCTGACCGTCACAATACGGACCTGCACCATATCCAAGCGTTGGAATATCAAGCTGTCCGGTTATCATTTTTGAAACCAGCGAGGGAACGCATTCCAGAATGATAAAAAAAGCCCCGGCTTGCTGGAGACTGAAAGCATCTTCGATAAGTTTCCGGGCAGCTTCGGCAGTTGTCCCCTGGGCTTTAAATCCACCCAGCTGCGAATAACTTTGAGGGGTTAAACCGATATGACCCATTACAGGAATGCCGGCATTGTGTATCGCTTTGACCGTTTTGGTCACATTACTTCCGCCTTCCACCTTCACCGCATCTACCTTAGCCTCTTTCATGTATCGGCCGGCATTAATGATTGCATCCCTCTCCGATGACTGATACGACATAAACGGCATATCCCCAACGACAAAAATCTTTTTGGTTGCCCGAGTCACCGCCTTGGTATGATGAAGCGATTCTTCCAGGGTAACGGGTATCGTATCTTCATAGCCTAATGCCGTCATTCCCAATGAATCCCCAACGAGTATCATATCCAACCCTGATTTTTCTGCAATCAATGCCATGGGATAATCACAAATGCTGAGCATTGTGATTTTCCTGCCATCGGTTTTCATCCTTTGGATATCCAAAATCGTCAATTTTTCCCTTTCCATTGGTCCCTCCTTTTCAGATATCATTGAACCGAAACAGCGAGCGCATTCCCCATCCCGCCTTGCGGGACTGCGGGGTTAGCGAGCGAATCTAAAATGAGACACAACTCCTTAACGGAGGAATCCCGCCGCAGCGGGACTGCCCCGCCTTGGCGGGGCTGCAGGGTCTTCAATAATCCATGTAATGGCAAGTAACCACAGGTTGCTGTACCATAAAAATTAGGGCTGTTTTGGGTGGATCTGACAGGTTCTCTTGTTGCAAAGTATCTCATAACTCCGAGATCGTTCCTGCTAATGACGATGCCGCACCCAAATGTTTGAGAAAACAATTGGGTCTATAGTTTGCGCACCTGGCACATAACTCCCTGAATACTGTTGATACCAATCTCAGGGTCGTAGGGCGGGTCGTAGGACATCACCCTGTTGGCGTTTGTCTCTAGGCAGTCATTCTCTGCTGTTTCTTTTTCCGGCAACCACCAGCCAAAGACACCGTTCACCACATCGGGGCGAATGCCTTCCGTCAGTTTTGCCTCGTGCCGGATGCACCCCTTCGGTGTTTCAATAATGACCCGATCGCCGTTCTTTATTCCCCGTTCTTTTGCCGTATCGGGATGTATTTGCAGTTGTGGGTACGGGGTTATTTTCCTTACCCATTCATAATCCGAGGAGCGAGAGAGGGAGTATTCAGGGGACCTTCTGGTTGTTAAATAGAGGGGATATTTCTCGGCGAGGCGTGGAAGGAGCACCGGACTCTCCTCGCGCTCCTTGTATGTGGGAAGAGACTCATAGCCATGGCCCTCCATTCGCGAAGAGTAAAGCTCCACCTTCCCTGAAGGGGTCCGGAATCCCTTGCCCACATATTTTCTGTATTTGGGTTCCCGGATTATCGGACCCTTCTCGCACAGATCCTCGTAGCTCATGTCCGAGTCGGCAAAGCTTGCCTTCATGAGTTCATCGTTGTTCTTCCAGGGGATCAGGTTTTTTTCAATGTATCCCTTCTGCACCATTCTCTCGGCTATGTCGTGGAAAATCTGATAATCTTCCCGACATCCCTCTGGAGGTTCAACAATCTTCGGCGTAGCGCTGACCCAGTTACCATAAGGGCTGAATCTAATGCCGTTATGCTCGAACGGATGCGCCAGGGGTAAAATCAGGTCTGCCAGGTTTGAGGTCGGACTGGGAGTAAATGCCAGAACCATCATGAATTCCAGCCGCTTTATCGCCTCCCTAACCTTGTCGGCACTGGCGTATGTGAGCACCGGGTTTGCCCACATGATGATCCAGGCTTTGACCGGATAAGGTTCTCCCGTGAGCATGGCGTCGATAACCGTAGGATTGTGTGGTCTGCGCATGATTGCTTCAGGTCCGGCCCACAGGGGAAAACGATCCGCTCCCAGGGTTTGTTCCTCTAATTGTATGGGAACACGTGCACTCTCCATAGCCTTTTGCAGTATGCTAAAACCGATCGGGGGAGATTCAGGTAGACGGTTTCCACCTGGCACATCAATGTTACCCGTGATGGCAATCAGTGCGGCAAAGGCGCGGGCTGTCTGGGTGGAATTGGAATGCTGGCAAACACCGATGTTGCCCCGATAGCTTGACGGTCCTTCGGTCGCATAGGTCCTGGCTGCCTGCACGATTTCATCAGGTGAAAGGGATGTGACCTCGGCTGCCCATTTCGGTGTATACTGCTGAACATGTTCGCGGAGCTTATCAAAACCCAGACAGTAATCATTCACAAATTCCGCATCGTAGAGGTTTCCATTAATAATCACGTTTAACATGGCCAGGGCCAGTGCCCCATCGGTGCCGGGCCGAATCTGAAGGTGCATATCAGCCGCTTTGGCTGCTTCGCACAGTCTGGGGTCTACAACAATAAGCTTTGCTCCGTTTTTTTTGGCATGTAAGACATCCTGCCATTGACCTCCACACGAATGAGGCATATTGGTTCCCGCAAGCAGAATGCACCTGGAGTTACGGAAGTCCTCGGCACTGCGGTAGATTGTGAGGACATCTCCATAGGTTATGGGATCGGCCGTCTCGGCTGTCCCCTGACATAAATCCTGGTTCGTCATCTCGTTGGGGCTGCCTAGGGTGCGAGTGAATAGGGAAACAGGCGGACGGGGCAAGGTGGAGCAAATGGATAGGGGGCCGAAACGATCTCTCACCTCACCCAACCGCTCAGAGGCTACCTCAATCGCTTCTTCCCAGGATATTTTTTTTCTACCTGAGACGGTCTTCAAAAGAGGCTGCTTAAAGCGTCTGGGATGATAAAGCAACCGCCAATCATTAAGGGGTTTGGGGCACACATATCCCTTGCTCCACGGATGTTCTTTGTCGCCCTCAATCTTGGTGATCCTGCCGTCTTCCACTGTAGCGACAATGCCGTCATAGCTGGGACACGGAGAGAATGGACAGATTGTCCGGGTCTTGTGAACACCTCCATTAGTACTCATTGCTTTACCTCCTCCCATCAACAATTCATGACACCACAGGTGGGATTACCTTTAATGAGTGACTTTTAATGGGTACCATAAAACAAGATTTTGATAAACTGAATATGTATTGCCGGTTTCGTCATTCAAACGAATATCACTGACCTGCGTAAACAGATAGAGCATCCTCCCCGCCGCCGAGGTAAGAAGAACTTGAGCGGGCAAAGGGCACAGTCTTGCATCAATGCATTATATTCGAAACAGATCACGTAATTAATTTGGGGGGCAAACCTTGACGGTTTGTTGCCCGAACCCTGATCCGGTTTTTGGTTGATTGGGCCTGATCCGTGGCCCTATCAACCCAAGCAGCCGGAAAATGAGGTCCCGGAAAAGCTTAGGGGCGCATCTTAAGGGGCTGTTTCCCAAATAATAATTTCTACCAAGTTCTCATTTTATGAATATGCAGTTTTAATAAAATCAATAACTTAGATTATGAGGGCGGTGGTCCCCAAAATCTGGACAATATGGTAAGCTCTGAATCAGTCCCCAAAAGGAGGATCTGACTATGAGCAAGAAGCGTACACAGCACAGTGCCCAATTCAAGGCCAAGGTTGCACTGGCCGCATTAACAAACGAAGAGACCACAGCCCAACTGGCCAGTCGATTCAACATCCACCCGACGATGATCTCTGCATGGAAGCGGCATCTGGCCGATGGCGCTGCCGAACTGTTCGACAAGGGTCATAAAGCCCGAAAGCAGGTCGAAGCCCAGACCGATGAGCTGTACCGCCAGATCGGACAACTCAAGGTGGAAAACGATTTTTTAGCACGAAAGCTCGGCTCTTGAGCAGTCAGCAGAAAAAGAAGATGATCGAACCCGAACGACGCGAGCCGAGCATTTCCCGCCAATGTCAGTTGCTGGACCTCAACCGGTCGTCGTTTTATTATCAGCCGCGACCCATTAAAATTGAGGACCTCGAGTTGATGCGCCTGATCGACGAGCAGTACCTGAAAACACCGTCATACGGCAGCCGGTCGATGACACGGCATTTCCGACGGCAGGGTCGAAAGGTCAACCGCAAGCGGATCCAGAGGCTGATGCGGCTGATGGGCATCGAGGCGATTTACCCGAAACCCCACACCAGCCGGCCCTATCCGGAGAACAGGATTTACCCTTATCTGCTCAGAAACCTTTCGATCGATCATGTCAATCAGGTGTGGGCCAGTGACATCACCTATATCCCCATGGCCAGGGGATTTATGTATCTTACCGTTGTCATGGACTGGTACAGTCGTAGAATCCTGTCCTGGCGACTTTCCAATAGCCTGGACTCGGATTTCTGCGTCCATG
>JBDRFJ010000148.1:0-38050 GCA_043818915.1 Pseudomonadota bacterium | reverse complement strand
TCATTGAAGCGATCTTTTTACCATAGATTTCGAAGATTTCTTGACGAAATAAGAACGCTACGATAGCTTGTTTTTTTCTATAGGAGGCTGTCCGAGAATTATGTCCGTGACGAAAAAGAAGTGAGAACGAGACAAAATTTTTGCAAATTTGAGGAGAATAGCAGGCCTATTTGACGAAAACTTGCGGAAATTTGGGCCGTTTCTCACGCTTTTGCAGTAGGATCAGAATTCTCGGACAGACTCCTATGATATCGTGACATAATTATAATAATATTGTGTGCCTCAACCTCACATATTCTTCAATTTGCCATCGGGAACTTTTTCTATGATAGAAGAAAATCCAAACGAAATTAAATCTGCGGAAATAATAGTTGGGATTCCTTCTTATAACGAAGCTGAACTTATCTCCCATCCAACAAAAATTGCAAGCAAAGGGCTTATAGAATATTTTGGAGACAAAAATTCTGTAATCATAAATTGTGACAACCACTCTTCCGACGGGACCAAAGAGGCTTTCATGGGAACTTCCACCGAGGTGCCCAAGATATACCTGTCGACTCCTTCCGGGGTAAAAGGTAAAGGGAATAATTTTAAAAACCTCTTCCAGAAGGCTTGCGAACTTAACGCAAAAGCAATAGTGGTTGTAGACGCCGATCTTAAGAGTATTACCCCCCGTTGGATCAAAAACCTTGGCCAGCCTCTTTTTGAAGATTTTGGTTTTGTAGCGCCTCTATATGTACGTCATAAATACGACGGGACAATCACCAACAACATCGCCTATCCGATGCTCCGATCAATATATGGCCGCAGGGTCCGGCAACCGATCGGCGGTGACTTTGGTTTTTCCGGAGATCTATCAGAAATTTATTTAAAACAGAATACATGGGAACCCGCTATCACCCAATTCGGGATAGATATCTGGATGACGACAACAGCTATCACCAATAATATACCAATCTGTCAATCATTTATGGGCAGACCGAAGATTCATAAACCCAAAGACCCTGCTGCGGCCCTCGGACCGATGTTTTCACAGGTAGTAGGGACCATGTTTGATTTGATGATACAAGATACAGATTTTTGGAAAGAAATTAAATGGAGCAAGCCAACAGCCATAATCGGGTTCGGCCTTGGAGAGACTGAGTTGCCCCCTGCCGTTGATGTAAACGTAGAACGGCTGCATCAAAACTTTCTTGAAGGAATGAATAAACACGATGAGCTCTTGGAACTATTTCTTTCCGAAGATGTTTATAAAAAACTTAATGAAATAAAAACGCTCTCTTTTACAAATTTTGAATTTCCCGCTAATTTATGGGCTATGATACTTACCCATTTTGCTGTGGCCTATAAAAACAACGTGGTAGAAAGAACAAGCATTATGGCGGCATTGATACCTCTTTATTTCGGCCGCACCTGTTCCTTTGTTCTTGAATCGGGGCCAATGACTACACAGCAAGCCGAGGAGATGATTGAAGATCAATGTATTATATTTGAAAGAAACAAGCCTTATCTTTTGAAAAAATGGTTCGAATAAATTATA
Source organism: Pseudomonadota bacterium (assembly GCA_043818915.1). GTDB lineage: Bacteria > Desulfobacterota > Desulfobacteria > Desulfobacterales. The sequence goes on along the minus strand of JBDRFJ010000148.1, from coordinate 36,510 downwards.
ATTTTCAATTTATGCGTGGGCTAACTTAACCTCGGGGAGGTATTTATGGATAAGAGTAAAGTTCTTATCGTGGATGATGAAGAGGTCATCCTCATGCTCTACAAAGAAGAGCTGGAGGAAGAGGGGTATGATGTCATCACTACCAGTGATGGTTATAAGCTCATTGAAAAGATCGATACGGAGAAACCGGACTTGGTGCTTCTGGACATTAAAATGGCAGAGTACAACGGTCTTGACCTCTTGCAGGACATTCGGAAAAAATTTTATAATATTCCTGTTATCCTTTGTTCCGCATACTCCTCGTTTAAAGGCGATCTGAAATCAATTGCCGCAGACTATTACGTGGTAAAAAGTTCTGACTTGAGTGAACTAAAGCAAAAGATCAAAATGGCTTTGGAAGGACGTTACTCGTCTGAATAGTCTGTTCCGTCTAATCAGGCAACTAATTTTGTGCTTCTCTTCTTATACACGCCTTTATAGATAACGGGGCCAAACTATACGTTCTACAGGTTGAGGATAATGGATGCTGAAACACTAACCTTCCCAAAAGGAGGGATCGACGTTAATGAGTCAAAGGAGCTTACCGAAAGACAGCCCATTGAAACCATGCTTCTCCCATCTGAAGTCCACATCCTTCTAAACCAATATTTTGGTGCCCCGGGCAAGCCTCTGGTTAAAAAAAATATCTGAACCATGCTATGCCTAAAATCAAGATTTTTACGAAATAAAGGGGGCCCATTATATGGTGTTTAATGCACTTCTTTATATCTCTCTTGCCATCTTCATTCTCGGCCTGGTTTACAAGATTTCTACGTGGTTCTCACGGAAAATCGGCATTTCGGCCAAAGACATCACAACTTCCGAGAGAGTGTTTGCGGCTGCCAAAGGTATATTGGGAGTTATTTTCAGTTCAAAAATCCTGGTCCTTATAAAGGTTTTCATACTTGATGTGTTGCTACAAAAAAGGATTCTGAAAGAGAATCTTCTCCGCTGGTTGATGCATATGCTCATATATGGCGGTTTTATGCTGTTGCTGCTTATGCATGCCCTTGACGAGGTTATAACCGTATCCCTGTTTAGCGAGTATTATTCCACGCTAAACCCGTTTCTTTTTCTGAGAGATCTTTTCGGCGTTATGGTGATCGCCGGACTTGGGATTGCCGTATATCGACGGTTTGTACTAAAAGTGCCTCGTCTCAAGACCAACGCCATGGATCACTACGCTATAATTATCCTGGCCGTCATTATGATTTCGGGCGTACTTCTGCAAGGGACAAAAATTACGTCCCATACCGAGTTTCAGAACATGGTTGAGAACTGGAGCGGACTGGTTGACGAAAAGGAAATACGAGCACTTGAAAGCTACTGGATTCGGGATTTTGGAGTGGTTTCCCCGAATGCGGAAGGGCCCTTTGATCAAGAAGCTTTGGCACAAGGCCGAGAGATTCACGAGATGAATTGCGCCGACTGTCATTCCTCTCCAAAATGGGCCTTTACAGGATATGCGTTGGCCAAAATTTTGAATCCGATCGCTTTAACGTTGGATCGGGCGGGAAGCTCAAACTTTTTGTGGTATATCCACATCCTTGCCTGCTTTTTTGGCCTGGCCTACCTCCCTTTCAGCAAGATGTTTCATATCATAGCTAGCCCCATAAGTCTGCTTGTCAACGCTGTCATGGAAAAGGACAAATCAGACCCTGCAAATATCGCAACAAGGCAAGCCATGGAGCTGGATGCCTGCATGCACTGCGGAACTTGCAGTCTCAGGTGCTCTGTGGTCATGGCATTTGAGGCCTTAGGCAATGAATATATTCTACCTTCGGAAAAGATGGCCTTTCTGAGGACCTTGGCTGCCGGAAAAGAGCTCAGCCGGAAAGAGTTGAGAGCTATTCAGGAAGGAGTTCATCTTTGTACTAATTGCGATAGATGCACCGTGGTTTGCCCTGCCGGGATCAACCTAAAAGAATTGTGGCTTAATGTAAGAGAGAATTTGGTTCAAAGAAGGTATCCGGAACCGTTAGTTCTTTCTCCATTTTCTTTTGTCCGGGGCTTGAATCGGGAAGAACTGGCAGATGAAGTCTATTCCAATCCCCTTGAAAAGGCAAAACAGGCAGTGGCCGGACAATTCGATGTGCTTATGGCGCACGAAAGGGTTCTGTCTTTCAAGGATGGAACAAGTCGCACACTGGGTCAAACATCCGGGGATGACACCTTTGCCTATTGTTTTGGTTGTCAGAACTGTACCACAATATGCCCGGTGGTAGGAAACTACGACAATCCCGAAAAAACTCTGGGCCTGTTGCCACACCAAATCATGTGCTGTCTCGGTTTGGGTCTGCTTGACATGGCATCCGGCCCGAGGATGCTCTGGGATTGTGTGACCTGTTATCAATGCCAGGAACACTGCCCCCAGAATGTCAGGGTCACTGATCTTCTTTACCAACTAAAAAATCTGGCGGTTAAAAGATTTGGAGAAGGCACTATGTGAAAAGCCCAAGTAAAAAAGATTCATCACGAAACCCCGAAAGTACGAAAGCACGAAAAAAAGTATGGGGAAAAAATAAACAAAAAGTATCTTTAGGGATAAAAAGTTTAGTACATCAAATTTAATGCATTCGTAAAATTTCGTGTTTTCGTACTTTCGTGTTTTCGTGATTAAATTAATCTCTTGAACCGTTAGGTCAAATTAAGGTTAAAACAACATGTTGAAATATGCATTCTTCTTAGGCTGTAATATACCTGCTCGAGTCAGTCAATATGAGGCTTCTTCCAGGGCGGTTCTAAAGAAAGCGGGTGTAGAGCTGGTGGATATCCGAGAATTTGGCTGTTGTGGATATCCCTTGCTGAATATAGACTATAGGGCATTTATGTTTTCCGCGGCAACCAACCTGGCGCTGGCTGAAGAAGCGAATCTCGACATATTGGTCATGTGCAAATGTGGCTACGGCAGCCTCAAGAAAGCAGAACATGTGATGAAAAAAGATGGAGAGCTGCGGAAGGAAGTCATCCGACTTCTTGCTGAAAAAGGCCTCAAATATGAAGGCAAAACCGAGGTCAAGCACCTCCTTTCCGTGCTTTATCATGATGTGGGAATTGATAGATTAAAGAACAAAATATCCGGGTCGTATAAAGGCCTCAGGATTGCGACCCATTACGGCTGCCATGCATTGCGACCGAGCGATATCACCGGGTTTGATGATCCGGTTGCGCCCACGTTATTTGATGAGCTGGTGGAGATAACGGGCGCTGAAAGTATCGACTGGACCAGCAAGCTGGAATGCTGTGGGGCTCCTTTAACGGGAATCAATGACGATCTCTCGATCGATTTGACCAAAAAGAAGCTGAGAGACGGCAAAAAAGCCGGGGCTCACTATCTATGTACTGCCTGTCCGTTCTGTCACCTCCAATTTGATACGGTGCAGAAGATGATGGCCTCCCATAATGGAAATGAGGAATATCTTGCCTCCATTCTTTATCCGCAACTGCTTGGGCTGTGTATGGGCATCGATAAAGAGACGCTGGGCATCCATATGAATCAACTCGATATCAGCGGTGTCGCATCTTTTTTGACTCAGGAGTAGCAAATGTCAAAGAATAAAATAGGCTCGGTAATGGTGGTTGGCGGCGGAGTTGCCGGAATGCAGGCGGCACTGGATCTGGCCGATGCCGGGTATTATGTCTACCTTGTAGAAAGATCCAGTTCGATCGGCGGGATGATGTCTCAACTGGACAAGACTTTCCCCACCAATGACTGTGCCATGTGTATCATGTCCCCCAAGTTGGTAGAGGTAGGTCGGCACATTAATATAGAGCTGCTCACCCTTTCCGAGGTGAACGATATTTCTGGAGAAGAGGGGGATTTTGAGGTCAGTGTGACACAACATCCACGTTATGTGGATATTGATAAGTGCATTGCGTGCGGCCTGTGCGCCGAAAAGTGTCCCAAAAAAGTGTCTAATGAGTATGATGGGGGGCTGAGTAAACGCAAGGCGATATATGTGAAATATCCCCAGGCTGTTCCTTTAAAATACACCATTGATCCGAAACATTGTATCTATTTTATCAAAGGGAAATGCAAGGCCTGCGAAAAGTTCTGTCCCAATGGGGCTATCAATTTTGGCGATCAAAAAAAAGAATTAACCCTGAAAGTAGGAGCTGTTGTTCTGGCCGTGGGAGGCAAGGTCTTTGATCCGGGAGTCCATGATACTTACGGCTACAAGAAATATCCCAATATTTTAACCAGCCTCGAATTTGAAAGAATTCTCTCTGCGTCCGGGCCTTATGGCGGACACCTGGTCCGACCATCAGACAAAAAAGAGCCCGAAAAGATTGCCTGGCTTCAATGCATAGGGTCCAGAGATGAGCATCTGGGGGCTAAAGGATACTGCTCTGCTGTCTGCTGCACCTACGCCATTAAAGAAGCCATGCTGGCCAAGGAACACAGCAAAGGGGACCTGGATACAGCCATTTTTTATATTGATATCCGCACTCACGGAAAAGATTTTGAGAGATATCTTAACCGCGCAAAGGATGAATCAGGAATACGTTTTATCAAATCGAAAGTTACCGGCATTCCTCCGGTTAATGGAACAGGACGACATCTTATCCGCTATATAGACGAGTCCGGCAAGAGAGTCGAAGAAGAATTTGATATGGTGGTGCTCTCCGTGGGCATAGGCGTAACCAGGGAATGCTCGAATCTGGCTCAAAAGTTGGGCGTCGCACTTGATCACTATAATTTTGCAGCCACCAGTAGCTTTGAACCTGTCCAGAGTTCCAGACCAGGCATTTATGTTTGCGGCGCCTTTCAGGCTCCAAAGGATATTCCGTCCTCGGTCATAGATTCCAGCGCTGCAGCAGGTGTAGCAGGGAGCAAATTGGCCGAGTCCCGGTGGACCTTAACAAGCACAAAGCATATCCCTGAGGAGATTGATATCCGCGGGGAACCGACTCGGATCGGTGTTTTTGTCTGCCGTTGCGGAACAAATATCGCGGGCACTGTTGAGGTCCCTGCGCTGGTGGAGTTTGCGCAAAATCTGCCGGGAGTCGTCTATGCAGAGGAAAATATGTTTAGTTGCTCCCAGGACACCCAGGATAAAATTACCCGCATTATCAAAGAACAGCGATTGAATCGGGTGGTTGTCGCAGCTTGTACTCCAAAAACGCATGAGCCGCTCTTTCAGGAGACTTTAATCAATGCGGGTATCAACAAATATCTTTTCGAGATGGCCAATATTCGCAACCTTTGCTCCTGGGTACACAAGGCCGATCCCGAACAAGCTACGGAAAAAGCCAAAGATCTTATTAGAATGGCCGTGGCAAAGGTGGCCCTCTTTGAACCCCTGACCGAACCCACCATGCAGATTAACCAGAGGGCCCTTATTATCGGGGGGGGTGTAGCAGGTATGGTGGCGGCCAAAAACCTTGCAGAGCAGAACTACGTAACCTGCCTGATTGAAAAGACCGATACCCTTGGAGGACAGGCACGGCATCTCCACGAGACCTGGCGGGGCGAGAACATTCAACAATATTTAGCCGGACTTATCAAGGAGATACAAGCCGATAAAAATATAGAGATACTCCTGAATTCTCAGATCGAACATGTAGACGGTTTTGTAGGGAATTTCAAAACAACTATCCGGCACAATGGAGAGAGCAAAGTCCTGGAACACGGGGTGACGATCATTGCCTCCGGCGCCTCGGAATTCAAGCCTGACCAGTATCTTTACGGCAAAGATCCCCGTGTCGCAACCGGTATGGAATTGGAGCGGAGACTGATTGATAACGATCCCTTGTTGAAGAAACTAAATACTACTGTGTTTGTCCAATGTGTTGGTTCGCGTATCCCGGAAAGACCATACTGCTCCAAGGTCTGCTGCACGCGATCGATCAAAAGCGCCTTAAAGCTAAAAGAGAGCAATCCCAGCATGAACGTCTTTATTCTCTACAGGGATATGCGGCCCTATGGGTTGCGGGAAGATCTTTACCGGAGAGCGCGTTGCAGCGGGATCAACTTTGTCCGCTATGATTTTGACAAGGAGCTCACAGTAGAGGCCGACCAAGGGGATTTACAGATTACTTTCAACGATTGCGTGCTCAGGCGGCAAATGAAGGTTCGGCCCGACCTTTTAATTCTGGCGTCTGCCATTGTTCCCGAAAAGAAGACCCCATTGGCACAGTTTTTCAAAGTGCCTCAAAATGAAGACGGTTTTTTTGTTGAAGCGCATGTCAAGCTCCGGCCTGTAGATTTTGCCACAGACGGCGTGTTCGTGTGTGGGATAGCACACGCACCGAAACCGATAGATGAGTCCATAACACAGGCACAGGCCGCGGCAGCAAGGGCGGTTACTCTTCTCTCGAAAGAAAGCATCTCTGTAAGCGGCACAGTAGCTTGTGTCAACCCAAACTGCTGCAGCAGTTGCGGTGTTTGTGTCTCTATCTGCCCTTATTCTGCTCCGAAATTTGACGAAAAAAGCGGCAAGGCGGGAATAGAGCCTACCCTGTGCAAAGGATGCGGTCTATGCGTAGCCTCCTGCCGCTCTGGCGCCATCCATCTTAAGGGGTTTGATAATGACCAGATCTTTGCGCAGATCTTTGCAATGAATGAAGTAACTTATTAAGGAAGTTTCTCACAATGTCAGACTGGGAACCAAAAATTGTAGCTTTTTTATGTAACTGGTGCAGCTATGGGGCAGCTGATCTTGCGGGCATCAGCCGCTTTCAATACCCGCCCAATATCAGGGTTATCAGGATTCCCTGTACCGGACGGATGAGCCCCAAGTTTATACTGGCCGCATTAAGGAACGGTGCGGACGGGGTTTGGGTATCAGGGTGCCATCCTGGAGACTGCCATTACCTGGAAGGTAATTACTACGCCCGTCGAAAGTTTTCACTCTTTAAAAATCTCATAGAATATACGGGTATTGAGCCTGGCCGCCTACATTTTTCATGGATCTCCTCGGCAGAGGGAACAAAGTTCGCTAAAATCGCAAACGAGGTGATCAAAACAGTACGGGACTTGGGACCTGCGAGACATCTCATCAAGGCAACAAAGACTAAGGTAGCTTAACATGTTAGAGTATATCACGAAAATAAGGGAGATAGCAGAACGGCTCTTACAAGAGGGCAAAGTGGACATGGTAATAGGTTTCCGCAAAGGGACGTTGCCGATGATGAACGAGCCTTGTTTCGCAAAAAGTCCGGAACAGATAAAAAACCTTGTCTGGGACAGTAACTGCGGTATCAACCTGGCAAACTATCTGACCGGCAGAAAAGAGAAAATCGGTGTTGTTGCCAAGGGATGCGATTCACGGAACATTGTTACCCATATAATTGAAAACAAAATCAAAAGAGACCAGCTATTTATCATCGGTGTGCCGTGCAAGGGGATGATTGACAGGCGCAAGATTGCCTCAATGTTTGGAAAAGAGATAAAAGAGGTTGTAGAAGAGAAAGACAAAATCATTGTAAAAGGTAGTGATTTTGAGAAAATTTTTAAAAAGGCCGAGGTGTTGCAGGAAAACTGCGCAATATGCATCCATCGGAACCCTGTTGTATACGATGAGCTTGCTGGCGATCTTGTCGAAGAACAAAAGGATGTGGATAGGTATGAAGATGTACGCCGAATCAAAACCATGCCGGCTGAGGAAAAATGGAATTATTTCGACAACCTTGTCTCGGACTGCATCCGCTGTTATGCATGCCGAAACGCGTGCCCCCTTTGTTACTGTCCCACATGCTTTGTGGACGAATCCCGGCCCCAGTGGGTAGGCAAAAGTATAGACCCTACGGATATAAGGACATTCCATTTCTTAAGGGCCTACCATTGCGCAGGGCGGTGCACTGATTGCGGGGCCTGTGAACGTGCGTGTCCAATGGGTATCAAGGTAAGGACATTCACCAAGAAATTGGAAAAGGATTGTTTTGAACTGTATGGCTGGGAGGCAGGTATGTCCCTGGATGAACGCCCGCCCCTTGATGTGTACAGGCCGAATGATCCGGATTTTATAAAATAAAGGATCATCTCTATAAAGAGTTGATAAGACCATAAGGATTCAAGGCATTAATTATTCACAATTAACAATTGATTATTAATTGTTAAATATGAATAGAGGCGATGATATTCACGCAGGAAAAATAATCAATAATCAATTGTTAATAATTAATTGTGGTAACTTAAGGCATATAACGGTTTAAAGTCCCCCTTTAGTAAATGGGGTGACTGGATCTTTAAGTTAATGGCATTGATTCCTAATTCCTAATTTCAATAAAGGCAAATGCTATGAAAATCATAAAAATTGATAAGCAAACGTGGGCCGGCGGACTTGAAAAATTGAAAGGGCCCTACCGATTGTGTGCCCCTGTGAAGGATAATGAATTCCACATCTTTAAAAGGCTCGACAAAGGTGAACTGCCGGATTTTAGTTATTTCAATACACGCCTTTCACCAAAATCGATTATTTATCCCCAATCTGAAACCATGTTTGAATTTTCCCTGGATAAAAGTAAAGAAAATCATCATATATTGAAGGAGACATATACGGATTGTTCGCCGCGGGCCGTAATCGGCATAAGACCTTGTGATGCAGCGGCTTTTTTACTGGTTAAACGCAACTTTGATACCCCTGAGTATAAGGACCCATACTGGGTCAAGGCCTATGAAGCAACCACATTTGTCGGGCTTGCATGCAGCGACCCATGCAGCTCCTGCTTTTGCACGACCGCGGGCTGTGGGCCTTTTCATGAAGAGGGGCTTGATCTGCTCCTTGTTGACGCAGGGGATCATTATCTTGCAAAAATAATTACTTCAAAAGGACAAATTTTTTTGGAAGCCGCCGGCTGGGATACCGAGATTGATGCCGCCGAGCAAGTCGAAACCATGAAACAGGAGGCAGAGGCAAGGATCACCTCTTCTGTCGCCACTAATAAATTAAAAGATAAAATAACCGCTGATCTTTTTGACGCCCCTTTTTGGGAAGAAACGGCCTTTTCGTGTATAAACTGCGGGACATGTACATATGCCTGCCCGACATGCTGGTGCTTCGATATTCAGGATGAAGTCAGCGGGTACTCAGGGATACGCATGCGGAATTGGGATAGCTGTATGTATCCTCTCTTTACACTCCACGGATCAGGACACAATCCAAGAACTACCAAGATGCAGCGGGTTCGGCAGCGGTTCATGCATAAGCTGAAATATTACGTGGACAAGTATGATGATGGAATTCAGTGTGTTGGATGCGGAAGATGCATTCGCCTCTGTCCGGTCAATATTGATATACGAGAAGTCTGTAACATGATGAACCGTTACGGGGATGAGGAGAGTTCATAGTGCAAAATCCATATTTACCTTATCCGGTTCGCATCGACAAAATAATAACCGAAACCGAGGATAAAAATCTTAAGACATTCAAATTCGTCTTTTTACAGCAAGGTGACGAAGAAAGATTTTCCTATAAAGCCGGCCAGTTTGCTGAGCTTTCCGTGGCAGGCAAGGGCGAAGTGCCTATAGGGATTGCATCATCCCCCACTGAAAAGGGGCATGTTATGTTTACAGTCAACAAGGTTGGACTGGTCACAACGTATCTCCATTCCATGAACGTCGGCGATGTTATGGGAATACGCGGACCACTCGGCAAGTCCTATCCCTGGGATGTCCTGGAGGGAAAAAACATTGTAATTATCGGCGGCGGATTTGCCTTTACCACGCTCCGTTCATCCATAGTGTATATGCTGGACCCGTCCAACCGGCCGAAGTTCAAAGAGATACATGTCATATACGGCGCACGATCTCCCGGGATGCTCCTTTACAGGGATGAGCTTGCCGCGTGGGAAAGTCGTGATGACATCAACATGCACATTACTGTGGACGGCACAGATGATCCGGACTGGAAATACAACGTGGGATTTGTACCAACCATCACCGAGCAAAAAGCGCCTCCCGCCACCGCGGACACCTACGCCATTATTTGCGGCCCACCGATCATGATCAAGTTTACCCAGCCCGTACTGGACAAACTTGGTTACGCCCATGATCACATAATAATGTCGCTTGAAATGCGTATGAAATGCGGGATAGGGATTTGCGGCAGATGCAATATCGGAAAAGAATTCGTATGCAAGGACGGTCCGGTTTTTACACTAGCCCAGTTGAATAATATGCCAAAGGAGTATTAGATTCTGCCGCTGCCTCCTTCAGCTCGGTAGCCTTATCTACCAGATGTACTATGTGATCTATACTGAACGGCTTTGCTACAACCAAATCAATGCCGGCGTCTCTTAGCTGTTTTTGATCAAATTCCGCGCCCCAACCTGTAATCATTGCAATAGGCATATTAGGCGCTGTATCTTTTATAAATCTGGCTACGTCCCAACCACTCATCTCCGGCATCCCCAGGTCCGTAAATACCATATCAAATCTGCTATTCTTAAACCGCTCAATTCCTTCCCTGCCGTTCGGCGCTGTAATCACATCGTGTCCAACAGAAGAGAGCATCTCTTCCAACACGTCACTTACCATTATATCATCTTCGATCACCAATATCCTTGCTCTTTTCATGCACTTTGCCGTTTCGAATTTCTTTTCTACTCTTTCCCTGGCATCAAGTGCTACAGGGAGTCTTATAATAAATGTCGTGCCCTTTCCCTGCTTACTCTCCACCAATATCTCTCCCCCATGTCGGGTTATAATACCGTACGAAACGCTTAAACCTAAGCCTGAACTATTTACATCCTTTGTGGTAAAGAAGGGATCAAAGATTCTCTTCCTAATTTCCGGAGACATACCACATCCGGTGTCGGAAACGGTAATCTCTACAATGCCTTCTTTTTCCGGATCGGAATCAGTCCATTCACAAATATGCCGTGTCCCAATGGTAAGAGTCCCTCCATACGGCATGGCATCCAAGGCATTAAAAAACAGATTTGTAAGCACTTCCCTGATCTCAGAAGGGTGTCCGGCCACGGGAGGAACCTCTTTTATGTCTGAAACCAGATCAACATTAATCCCTTTCTCCTGGCGCTGATCTTTCCATTTTGGCTTAGTGATGGCTATTACGTCATCGATGAGTTTCAGTGTATCGATTCGTTCAAAGTCGCTGTCGTCTTTTCTGACCCGCGTAAACGACTGAAGTCTCTTTACCGTATGAGAAGCATCATATGACGCAATTTCTATGTTCTTCAAACGCTTGAGAGTTTCGGGCTCTTGTACGGTCGTAAGCAACAGATGAGTATTTCCGAGAATTGCCGCTAAAATATTATTAAAATCGTGGGCAATCCCTGAAGCCATCTCACCCATAGCCCGGAGCTTCTCGGATTGCAGCAGCTGTTCTTCCATCTGTTTGCGTTCGGTAATGTCAACGATGTTCCCCAGTATGGCGGGCTGTCCTTCATGCTCTATGCGGATATTTCTCCTGTTTACCCAGATTGTTTCACCTTTTTTCTTGATCCCTCTTGACTCATATTGGGAAGGGGCCGGCTCGCCCTCGAGCCGCTTCATTCCACGCTCTCTGACCATCTCAATGTCATCGGGATGGACCAATTTCCAAAAGTCAGTATGCAACAATTCTTCGCGCGTATATCCGAACATCTTTGCAAACGTATTGTTAACAAACTTTATCGTGTCACCCTGCCGAATATAGATCCCCACCAAGGAACTTTCTACTACCTCACGGTACTTTTCTTCCGATCTGCGCAATGCATCTTCAGACTCTTTCAACTGGAGTTGCAGACGAGCCCGACCCATGGCCCTCTGCACGATCGCATTCAATTTATCGGGCTCAAACGGCTTTTCCAGATAATCATAGGCCCCTTTTCTTAATGCATCTATCGCGGATTGAACGGAAGCATGTCCTGTCATTACAATCACTAATGTATCAGGGCAGTTGGCCTTTATATAATCCATAATGGCCAAGCCGTCGGTATCCGGCATTACCATATCAGTAATAACAAGAGAAAATAGATCGTCGGCCAGACATTCTATCCCCTTTTTACCATCCGAAGCAGTACGCACTTCATAACCATAGCCTTCAAGAAATACCCTGAGGCTCTCGCACATCTGAGGTTCGTCATCAATAATTAGTATTCTTGGTTCAAAAGGCATCTCTGTTTTCTCCATGCAATCTATTTTTTCGAGGGTCTGAGGTCATCCAATTGTTTTTCAGGCAAAAATATTCTAAAAATCGTCCCCTTGCCTTCTTCGCTCTCATAAGTAATTGTCCCCCGTAGTTCCTTAATAATGCTGTAAGTAATAGAAAGTCCTATCCCTGCATGCCCCTCTCCCTTGGAACTTACAAAGGGGGCAAAAAGATGCGATCTTAATTCCGCGGGAATCCCTTTACCCTCATCTCGAATACTAATTTCAGCGTATCTCAAACCTCTTGCGGCATATTGTTGTAGTTGTTCATCCAGATTCTTCTCCGGCGCCCAACGGGTTTCAATAAACAGCCTCCCCCCGTTAGGCATGGCTTCAACAGCATTTTTGATCAGATTGATGAAGATCTGTTTTATCTTATTCTTATCCGTGACAATCGTCAGTGAAGACGGCGCTTGCCTAAAATCAACCGTTATATTGGATTGAACCAATAGCGACTCATGAGATATTTTGATAAGGTTAGATATAATAGTACTAATATCAACCGGTTCCGGTTTCTGGATGCCGGGCCGGGAAAAATCCGACAATTCGCCTACAATAAAGGCAACTCGATCTATTTCTTCACTTATAATGTTAAATTCGTCTCCTACATCCCCCTGTTTAGCAGTTTTCAATTCTAAGATTTTTAGATAATTTTTTATTATGGAAAGGGGGTTGTTGACCTCATGGGCCACCTTACGTGCTAAAGCGCCTGCCGTCGCCAACCGTTCAGACTGAATTAACCGAGAGTGGGCTTCCTTTAATGCCTCTCCTCCTATCCTGACCTTTTCTTCGAGGCGGGTTGCATACTCTCTGTTCTGGGCCTCTAAGACCACTCTCTTGGTAATATCTTCCAGCAAGATCAAAAAGTTCTTATCTTCAACCTCTTCTCCCGGAAGAGGCAGGCCTTTTCCACTAAGCCAGATTACATCACCGGACGAGAGGGTATACCTAAAAGGAGGAATAATTGTTTCCGTGCCTTCCAACATCTTGGCAATAGCATGGCGAACCTCTGCTTCAGTCTGTTTAAAAACCTCAAAAAAGCCTATAGCATTACTCGCTACAGGCTTAAACACGTTTTGTGCTTGAGGGTTCATGTGGATAACTTTTCCCCCGGCATCGACCGAAAGGATCATCAAGGGCGAATGATCTACTATGGATGCCTTTAATGCCGAGAGCTTACTTAGACGTCTACTTAATCGATCCGTCTGCAGCGCCAACGCCACATGCCCGGACAATAGGGTTAACAACTCCAGGTTTTTATAAATCAGTTCGGCACGGGTCTTAGATATTCCGAGTACAATCGCCCCGGCAAATTCACCACGCGCGATCATTGGGACGCATAAAATCCCGTCCGTGCCTGAAAGTCTAATAAGCTGTTCATCCAAAAGGGTGGGGGAAGCGCTTTTAAAACAACTAAAAGAATCAACAACCTTTTGCTGATTCATAGATTCTATCATTATACTTGCCCCTGATCTGAATGGAATCTCCATCTGGCCGATCAGATCATTGTCTCTGGTGCCGAGGCCGCATTTTCCGACCAGGATATCTCGATCCGTATCATAAGCAAAAAAGATTGCGCTTTCTACATCAAAAAGTATCTGAAGACCTTCTATCGCGATCCTCAATATCGCGTCTTCGCCGCAGGCCCCCAATAAGTTCCGGACAGTCCCGTGAAGGAGGGTAATATCCATAACCTTTTCAGCCAACCGGCTTTGTTTCATCTCATATTTTTCTGCGGCCGGCGAAGCATGGAAATCCTGAACTGCTTCCACGTCGATTTCAAGCGATTTCGCTGTCTGACGGGCCTTACTATGTGCCTCTGACAGGATCTTCTCTGTTTCAACCGGAGTAAGTCCTAAGGTATCATGCGCAATCTTGATAACCGCATCTCCCGGGCCTTCCATCTCCTTGCACAAGGCATTAGCAATATATACGATCTTAACCAGGGGTAACGAATCTGCTATCCTGTCCGGGGATTCATGGTGATACAAGATGGCATCTGACATAAAAGATTTTAGATCCCAACGTGTTATCATCCATGCCCCTACTTCACCATGGTCGACACCGAAGCGAGTTCGCTCATCGTTGAACCATTCACTTTCTCTGTCTGCCTGGAGAATAGAAGAATATTCTTTGGGGAAGTTAGTCCAGAGAACTACTCTCCCGATATCGTGAAGAAGTCCGGCCAAAAACGCTTCTTCAGGAGAAGAATAAGAGATTTTCTTTGCTATTAATTTCGAGGTATTGGCACAGAGAAATGAGTGCCACCAAAACAATCCTACATTAAAAACCGAGTCACCCTTAATACCATCAAAGGTTCTATACACCGATGAGCTTATACTGATGTTCTTTACGGCATCAAACCCGAGCAGTGTCAGTGTTTGATAGAGGCTGGTTGCCTTATACGGTAGGTTATAATACGCGGAGTTGACCAAGCTCATTACCTTGGCGCTCAAAGAAGGATCTTTTTCTATTATTTGGGACAAATCCTTGAAGGTGGTATCATCTTGCTCACAAGCATCGAGTAATTCCAGGAGTATATGCGGAAGAGAGGGTAAGTTTCTAAATGTTGCTATTCTGTCAAAGACAGCATTGTGTTTCATTGGCCCAGACAGTCATTTTTGTAGCGGGTCCATAGGTTGTCAAAGCATGCTAACACTTTTAATTCTCAATAAAAAGTTATCAGGGAGCATATAGGTTGTCAATATTTATTTTATTTATTTTATCAGTGTATGTCGTATCTTACCACTAAGTTCCGCAACGGTAAATGGTTTGTGAATAAAATCGGAAATCCCTTCTTTTAATATATCCTTTGCCATGCCGTCATGAAAATATCCGCTGGCCAGTATCACCTTAATTTCAGGACATAATTCTTTTAGCTGTAAATAGGTTTCTTCGCCGTTCAAGTCCGGCATGAGCATGTCAACTATAACCAGATCTATAATGTCCCCCTGTTTCCTGTATATATCTATCGCCTCTCTTCCGCCTGCCGCAGCAATAACCGTATATCCCAAGCTTTCGAGCATATCTTTTAGCATAGTACGGATGATCTCTTCATCATCTACCACCAAGATCGTTTCGTTTCCCTTTGCAATGAACTCTTCCTTATCTTCCTTTTCCATGGTTTCCAGCTCCTCGTTCGTGGCTGCAGGAAGATAAATTTTAAAAGCAGCCCCTTTGCCAAGCACGCTTTCCACATCAATATAACCTTTGTGGTTGTTGACAGTCCCGTATACCATCGACATCCCCAGTCCCGTACCCTTCCCTACTTCCTTAGTCGTAAAAAACGGTTCAAAAATTTTGGACGTTGTCTCCTTATCCATACCAATGCCGGTATCCTTAACCTCTAATAAAATGTGCTCGCCAGGCCGCATTCCAGGCCGATTGGCACAGAATTCTTCATCGACAACCCTGACACTTGTTTTTAGGTCAAGGGAGCCTCCTCCCGGCATAGCATCCACTGCATTGACACAGAGATTCATAATAATCTGTTCGATCTGTCCGGGGTCCCCTTCCACCATCGGAAGGTTCTCACAAAAAGCACAACGAATGCTTATGTTCTTGTTGATTGTTCTTTCCAATAGATTGACTACGTCATGGACCCTATTATTTAAATCAACCGGTTTGGTCTGATATTTTCCTTTTCTTGAAAAGGCCAACAATTGGTTAGTCAATTCAGCGGCCCGGTCCCCCGCCTTTTCTATGAGTTCAATATATTTATAGTTTCTATCCAGTGGATCGAGGTTCATTTTAATAATAGAGGTATAACCAAGCATACCGCCAAGAAGGTTATTGAAATCGTGGGCAATTCCTCCTGCCAAGGTTCCGATCGATTCCATCTTCTGGGCATGACGGATTTGTGATTCAAGTCTCTGGCGCTCGGTGATATCTCGAAAATCTTCTATAATTCCAATGAAACCACCGTCGGGCCCCTTAAAAGGCTTAGCAACTAAAATGCAGGAGAGATCGGTCCCGTCGGGTCGCCTCTTTTTGCACTCGTGTTCAACCTTCTCTTCCCCTTTTAAGATTCGCTTGAGCGGACAATGCGACGTATGACACCTTTGCCCGCTAAACACCTCATAACATTTTTTCCCGAGTATATCCTTCCTATCCAGGCCGGTCATTTCGGCAAAGGTATCATTTACCCTTATGATGTTAAAATCCTTGTCAATAACCCGCATCCCATCCGCAGCGGTTTGGAAAATCTGATCCAACTCCGCCCGTGCTCTACCAAGGGCCTCTTCAGAGTCCTTTAATTTTGTGATATCCCGCACCGAGCAAAGGATGCCTATGACATGATCACCCGCGTCTTTAACCGGCGTCTTAGCCACATGAAGCCAGCGTTTCCCATCAATGGACACATGTTCTTCTCCTAAGTAGCGTTCATTGTTCGACATGATTCGGGCATCGTCATCGAAATACGCTTCCGCTTCATCGCGTGGGAACAAGTCATAATCAGTGCGCCCTATTATCTCTTCCGCCGATCGGCCCACAAAATTGCAAAAGGCGGGGTTTACCGCCTGATATACCGAATTTCGGTCCTTGAGAACAATGAGATCGGGGATATTGTCAAGGATCGTCTGCAAAAGTCTTCGTTGATTAGAGAGTTCTTCTTCCGCCCTTTTCCGTTCGGTAATATCCCTTATGCTGAAATAGAAGAAGGTGTCTAAATTTACTTTGATCTGAACCGCGCTTATCTCAACCGGCACTTCTTCCAATTTATGGTTGATCATCGGCATATCATCAAAGACCAGATGTTGGCCGCCTCTCAATTTCTCAAACCGCTCCATAAGTCCCGGTAAAAGAGGTGCGGGCAAAAACCTCACAATATTATTCCCCTTTATCTTATCGACCGGATATCCGACAAGGGCGGACGCCCGTATGTTTGCTTCTTTAATCTGATAGCTCGAGCTGTCTACTACAAAGACCGCGTCGCTGGCATATTGCATTATCACCTCGAGGCGGGTCTTGAGGCCGTCAACCTCCTCAAGAGAGGTCTGGATTTCTTCTTGGGATGTCTGCAACTCCTCATTCATGGCCCTGATTTCTTCAATCGAGGATTGAAGTTCATCATTATTTTGTCTCAACTCTTTTGAACACTCAACGCCGACAGCCCGGACAATCCTTTCCACCGCCCGCGCCAATTCACTGTCAAGAAGACAATTACAACGGCTTAACAGCTCTTGATCTTTCCCCAGTTCCTCCGCAATAACAGGCCGCATCCTTATGTTGAGAACCGTCACCAACGCATTCGCACACTTTCCCCACAAACTTTTATCCAGGCCTGTTGCTTGAAGGCATTCAAGTGTTGTAGCTTCTGATAAGGACCACAGCGCTGGGAGAAGAGGTTGTATCCCTTCCTTGCCCTCATATTCCAAAGGGCGTTCACAACCGGCGGCCTTCATAAACTCCGACAACAGCAAAGGCATTTCACGTTCAAATAGTGTCACAAGTGTTAATCTTGCATCCAGGCTTGCATACTTATTCATTGGGACATCCTTACTCTTTTATTATCTTGCGATAAATTCGCAGATTGTTTCCAATACCAACACAATAACGTGCCGCATCACCGAAAAGGGTTTCTGAAGAACCCAGGACGAGGTAGCCACCCGGCCTGAGCGCCCAAACAAAAGAACGCAACAGCTCCTCCTGACGCTCGGGGGTTAAATAGATGAGGACATTGCGGCACAAAATTAAATCCATATGCCTGTAAACAGGGTCATTCAGGATATCATGCCGCCCAAAAATAATAATGTTGCGTAATTCTTCTTTTGCGGCAAAATGCTCTGCATCCCTTTGTGCAAAACACTTGGTACGGACATCTTCCGGAATCGGGATACATTTGCAGGCAGGATAGACCCCGGCCCGTGCTTCGGTCAATCTTTTCGTATCAATATCCGTCGCGAACAGAGTCGGGTGAAGAGACTTCCCCGAACACTCTAATAGGGCCAAAGAAGCTATGGAATATGCTTCCTCACCGCTGGAACACCCCACACTCCAAATGCGAAGTTCCCTTGGGCCAACCGAGTTCCCCAACCCTCCCCATCTCTTTTCATCTGCTTCACCTTCCACGGCCCGGCACAGCATTCTACTGACCAATGGCGGCAAAATCTTCGTCCTAATGCAGTCAAAAACCTCCTGGTCTCTAAAAAATTTAGTATAACTAACAGTAAATTTTTCTAAGAACCTCTCAAGTTCGGAAGAATCCTGTTTAAGACATTCGAGATAATCCCCGTACGTCCCGCACCCACACGAAATTAAACATCGCTCGACCCTTCTCAAAACGCTTCCCAGCTTATAATCATAAAGATTTAAGCCCGCCTGATCGTAGATCCATTCAAAAAATTCGAAAATCCCTTCCCGGACAGGCGCCGTTGCAGAGCGATATCCATGCCCGCACACCTTATTGCTATCAGCACTGGCCACTTCCTTAGCTATGATCGTAACAGGAACCGTGATGTTTTTCACCACACCTAAAACAGCCCGTCTCAAATCACAAAGAAAAGGGAAAGCTTCCTCTTCCAATAGCACTTCTTTGCCCAAATGGGTCTGTATAATATTCCGATGCCGGCTTGGCATTAATGGAATCCGAATTTTATCCTTAATAAGTTCTCCAGTATCTGAACACCTACTCTCTCGGATTATCCTACTAACATCTTGACCAACAATAGCGTCCGGGAAGTCTATGCCAAGAATAGAGCAAAGGCTTCTATTGACATGCAAGAATGTATTGTCTGAAACAATATATGCGCCCACTCCGATGGAATCAAGCTGGTCGCTTAATGCAAAGGCCGTATCTCTATTAAATTTGTTCCACACCATATCTGCCTTTGGCGCCTTAGGAGGCTGTCCTATGAAGCATTCAGAGCAACAGTAAAAATTGCTCCTTCCCCTTTTTCACTTCTCACGGCAATAGTCCCTTTGTGCCGCCGAACAATCTCGTGACAAATATAAAGCCCCAACCCTGTCCCCTTGCCTACCTTCTTTGTAGTAAAAAATGGTTTGAATATATTCTTCTGCATATCTTTTGGAATCCCGGGCCCGTTATCTTGACATTTGAATATGACACGTCTTTTGGCCCCATCGAAGGAAGTGTTCAACATTATTTTGCCACCGTTGTCCGAGACAGCCTGAACAGCATTTTGTATGATATTAATAGCCACCTGACCCAAGGTTGCGTAATTACCTCTGATGTCGGGCAGATTTTCATCATACTCCTCCGCGATGTTCAGACCAAGGTGTTTATGTTGAGTATCAAGAACCCTTAAAGCATCTTTCACAACTACGTTCATATTTACTGCTTCTGTATAGGTCTGCGTCTGGCGAGATAGTCCCAAGAGGCTTGAGACAATATCCTTTGCCCGGGCCAACTCTTTTAAAGAAAACTTTAGATCATCCGCTACATCCTCGTACGACATCGCCTGTGTACCGTTTCTCTCAATATCCTCAATCGCCGACTGGATCAAACTGATTACGCTCGCAAGCGGATTATTTAGTTCATGGGCGACGCCGGCTACCAACTGCCCTATAGCCGATAAACTTTCAGATCGAATTAAATAGTCCTGGGTACGTTCTTTTTCCAAAAGCGCTTTTTCCAAGTCCTCTGTTCTTTTCTTTATCTTTTCCTCCAGATTCAGGTTAAGGTCTTCGATTATTCTGTAAGCATGGGCATTTTCGATCGCCACGGCGCTTTGATCCGCAAGTGTCATCAAAAGGTCTATATCTTCAGGGCGGTAGCTGTCACCCGACTTTTTCTCACCCAATATTATCAATCCATTCAGATCTTCCTTCACTACCATGGGGACCACCAGCCATGCACGCAATCGCTCCATCTCTTTTAATATCAGTTCCTTATCAGACCCCAACCTTTTCCTTCCGAAAGTCCGACGTTCAATCGGCCGGCGTTCCTTTGTCAGCATTTGCAGCAACGGACTCTCCGGAGTCAATCTAATATTATGCACCGCATCCGCGTCTTCTCCCCTGGCAATATACGGTTTTAAAATATTCTCTTCCGGTTCCCTTAAAAAAACAGCCCCTGTTTTTATAAGCATGGCATTCATAACAGTATCCATCAAACGTTCCATAATTTCGTCCATCTTAAGACAGGAGGCAATTACCCTGCTGACATCCTTGATTGCTCGCTGGTAGTCGTACTTACCTTTAAAAAAGACGCGATCAACAAGCACCTGCACCTTTGTCTTTAACGGGCCAAAAATAAAGACAATAAATAGAAAAAATATGACCGAAAAGTAGATCGATTCAGAAAAACGGTACCCGCTGAAAAGCTTATTGGCCACCGTAATCATAAAAGCATAGGCGGCTGTCAAAAAAGCAATGAGGATGGAATAAATCAGGCTCTTCTTGAAAAGGACTCCCATATCAAACAGGTCATGCCGAAAAAGTCCAAATGCGAAAATGGATAACGGAATGAAGCTGAAGTTGCCGGAGGGATATATATCATACCCTAAGACAGGAAATATATCGAGGCTGTTTATTAGTCCCATTAATCCAAACCCAACAAAGACATATTTAAGTTTGTTCTTCCGCACACTGTTCGATTCTGCCTTAAGCGCCTGGTAAATCAACAAAAGGCAATAAAAATTTACAATTACAGCGCCTATTCCAAACAATGGGTAAAGAGAACCTGATCGTGCAAAATATCCAAAAGAATATTTCTGCATCGATGGAATATACAGTGAGGTAGGAGTAAAAAACATAAGGGCAAAGCTGTAAGCATAGGCGCACTTAACAAGCCAGCCCCTTTTTTTGACGTTAAGATACAAATGAAAAAAGTGCATATAAAGCGGAATAGTATAAACCAAAAAAAAATGATCTATCCGGCTTATCCAGAGTGCGGTCTCCTGGTCGGAGACAGTAGATATCAATATAATGTCAATATTAAGAAAGGTACCCTGAATGCACAGAAGAACAAACAGTAGATTTGCTTTCTCTCCACGTCCTTTAAAAAAGACAAAGAGGCCCAGTGACATGAAGCAAATAAGCGTAAGAAAGGGGGGAAGAATATACAGGTTCATTATTAACGCAATCGGTTCAATTGAGCTTCACTTGGTCTCGCAGACGTCGAGTCGGATCTTGACGTGCTGTTGCCCAAATGTGCTCGGCGATGTTTACAAACGCTATGGTCTGGTACTGTGTATTTCTTTTTGAGATCAGGTCACTTATAAGGTTTGAGAGGCCTAACAACGGCACAAAACACGGCACACACCGAAAACCATATTGCAACAGACACTTACGCTCGTGCCAGCATCTACGCGTGCCTGTTTCAAATAGCTCAGACAAAGTGCTTCTTGCCGGCACAATGGGATTTGACCTGACTCAAAAAGAAATACACAGTACCAGGCTTGCCTGGAATCAGCAATCGAATTTGTTTGGGCAACAGCCCGTTGATTGCCCACTTGGCTACTTGACCGTTTAACTACTTCACTAAAGTCACTGGTTACAGTTTCCAGAGCACCCCTGTGACGATAGATTCCAGCATAGGAGCTTTCTCTTGTGCCACGGCAATAATTTCATCTACCGAAGCAGGAGTTGGATGGTCGGGAAGATTAATGTTAGTAATAATAGAAATCCCCAACACCCTCATACCGGCATGCACAGCCGCAATTACTTCGGTAACAGTGGAAAAACCCACAGCATCGGCGCCAATTGTTTTCAAAAAGCGCGTCTCGGCCGGTGTCTCCAGTGATGGCCCCCGAAGTCCCGCATAGACCCCATTCTGCACTGGTATTCCATTTCTTAAAGAAACATCAACAGTGAGCGCCACAAGGTGAGGATCATACATCTGAGACATATCAGGGAAGCGTGGTCCCCATTCATCTATATTAGGGCCAATCAAAGGGTTGGACCCGGTTAAATTGATATGGTCGGCAATCAGCATAATATCGCCTGTTACAAATCGAGGATTTATCCCACCCGCGGCGTTAGACACGATCAGAGTCTCTATGCCGAAAGACTGCATAACCCTGACGGGAAAAGAGACTTCTTGCGCCGTGTATCCCTCGTAGAGATGACAACGACCCTGCATGGCCATAACCACTTTACCGCTCAGCTTACCTATTAACAAACGTCCGTGGTGGCTCTGAACAGTCGAAACCGAAAAGTGTGGTATTTTGCTATAATCTATTGATGCATCTGTTTGTATTTTGTCCGAAAGCCCTCCCAGACCGGTCCCCAGTATAATACCGACCTCGGGAGGTCTCTTGGTATATGTTTCTACAAATGATGACGCTTCATCGACCTTTTCTCTAAACGTTTTCACTGTAAAGCATAAGCCCCCTTTGTAAACCTATTTACATGAGAGCTTTGCACAACTGCCATTTTGCCTTTCTTGCCTGGCGAAAAAATGTCGCGTTGTGCAAAGCTCTCTACATGTGACATGCATAACAAATTCTTTCTGTTTTATCAATGTAAAAATATTTATAATTCAACTAAATAGATCATATATAAGGGCTGTCCTAAGCTCCAAGCTTTGACCTTGCCGAACTTAAAAAATATTTTGTCTACTTTACAATGGTGATTATATATTATTATAATTCATCATAGTGATCATGGAAGGCCACAAATGATGGCCTAAATAATGGAGGTAGAAATGAAAAGAGCATTATTATGCTTACTTGCAGCGTTCGCGCTCTCAACTGCCGCTGTGTATGCCGAGAGCACCTTTATTACTGAAGGGAACTTTGTTACTTCCAAAGAGTTAACTCTAAGCGATGTTGAAGGGGCTGTAATTAAAAAACTTAATAAGGACATACTGGTTCACATATATGGGATACATCAAAAAGGCAACGAAGCAACAATCTATTACCAGTACAAAAGAGATCTGCGAAGCCGAACCCTTTTGGAAGGCAGAATGACCTTTGTCAGATTTAATTCGGGCAAATGGTTCAATCCGGGAACGGGAGAATTTTTAAGAAAATAGTTTGATATCTGAGGCGATTTCAATTTCAATATGTCTCGTTTCGAACCAGCATACATCAAAACCTCCCGAGCGGGGAAACTGAAAGAAAAGATAAAAAGAGCCAACGCTATCCTTTCAGAATGTAAGCTGTGCCCCAGACAATGTGGAGTAAACCGTCTTGAAGGAGAAGTAGGGGTATGTCGCACCGGCAAAGATGCCGTTGTTGCGAGCTATGACCCTCATTTCGGCGAAGAGGATCCACTGGTCGGTCGGCACGGTTCAGGCACTGTATTTTTTTCCAATTGTAATCTTCTGTGTATCTTCTGCCAAAACTATGACATCAGCCACCAGGGAGTAGGCCGGGAAGTCCTTCCCGAAGAGCTTGCAAAAAACTTTCTTGCTCTCCAATCAATGGGGTGTCATAACATCAATTTTGTTACACCAACGCACGTAGTTCCACAAATACTGTCAGCACTTGAAATAGCAATTGAAGGGGGCCTTCACCTTCCCTTGGTCTATAATTCCAGCGGATATGATTTGTATGAGACCTTGCAAATATTGGATGGAATCATTGATATTTATATGCCCGATTTCAAGTTTTGGGACCCTAATGCGGCAAAAGCCTTGTGTAATGCTTCAGATTATCCGGAGGTGGCCCGAAAAGCATTAAAAGAGATGCATCGCCAGGTGGGGGATCTTGTAATTAACGATGAAGGTCTTGCCGAAAGAGGGCTTCTGATACGTCATCTCGTACTTCCGGAAGGTCTTGCCGGAACCCGGGATATCATGCGTTTTCTGGCTAAAGAGATTTCCAGAAACAGCTATGTAAACGTCATGGCCCAATACAGGCCATGCGGCCAGGCTCATAAAATGCCCCAATTAAACCGCGGATTGTCTGGTGATGAATACGGTGACGCGGTTCGGGCTGCTAAAGAAGAAGGCATCACCAGGTTAGACCAACGCAAGCGAGTTTTTTTATTTCGTTGGGATTGAAAGAGAACAAGTGGGAAAGCTATTCGCCATAGGTGACATTCACGGTTGTTTTGATAAACTCCGTTCGTTGATGACGCAGCTCAGAGTCAACAAAGAACAGGATACCCTTATATTTTTAGGGGACTATATTGACAGGGGCCCCCAATCCATGGATGTTGTCGACTATCTAATTCGTTTGCCTCAGCACGGATACCACGCTGTATTTCTTAAAGGAAATCACGAAGCTATGTTTCAGGATTATTTAAAAGGACGGGACAAGTTCACTTTTTTGGTAAACGGCGGAAGCGAAACATTAGATAACTATATGCAGAATATCGATCGATCTAAAAATTTTGTTATACCTCCATCCCATACCGAGTTTTTTAAGTCATTGCGTCTTTATTATGAAACGGATTCGTACATATTTGTACACGCCGGGTTGGCGCCAAAAGTCCCATTAGACCAACAGCGAGAAAAAGATCTTCTCTGGGTAAGGGATTCCTTTATCCACTCTACTTATGATTTTGGGAAAATAGTAATATTTGGACACACGCCGTTTAAAAAACCATTGGTAACAAAAAACAAAATAGGTATAGATACGGGCGCGGTTTACGGCAATCAATTGACCTGCATAGAACTGCCCGCGCAAAAATTTTACCATGCATAAATTCCAACAAAACCACCTATGAAGCTGTCCGAGAATTATGTCCGTAACGAAAAAGAGTGAGAACGAAACAAAATTTTCGCAAATTTGAGGAGAATAGCAGGCCTATTTGACGAAAACTTGCGGGAATTTGGTCCGTTTCTCACTCTTTTGCAGTAGGATCAGAATTCTCGGACAGCCTCATAGTGTTTGACATACGAGAAACGTACCCTTATAATAAATATTAATAAAGAATCTACGCTCAGAGGAGGTAGTTTTGGTTGAACCCGCTGGAAAGGGGCCAAAAGCGTCCCTGCGATGTGGGCGTTTTGTGGAGTGTCGGAGTGATGGAGTATTGGAAAAGCAAAAACAGATTCAGCCGTTGTAGCCTTGGCTACTATGGCGAAGTCGGTCACTGATAAAATTGAATGGAAAAATCCTCCGGACATTCCAGCAACTTTTTCAACACTCCAGCACTCCATTACTCCAATACTCCTCAGTAAACGGATCGGCAGAGCCAATTTTCTCTGCCCCGTCCAGAGGACGAGGGCTTCCAGGACGCAATAAATAAATGTATAAAATACTAATCATAGACGATGATGAGACCTTAAGCGGCGCGGTTACTGCCTACTTCAGCGAAATGGATTTTCAGGCAGTCCAAGCATTCGACGCGTTGGAGGGGATTGAACAATATAAGAAGGAAAAGCCAGACCTTGTTCTTATGGACCATTTTATGCCCAAGATGACCGGCCTGGAAGGGTTAAAGCTACTTAAGAGAGAGGATACAAATGCCTTAGTGATCATGATGACAGGAGCCGGATCAGAAAGAATCGCGGTAGAGGCGATGAAGGCCGGCGCCGAGGATTATGTCACAAAACCTCTAGTGATGGACACCCTTGTCAGCCTGGTCAAAATGCACATAAAACGACACCGGGAAAGGTTAGAGCATATTCGCCGCAAAGAAGAACTGGAACGATATAATCGTTATCTGGCCCACAATATGGAACACGTAAATGAAGCTATTATTGCTACAGATGCTCAAGGCCAAATAGAGTATGTCAATAAAGCGGCTGAACAATTCTGGCTGTACAAAAGAGAGGATGTCATAGGCCTGTCTATGTGGGACATCTTTGAAAAGGAAAAGATCAATCTCGCGCCTCAAAAAGTAAAAAAGGCGTTGTTTTCCACTGGGAAGTTCAAAGAAGAGTTCAAATTTGTCCGAAAGGATGAAAACATACTTTATGGTCTTCTTTCCGCATCTTTTATAAAAGATGATCCGATTAAAGCAATAGTCGCCGTAGTTACCGACCTGACGCGTATAAAAGATATGGAAAATCGTCTCATTAAAAGTGAACGAATGGCGTCCTTGGGCCATTTGGCGGATGGGGTAGCACATCAGGTCCGCAATGTTTTGATCACCCTCGGAGGATATGCCAATCTGCTCAAGAAAAAAATGGATTCAGACGACAAAAACAGGACCTATCTGGAACCTATCATAGAAAGCGTGGACCGATTAGATGATATGGTGCGGGAGATTGAAACTTATGCCTATTACACCCATAAGGATCTGGCGGAATTTGATCAAATAGAATTACTCCCCGTCATCAACTCTGCCGTAAAAAAGACATTCAAGACAAAAAAATTCAAAGACATAACCGTCTCCCTCGATATTGAGCCTGAAGATATTACCCTTGTAGGAGATAAGGCCCTTCTCAGAGAGCTCTTTTTTCAGATAATGCTAAACGGTTGCGAGGCAATGGGAAGCGAAGGAAGCCTGAAAATTAAGGGCAGGGCAAGACAGGATTCCACTATAATCAAGATATCAGACACAGGCAAGGGTATACCGAAAGATGATCTTCCACTCGTTTACGATCCTTTTTACACGACACGAAACCGGGGCGCCGGAGTGGGACTTACCATTGTTTTGCGAATTTTGGAAACGCACAACGGATCCATTGACATAGAAAGCACACCAGGCAAAGGCACCACCTTTACCATAGTACTCCCCAAAACAAGCCCCCCACAAGCATAGGTTTTGATAGACCTAAAGAGGCAGTTTCTTATTTTTTAATTGCCAAACAACACAAGATTATATTAAGGTTCTATAAATTATTTGATCACTACTCAGTTGTTAGGTTTAGGGTTCACGGTTGCTCGCCTCAGTTTAACCGTGAACCCCTGAACTTTGAACCTGAGCAGTTACATTGTTTTTAGATAAAAGGAGAGATAAAAACATGAAAGAATCGGTTCAAGCAGCATTAGACAAAATTCGTCCCGCCCTTCAGGCGGATGGCGGTGATGTGGAGCTTGTCGGGGTAGAGGGAAATGTTGTAAAGGTCCGCCTGCAAGGCGCCTGCAAGGGATGTCCAATGTCGCAGCAAACATTGAAAAATGGTATCGAAAAATTCCTCATGAAGGAAGTCCCGGGCGTGGAACGGGTCGAGGGAGTCGATTAAGGAACAAATTGGTCAAGTAGTTGAGTTGTCGAGTAGGGATTGACGACTTGACAACTTGACCATTTAACCAATATCTAAGGACCACCGCACTACTGACGCCCCCCATGTGAGACCAGCCCCAAAGGTAACCAGAAGAACAATATCTCCCCGCTTCAACAAGCCTTCTCGATTGGCCTCGTCCAAGGCAATCGGTATAGAAGCGGAAGATGTGTTGCCATATTTATGGATATTGGTATAGACCTTTTCCATCGGAATGGAAATCTTCTCGGCTAAGGCTTGTATAATCCGAATATTCGCCTGATGGGGGACTAAAAGTTTGATATCGGAACTGGAAAGGTTGTTGTGCTCCAGGGCTTCCGTGGCAACATCAGAAAGATGTTTTACCGCCTGTTTAAACAACTTATTCCCTTCCATAGTCAGGTAATACGGCTTCCCCTCAAAGGCATCCAAAATTTTCGGCGGATCAGGATTGCCTTCTTTTGAATAGAGGAGTTCCCAGCACTTGCCGTCAGAACCAAGATGAGTAGATAAGATGCCATCATCTCCATCGGCCCGAGACAGCACCGCCACGCCGGCCCCGTCTCCCAGCAGCACACAGGTGCTTCTGTCTTGCCAATTAGCAATGGAAGAAAGTCGTTCAGCGCCAATCACCAAGGCTTTTTTACAACTTCCGACCGCGATGGCATTTTCTGCAATCGAAAGAGCGTAAAGAAAGCCGGAACATCCCGCAGAGACATCGAATGCATTGGCATTATCAGCATTGATCTTATTCTGTACCAGACAGGCAACGGCGGGGAACTGTCGATCAGGAGTAATTGTACCGACAATAATAAGGTCCAACTCACCTGGCGACACTTTGGCCATATCAAGGGCTTTCAGAGATGCATCGGCCGCCAAATCAAAGGCATTCTCTTCCGCCCCCTTCTGCGAAATCCGTCGCTCTTTGATCCCGGTCCTTCTTGTAATCCATTCATCCGAAGTGTCGACAATCTTTTCAAGGTCCACATTGGTTAGAATTCTTTTGGGAGTCGTGGATCCTGTACCTATAATACGAGCTCTAAACATAGTGCAATGTTTCCTCGCTGTTAACTAAATTTATACCAAATGGGAACCCAATGAAATCAATTTTGATATCACAACATGAGAAATCTGTCACTATTTTTTTAAAAAATCTCCTTGCTGACATCAATTCCTTTTGGTACACATATTCCTCATGTCTATATCAAAAAACATCGAAGAAATCTTGTCCCGCTCCTCATGGATACGTAAAATGTTTGAAGAAGGTTCCCGGCTCAAAGCCGAGCATGGGGCCGAAAATGTATTCGATTTCAGCCTTGGCAATCCTAACGTAGAACCTCCTGAGCAGTTTTCAAAGATTCTCAAAGAAACTGCAAGCACATTCAAGCCGGGTAGCCATGCCTATATGCCCAACATAGGCTATCTTGAAACACGCAGAACAATAGCCGATTTCTTGACAGACGAGCAAGGTCTCTTTATAACCGCAGAAGATATTGTGATGACTTGCGGCGCTGCCGGCGCACTGAATGTCGTCTTAAAGACCATACTGAACCCAGGTGAAGAGGTAATCACCCCGGCGCCTTACTTTGTGGAATACAATTTTTACGTGGGGAACCACGGAGGAATCCTAAAAACCGTACCGACCCTATCAGATTTTGACCTTGATATAGCGGCTATTGAAAAAGCCATCACTCCCGATACCCGCGCGGTACTGATTAATTCTCCCAACAACCCTACCGGCAAGATATATACTCAAAAAGTTCTGACGGAACTCGGCAGCCTGTTGGCGGAAAAGGGGAAAACACTAAAAAAGACTATCTATCTGATTTCTGATGAACCTTATCGTAAAATCGTCTTTGACAATGTGAAGGTCCCGAGTGTGTTGGCCGATTACCCAAACAGCGTCATCGCCACATCATACTCCAAAGATCTTTCCATCCCGGGCGAACGTATAGGATTTTTGGCGGTAAACCCAAGCACTGATCATAGGGATAACCTGTTGGCCGGATTGGCATTGTCCAATCGTATCCTTGGCTACGTAAATGCCCCCGCGTTGATGCAGCGAGTTATCGAAAAACTGCAAGGTATAAGTGTTGATTCAAAAATCTATCAAAAAAAACGGGATCTTCTATGCGATGCCTTGGCTGATTACGGTTATTCTTTTAAAAAGCCGTCAGGAGCCTTTTACCTCTTTCCCAAGGCCCCAATATCAGATGACGTAGTATTTGTAAAAGCGCTTCAGGAAGAACTCATCTTAACCGTGCCGGGCAGCGGTTTCGGGGGACCGGGTCACTTCAGAATCGCCTTTTGTGTGGATGATGAAACAATTCTACGCGCCCTGCCGGGTTTTAAGCGGACTATGGAAAAATTTCATAGTTGATGAATGCGTAAAAAGTCTTTGATGAGCTTATTTTGGTCTTATCATCTGTCATTTATCATCTATCGTTGAGCATTTATCATTAAAAAATGACAGTCACCGACGCGCCAAAGCCGCTATGGCGACGGAGCGATGACAAATGTGAAATGATAAATGAGAGCCTTATCAAGTGACCAATCAAGCGAATTGAAAACTTTTTACTAATTCATCAATCCTAATGCCTGCAATACTCCTTCGGCTCCGTCCCTTTTATAAAAGATGCTTCTTCAGCAAAGGTACAGTCTTGTGATGCCAGCAGTCCTGATTCTTTATCAATGTTTACTTTTACGATGTTTCCCGGAACTGAAAAATCGTGATACGGCTCTCCGGTCAAGGCCCCCTCCATGAAATCGACCCAGATCGGGAGCGCGGCCCTCCCTCCTGTCTCATGGTCTCCTATGCTTTCATGGTTATCACACCCCAACCAGACTCCGGTTACCAAGGTGGGAGAAAATCCGACAAAGAGGGCATCTCTATAAGTATTTGTAGTGCCGGTTTTGCCTCCAAGCGGACGTCCGATTCGTTTTGCCTTTTCCCCTGTTCCGTTCCGGACGACACCCTGCAGCATATCAGTAATAATATAGGCTGATTCTCTACGCATCACTGTCCGCCTATGGGGTTTCATCTGCCACAGTAAACGTCCGTCACTATCAAAGACCTCAACAACCGCGCATGGCTTGACCCATATCCCCTGATTCGGAAACACGGCATACGCTGCCGTCAACTCAAGAAGGGGTACCTCCGAAGCCCCTAATGCAAGGGCCAGATTGGGCCGCAATACAGCTGTTATACCCATGTTGTGCGCGAATTGGGCCACGGATTCCGCTCCGAGCTTGTTAAGGAGTTTGACCGCGGGAATATTTTCAGAAACAGCAAGGGCCCATCGAAGCGTCATTTCCCCTTTGTAATCACCTGAAAAATTGACCGGCGCCCAGTTCTCTTCACCACCACCCTTGAACTCAATCGGACCATCCCAAATCGTATCATTCTGTGCAAAACCTTGTTCTATGGCATATGCATAAACTATGGGCTTGAAGGCCGATCCAGGCTGGCGGAGGGCTTGAGTGGCGCGGTTAAACCGACTTTCATCAAAATCGCGCCCGCCCACCATAGCTAAAATACCTCCCTGGTGGGCATCCAGACAGACTAACGCCCCTTGTGGATATTTTGCTCCTTCTATGGGACCCCGATTTATCCGCTTTTCGAGCCGCTCTAAGCCCCTCTTCAACACCTTTTCAGCCAAAGACTGTTTAGCGGAGTCGAGGGTGGTATATACCTCCAATCCCCTTCTATACAAGGATTCCTGCCCAAGGGTATCTTCCAAAAAGGCTTTTACGTATTTTACAAAATAAGGAGCCCTCCACTCCGCCGTCTTCACTCCGGCAAGCACAAGAGGAGCCTCTTTTGCCTCCTTGTACTCCTCCTCGGACATTACGCCTGTTTGTCTCATCCGGCCCAAAACAACAGTCCTGCGTTTGAGCGCCAGATCTCGATTTACCAAAGGAGAATACCGCGACGGAGATTTTGGCAACCCGGCGACTAGGGCACATTCCGGAAGAGTTAGGTCTTGTGCCGACTTCCCAAAATAGATATTGGCCGCAGCCTCTACCCCGTACGCGCCACTTCCTAAATAGATCTGGTTAAGATAAAGCGCCAATATCTCATTTTTGGTATAACGCCGTTCAATCTGGATAGCTAATAATGCCTCTTTTATCTTCCTCAAGATAGTCTTCTTGGATGTTAGAAAAAGAGTTTTGGCAAGCTGCTGTGTAATAGTACTAGCGCCTTCCACAAATCGGCGGGCCATAATGTCTTTGACCAGCGCACGAACAATCCCTTTAATATCAACCCCGGTATGCTCGTAAAAATGAGTGTCTTCTGTAGCGATAATCGCGTCTTTTAGATATTTCGGTATGGCATCTAAAGAGACGGGGACCCTCTTTTCAATAAAAAATTCTGCCAGCAGGGTCTTATCAGAGGCATAAATTCGAGTTACTGCCGATGGGTTGAATTTTTCCAGAGATCGGATCTGGGGCATGTCATGC
This sequence comes from Pseudomonadota bacterium, assembly GCA_043818915.1. GTDB lineage: Bacteria > Desulfobacterota > Desulfobacteria > Desulfobacterales. The sequence continues at coordinate 4,909 of JBDRFJ010000148.1, read as the reverse complement.
ATCAGAGCAAGGTAAGCGCCGCCCCCTGCTCCGACTGCAACGCCAAGGACTAAAATAATAAGGACGACTCTTAGGGACTTAGGAATTAACGAATTGAGGAATTTAGGAATTGAGGGATTGGGGGATTTAGTGTTCCAACACAGCAATTCCTTAAATCTCTTGTAATTCATAATTCCTCAATTCCTAAATTCCTCAATTCCCCAATTTCTATTCTTTATCCAAAACTTCTCTTATCTTGTGAGACAATTCTTTCATGGTAAACGGCTTCTGGATAAAATCATTTGCACCTTGTCGCATAACTTTTGTCGCTTCTCCATTAATATTGTATCCACTGGAAATAATAACTTTTACATCCGAATTGATCTTCTTTAGAACGGCGTAAGCCTCTCTCCCGCCCATGCCGGGCATGATCATATCGAGAACAACTATATCAATTTTATCCTTATTCGCCTCATAGCACGCAATCGCTTCGTTACCCCCTGCCGCTACAAACACCTCATATCCCAGCGCCCTAAGCATCTCTTCACCTACATCTAACATAACCTGTTCATCGTCAACTAAAAGGATCGTTTCGTTCCCCTGTTTCATCTCTTCATCGCCGGGGGATCCTTCCTGTGCAGCGACGATTGCCTCTAACGCCGGCAGGTAAATGTTAAAAGTAGAACCGTGGCCTTCTTCGCTATAAACATTAATAATACCGCCATGGATTTTAATAATGCCATAGGCTGAAGCCAACCCTAATCCGGTACCCCTGCCCATCTCCTTCGTTGTAAAGAAGGGATCAAATATCTGTCTTTGAGTCGCTTCATCCATGCCGATTCCGGTATCGGTAATAGATATCTTAATGTATCTTCCGGGCTGCGCATTATAGGTTTTGGTATAGTTTTCGTCCAAGACAACGTTACTCGTCTCCAGATAAAGGTCGCCTCTGCCCGGCATAGCCTGCCATGCATTGACATAAAGGTTCAAAAGGACCTGTTCTATCTGCCCCTGATCGACTTCTACCGCCCAAAGGTCCCGCGCATATTTTTCTCTGATCGTAATCTCTTTCTTGGTACGCCCAAACATATGGGCGCTCTTTCTGACTATTTCATTAATATGTGTCGGCTTAACATCATATCTCCCGCGCCTGGCAAACCCTAATAGTTGAGCAGTTAATTCTGCTCCGCTTTTCACCTGATCTTCAACACGTTTAAGCCTGGCATAATGAGGATGGGTCTGTTCGAGATCGTTTAACATCAAGGAGACATACCCCTGAATACCCATAAGCAGGTTATTAAAATCATGGGCGATTCCGCCGGCCAATGTACCAACGGCCTCCATCTTCTGAGCTTGTTGGAACTGTTTCTGCAATTTCTCTCTTTCTTCCTCTGCCTGCTTCCTGTCGGTGATGTCGCGTATTATTCCCGTGGCATGCCATTCGCCTTTAATTTGCATACTTGAAATAGACAGCTCTATCGGGAATTCCGCTCCATCTTTTCTGGTGGCCGATAATTCAAGCGTTTTCCCGACAGCAACGCCTTGTCCTGTCTCCTGAAACTTCCTAATTCCCTTCTTGTAAGCTTCATGGTATCTTTGAGGACCGAAAAGTATATGCAGTTCCTTGCCGATTGCCTCTTCTGTGGTATAACCAAACATTCTTTCCGCGGCAGGATTCCAATAAGAAATATTCCCTTCGGTGTCCATCATAACAATGGCATCCTGGGCGGTGCTGGTTATTGTTCGGTACTTCTCCTCGCTCTCTTGCAGCGCTTCCGCAGCCTTCCTGCGCTCGATAATGTCATGGAAGACCAAAACAACCCCTGTAATGTTCCCTTTGTCATCTTTGATTGGAGCGCCGCTGTCGTCAATCGGTATTTCCGTTCCATCTTTGGCCAGCAGTACAGTGTGATTCGCCAGGCCTACAACAACACCTTTTCTGAACACCTTTGTCACAGGGTCTTCTACTTCTTCGCGCGTTTCTTCGTTTACAATATTAAAGACCTTTTTCAGAGGTTGCCCCGCAGCCTCTTCCTCCTTCCACCCTGTCAAGGACTGAGCAACGGCATTCATGAATTTAACGCGTCCTTTTTCATCCGTCACAATTACTCCATCGCCGATGCTCTTGAGTATTGTCGAAAGCCACTCTTCGCGTTCTCTTAACTTGTTCTCCATTTTTGACTTGTAAAGGGCCATCTCCACGGCAGTACGCAATTCCCTATCTTCGAACGGCTTTACAATATATCCAAACGGCTCGGTCGTCTTTGCCCGTTCCAGGGTTTTTTCATCTGTATAAGCGGTTATATAGATAATGGGAATATTGAAGCGGGAACGTATTTGATTGGCGGTTTCGATACCGCCCATTTCGCCCTTTAGCACGATATCCATCAGCACCAAATCCGGCCTATTCTCTTCCGCCCTTATAATAGCTTCCTCTCCGGAATAAACCACGGCAGAGACAATATATCCCAAACTCTGCAAGCTTCTTTGGATATTTTCGGCAACAATTCCTTCATCTTCGACAACCAGGATTTGTGTTTTCGTCATGGTCATATAGCCTTTCTTTATCCTTTGATGGTTTCGTAAGAAATCATCATCTCTTAAATCTTATATAAAACTTGGACCCTTTGCTTCTCTCCAGATCCAATCTCCCCCTGATTTGATTTGTCAGAATATTGACCAGTTTTAAACCGAGCGATTCGGTATTTCTAAAATCGAGGTCTTTCGGTACTCCAACACCGTCATCACTCACTGTCAATTCCATTTCATTTTCATCGGTTGAATGAAGCGTGATCTTGACTTCACCTTTGCCGTCTTCCGTGAAGGCATATTTTAAGGAATTGGATACAAGTTCATTAACAATCAACCCACACGGGATAGCAATATCAACCTCTATTATAACATCCTCGATATCTAACTTCAGTGCGATTTTTTCTGTATCAATTCCATAAGACCTAAACAGGATATTTGCCAGATGCTTGACGTATTCATTGAAGTCAATGTTCGCCAAGTCTTGTGACTGATAAAGCTTTTCATGGACAAGAGCCATCGATTTTATTCGGTTCTGACTCTCTCTAAACATCTCAACATCCTTTTCGTCCTTGATATACTTGGACTGAAGCTTGAGCAGACTGGAGATGACCTGCATGTTGTTCTTGACCCTGTGATGAATCTCTCTCAGCAATACCTCTTTCTCTCTGAGAGATGTCCTGATTTTCTCTTCAGCCTGCTTGCGCTCCGTGATATCGCGCAAAGATTCCACTACCATCCTCGGCCGGCCGTCATCATGTCGCGCGGCCACGCTGGCCGTACACCAGAAGCTCCTTTGATTCCCATCAGACGTTGTCATCTCGGTTTCAAATTCGTGCACTTTGCCATCTTCGAAGCACTGCCGAACAATACACGATTCGCAAACCTTGTCACGTCCGTGATAAACAGCATGGCACTTCTTGCCAACCATGTCCGGCCCGAATATATCATTTGCGACATCGTTGGTCCACATAATATTGAATTGCTCGCCCACCATGAACATGAAGTCCGTCACCGAATCAACAATACCCGTGAGTTTCCCCTCACTCGCCTTCAAAGCATCCTCAGCGTGTTTACGTTCGGCAATCTCCTGCATCAACTCTATGTTCTTATTCTCAAGCTCGGCGGACCTCTTTCTTTCCATCCTGTAAAAAGCAAAACCCCCGGCCGAAAACAACAGCATAACAAGCGCTGTAATCTCCACGTGGTGCATTGCATGCTCGAAAATAGGCGTTGCAATTTCAGAATAATTCATGGAAACACCGATCGACCATAACTGATTTCCTATATGAACGGGGGCATAGGCGATAATCCGCTTTCCGCATGTCGCACAACCGTAAGTCCCCGTATCTTCTTCACCCTGGGTCGATTTTTTTACAATTTCTTCTAATGCTGACCAATCATGACCAGGAAACTTCTCTTTTCCCGGAACCATAATATGTTTGCCGACCTGCGTTGGATCAGGATAGCTTAGCATTGTCCCGCCTTCATCCAATAGCCATGCAAAGCCTGCCTTGCCCGCCTTGATCGGCTGAATAAAATGCTTGGAGAGATTGTCCAGGCTAATCATCCATCTCACCATTCCTATAAATTCATTTTCATGAAATACCGGTTCTGAAATAGAGATAGCAAGTTCACCTAAATAGTTATAAAAGACTTCACTGACATAGGACACATGCTCTCGTAGGACATACGCCACGCCCGGCTTATCATTAAAATCTGTTCCGATTCTGTCCTTCTCATCCACCCAAAATGGGTGTCTGTGCAACATAATGCCATTGGCGTCCAGTGTGGTAAGCGTATCAGCGTTATCTTTATGAGATTCATAAAAGATTTTAATCGGACAGACATGCAGTTGCGTTTGCATGATTCTATTTTTGATCTCTTCTTGAACCGCCGGCTCTGCTGCAATCACCCTTAAATCCCTTGAAAGATCGTCGATAAATTCCTCCAGCCTGTTCGCTGTTGTCTTTGCTATCGTCAGCAACTGTCCTTGTGTTTGCGAAATCGCCGTCTCCTCAAAGTCCCTGTGACACAGATATGACAAGTATATAAAAATCGTAACGATTGCCAAAACCGCGATAATAGCTATTATCACTTTATTGGATATCTTCCGCGTTTTCATACGATCTTGCTCCATTTATAATATTCTAAAAAATAATTGATGACTGTGTAAAAGGGCTACAGTATCTTATGTTAACATTCTTATATAAAAAGGAAGATGAATTGTCAAAATTGTGGTATTATCTTAAATAAAAATATAAGGGGACTATAAATGGGTAAAATTCGAATTGGTGCTCTTGTTTCAGGCGGGGGTACCAATTTGCAGGCAATTATCGATGCCTGCGAAGCGGGCCGTATAAACGGCCAGGTGGTCTTTGTGGGATCAGACAATCCTGAT
>JBDRFJ010000147.1:0-8142 GCA_043818915.1 Pseudomonadota bacterium | reverse complement strand
ATAGGATATAGCTGATAGGTGATAGGTCATAGGTTATAAGCAGCTCATAGCTCATAGGGAAGCATTGATTGATGTTATAAGTCCTGAAAGCATTTTATTTATTTCTTCTGCTTCAGCATATAATGCCTTGTACGAATCTTGATCTATCCAATCTTTTCTCAAAAATATTTGGAGCATTGTGATAGTTTCGTATAGAGATCCTCGAGAAATGTATAGAAACTGCCTAAATTCTTTTTTGGAAAAACGGCCCTTCCCTTCTGATATATTTAAAGCCACAGATGTACTTGAAGCCTCTAACTGTTCAATTAGTCTGTAATGTTTTCTTGGTGTATCTACCCGATCTATTTCATCAATCACCTTAACAGAAAAATCCAATGCCTTTTGATAAACTTGTAATTCTTCAAAAGCAAACGTCATTACAGCTATCTCCTAGGTTAGTAATAGGGGACGGTGGCATAGGTTAGCTTATAGTTGATGGTTGGTAGCAACAAACTGACGGTTAACAAGAAAGTATATGCGAAATCAATTTTTGGGAAGTCCGAGTTGATGACGGATTAAGGCGCTCAAACTGTTTTTAATCTCTCGATGTCTTGGCACTGGCGCTTTCTGACCTGTTCGAGGATTCATGTAGAGATCATGATTTGAACCATGACGGTATAAAAAACACCCCTCGCTTATCAATTGGCGGATGAACTCACGTCGTTTCAAGAAGTTAACTCCACAACAACATGATTCCGCGTTGCTGGGAAAAAATCCAGTGGCTCACTATCGAGCATTAACTTATAAGCATCCTGGATGTTTTCTTTAAGCTCCTTTAAAGTTTCGCCCTGGCTGAACACACCAGGAACCTCAACAAGCCGACCAACAAACCATCCTTCATCTTTCCAGTACTCTAATGTTAATTTTGTCATTGCTCTCAATCCTCCGACTTATTAGACTATTTTTTTGAATTATTATCACCTTTGCCCTGAAAGTTCAACCAATACTCGATAGTTTCTCTTTTTCATTTTAGCATTGAACACATCGAATTCCAAATATTTCGGGTAGCGTATAACTTTTCCCCTGCCTGGGAATAGTATGGGACGCTCTTAACTTTTACTTATCTTTTATTAGACCCCGCTTAAATAGGCTAAGGGATTTAATGGGGCAGACAGGATTTACTGGATTTACTGGATTTTCTTTTATCATTCATTACTTTCCGCCTGCCCGCCACCCGCCCGTCATCGCAAGCCGCTCAGCCGAGGCGGCCGGGTCGCAAGCCGCTCAGGCGAGGCGGACGGGGAAGAAAGTGATGAAGAATAATCAGCCTGCGGCCGAGGAAGTTAATTTGATTTCATTGATAGAATTCTTTTCAGAGCTATACGATAGACTTCCATGCCATCAAGCCTGTTAAAGTCCGCCTGTGCCTCTGGAATCAGTTCAACTTTCCAGGTCAGCACGGGTCAATCCCTCTGCGTACAGTAAATCGTCAAGATTTATTGTTGGTTTGCTGTCTTTACGTTCTTTGATGATTCCGGCCAGGTAAACATGCTCAAGAATATCTTTCGCTTTCTCTGTCCGTTCCCACTCATCAAAGGGGATAATTGCCGCCGTCCTATTACCTTGTGCATCAGTAACAAATTGTATTTCCATTATTGGCCTCCATCTAAAAATTGACCACATAGGGACACTGGTTGCTTGTTATGCTTGTTAACCTATTCTAAACAAATCCCATAAACCTTAATTTTTGTCAATGTCAAAGAACTGTTGAACCGCTAAGGCGCGAAGACGCCAAGGTTTTATATTTTTTTTCAGACAGGATTTACCCCAGTACCATCTGCCGGAGCTACGGGGCAGGCAGGATTAACTGGATTTATTGTTGCTTTTTCAGTTTCCTCCTGCCCGCCATCGCGAGCCTTGGTCAACAAAACCCCTTCAAATATGTCTCAACACGATTTCTTAAAAAACGACTCGGTATAAGGGGACGTTGTTAGAGCGGTATAAGGGGACCGGTATAAGGGGACGTTGTTAGTTTATTAGTTTTTGGTACATTTCCGGCTCAGTGTCAACTAAAATCTTACCCCTTTCGATACATTGACTTACACTTGGGCCTGCTATTCTTAAAGCCCTGCCGACTTCAGCACCTTTGTAACCCATTTCATAAATTGAATAATATGCTATTAACGCCCTGGCTTTGCCGATAACTCTTTTCCGGCTTTTTGAAAAAACTTCGCTCTTTTCAATTCCTAAAAAATCCGAGACCAAACGAATTAGTTCATCCAATGGTATTTTTTTCTCTAATCTTTTTTCTTCAAGCTCATTTTTATCTTGAATTACAAATGCTACAAAATCCCCACTGCCAAGAATCCGCTCATCTGAAAGCTCACGGTTTTCTTTGTCCTTTGAGAACAAAACAGAGGTATCACCACCGGCGCTCCGTACCAATCCACCACCCTGCAAATCTTCACGCCGTCCATGCTTTATTCCCTTTTCCACAAATTGTCGGTATCTTCGACGGGCTTCCTTTAAATTTTTCCCAAAATGTCCGAGGACATCTTCAACCGTCTTTTCAGCGAGGAATTTATCATCTTCAATGACTGGGGGAATTCCTGGAACAAGAAAGTTCTTCTTATTACCCAATAAAACGCTGTGCCCCGTCCACGGGTACTTGTCCAACTCTTTCAGATCCTTAACCAGCTTTGCTCTTAGTGGATTCAAATGGATGTAGCGAGTCAACTCCAGCAGATAAGCATTTTCTTCGCATACAATAGATCTATACCGGTTCTGAAAGAGATGGCCACTTCTCTTATGACGTCTATTGAACGTGACGGCGTGTCCGGTCATAAGACGACGCATGACCGTACTGAGTGGCGTAGGGCCTGTGCGCAATAGGAGGTGAAAATGGTTTGGGATCAGCGCCCATGCATAACATTGGGTTTGTGTTTCCTCAAGGATCACAGCGAGTCGTTCCAGAAATGAAGAGCGATCTTTATCGTCTCTGAAGATTTTTCGGCGTTCGATCCCCCGGGCCATTACATGTTGCAGGACACCGGGGGCATCAAGTCTGGCTTGGCGAGGCATGGTTTTTGTTTTTTGGCACGGATTACACTGTTTTTGGTTTTGCCTACGGATTGAGTTGCCTAAAATTTCTCCCACTCCTCAAGCGAGATTTTCGTACTTATCCCACGTTCAATCTCATTGAGAAGCATCTTAACTTGTGGGACAGAATACTCTTTGTTGCCCGGCAGAGTGAGTGTATATGTACCATAACGCATGTAGAAATGACGACCTCCCGGTTCAGGTGGTTCAAAGCCAAGTTCAGCTTCTTTATGAAATCTCTCCGCTTACATGGCTTCCATTTACCCATGAGCGACTGCCTCTTTAGGAACAGGCATTCTTTTGTTCAAGTTAATCCTGCCTACCACTGGCAATCTATCACCATGCCTGATTTTTACGATCAACCACCCCTCAAGTGAGGATCTCAATTCTTGCTGGCATTGATACAGGGTTTCTCCAAAAGCGACAACTCCAGGACATTGTGGGATTTTGCCGGAAAAACTACTATCTCCCAGCTTATCGTAAACCGCTTTGCTCATTGCTTTGTTGATATATTCGATAAGCATATGATCACCTCCTTAGGGTGTTTTCTTTCTCGATCGAACCACGCTAACAGATTGTCACTACCACCGGCATAGCCGGAGACCTTTGATTTTTTCTTAGTAAGGACAAGAATGGTCCTTGGCAGGCAATTCTCGCCATTTTCTTGTCGGTTACAATTTCAATTTCGTGGTCGTGGGCATATCTATTTCTTGCCGTCCTGCGGAAGTGTTTAATGCTGCTTTCCGTATAAGTTGTGCTCGATTTCTCCGTTTTTCCAGTTTGGCTATTTGACCATCCTATCTTCTTCAGACTTCTTAATGTATTCTGCAAAAAAGGCCAGGTTCTTAGAATGTAGGGGGACGTTGCCACTATTCCACTATTTGGCCAATGAATCCCACGAGAATCCTCTTTTGTCATACCAGTGAAATGTACCTAAGTTCCTATATCCCAAGCTCTTTCGACACCATTTAGCCCTGTTGTAGCGTTATATCCGAAATAATAATTTCACGGCACAAGAGGATTTCTTTTCCTTTTTCAGACCCGTCTGCCAAGGCAAAGCCCTATAGTGGCTCCCCCTCAAACTTGTGAAAGAATAACATTGCTGAGACCTTTGATTTTTTTTAAAAAGGGCGATGTAGAAGATGGGGGACTCGAAGATGACAGATAGAGACCAGACCATTGAGCTTTCAGCTTCAATCTCACACAAAGCTTTCCTTTTTCATATCCTGGATAATATCTTTGACGGTTTTCCCTTTGAATATCTTTTTGCGCAATTCAGTGTAATTGCCTTTACCACGATCGTAATCCAGAATGAATTTTAAAGCGCTGGCCGGACCTAGTTTTTCTCTCAGGGCCTCCCAGCCTGCCCTTCTGACCTCGGCAGGAGTCAGTTCCTTCAATGGCATATTCATATCTTAAAAACCTCCCTATATGCGAAATCGATTGCATTGTAATATGCAATTCTAATCTTATCAATCCGTTCCAGTTTTTTAATGAGATTGTCATCACACGTTATAAAAAAATCGGCCTTTGCTTTTTCAGCACATGCAATATGCACGGCATCCATGCCCATCAGGCCATACTTCTCAAGCTCCAGAGATCTATCCAAAAGGCCTTCGTCGTAGGATATATAATCTGAAGAATATCCCAAAAAGTCTGATATCTTCAGCATGTTTTCGATGTTGGGATTCTTGCTGTTCTCATATTCCAACGCAAATGAATTAACCAGATCAAACCGACCATCTGATATCATCGCCAACAACATAATAAAAATCTGAGTTTCAATCATTATCCTCGGCTGGCTCTGATCATCAAACGGCCTATTATAAACACACATATCGAGATATAATCTCAACTTCTCTCCCCTTTCAGCTCACATTCTCACACTACTCGGAATACAATAATTTAACGGTTCTGAAAAAGATGGCCGCTTCTCTAAAGCACATCCTCGTATTGTTCTTGTACTTCTGTGGACAGATGAGAATTCTATACGGTATGAAGCGCCTCCTGAAAAATCTGTTCACGAAACTGTTTTTTCAGGGCATTCTTGGTAACGAGATCAACAGAACATTGCAAGAGGTTTTCCAGGTATTCTTTCAGCTCAAGGAAACCAAATATCCCAGGAGTTTGCACAAAAGTTACCAGAATATCAACATGTACCAAGCTTGGATTCTGTGAGCCTTACGGCATATTTTAGAGGATCTTCTTCATACCGAAGGAGGGCCTTGCCTATGTGTTTCTTAACCTTTGGTTCAAGCCTCCGAATATCCTTGATTGCTCTGTGAGTATAAACAAGTCTGTATTTCAATGGCCAAAGACCTCTTCATGAGTCTTTATTCTCCCAGCCTTATAGTCAGCCCTGGCATCTTTGATGCTGTCAAGATACTCGGGAGACGTAGTGGCAAGAAGGTCTTCCAAAAACGCATCTCTTTCTTTTTTAGTCATCTTTTTTATAGCTGCGATAATCACTTCTGGTTTTATTTCCATCTTTATACTTTCAAGCATATGGACCTCCTGAGACCTTTGATTTTTTCCTAAAAAGGACAAAACGGTCCTTGGCCGAGAATTTTTGCAATTTTTTGTCCCTTACAATTTTTGATTTCGTGGTTCATATCTATTTTTTGCCATCTTGCGGAAGCGTTTAATTCTGCTTTCTGTATAAGTTGTGCTTGATTCCTCTGTTTTTTTTCCGGTTTGGGTATTTCTGTCTTATTGATTACGCCTTTGCCAGTAACTTTGTCCTTCGAAATATGTTAAACGCCATCCCGATTAAGTAGCAAAGGCACTTAACGGGACAGGTCGTCTGAACGGAGAGATGGGGTCTGCCCTTGACATAGGACATTTTCTTTTAATCCCTTCAAAGCCTTTCACTTTTAATAGTTATGGATTCCATTCCCGATCCCGCAGAGCCCGGAAGGATTAGGGCAACAATATTGAATATTATTACTCAAGAATAATCCCCATTACCTCTTCCAAACTGGTTTCTGTGGAAGGCTGTAAATTCTTTTGCCGACCTATATGTTTGTGATGTGGAAAGCTTCTCAATTTCGTATGATGCGGTGCATTATCCCAACCGACTTTCAGGTCGTTGGCAGCATTGAGCCAATAGTAACTATATCGCTTAAGAACCTTGCCTGCCCATTGTTCAGTAACGCGCAGGTTAGTACCATCCTTTAGATACAAAACCACTCGCAGAGTTTCCCCATCAAGTTCAACAGGAACAATGCGCTCCACATCTTCCTCAAATTTTTCCTCGATCTCAAGTAGACGCTCAGATGCCAGCATAGCTTCCTTCACCACTGAATCCCATAGGCGGCTATCGCCTCTAAGTCTGCGACTTGTTTTTTCGCCTTTTCAACCACCTCAGTCCAGTGGTGCCACATGATATAGTCTTCGTGCATCTCATGGTCAGCATCATCCGGCAACCCTTTTGTATCCAGCTCAGCCAGTGATATATGGTACTTTTCCTCAAACAACCGAACCTTACTTTCAGCCAGAAAAAGCCGTTTCTTCCATTCAGAGAGACGTAATGCAACTCCGTGGCTAATAACAGACACTTTCTCTTCAGCTGATAATGATGAAAATTTGTTTTCAATCATATCGTTTTCGACAGATTTCATCTTTACCACCTCCAATTGCAATAGGGGACGTTGATGCGACGTGAGACCTGGTAAGACTTTGCATAACCCCTAAAATTTTAATCCGCCTCAAGCGGACCTCCGGTTAAAATTCTTGCCTTCCCCCGGCGACGGGATTTCACTTCGCTCAACTTGCCTGACGAAAAAATGTCGCGTTGTGCAAAGCTCTCTTTTAAAAAAGGCGAAACGCTAAAAATCGTTTCATTCTGTTAAGTCCAGTTTTTCAAAGATTGTTTTAAGATATTCGTTAAGGTCTTTTATATCTTTTTGTGCCACTTCGAATACCTGTTTTAATTCAATTTTGCCATACTCCTGCGCAATAAGGTTTCGGAAACCTACTGCCTTAACCATTTTTTCCGTAAGCTCACTATCCAGATATCTATTTTCTTCCAACATGTAAAACATCTCATTGGTGCTGCCCGGGACCCCGAAGCCTTCCTCACTTATAATATGAGCAGCAATGTCAATACAATGTTGGACAGCCATTTGAAGATTAAATAATATACTCTCCTGGCGATCAATGTCATTCAAAAATGTCTGTAGATCGGTATTGCGCTTTTCCATAACCCGGCCCAGGTGTCTTTTCACAGAGCCGGCTTTCGCTAATATAAGATCACGATCAACCAATGCTTCAACCCTCCCTAACCTTTCTGATGAGTCCCGATTGCATCTGCCTTCGATAGTAAGCAAACTCTGCTATCTTTGTGAACATGACCATTTTATACCGGGCCAGTTTTCTTGAATCGTTAATCAGGATACATTTGCCCTTTAAAAATATCTGCCTCAAGAGTTCTTCGCTCGCTGAATTCAATATTGCAGGATGAACATCTTTTCTTAAAATTCGGGCTAATTCCAGCATATAATCGTTTCTTTTTTCTTTGGCCGAGTCTCGATCTTTTCTATCGAAAAGTATGCCAATGTCGATGTCGCTCAAAGGACGTTCCTTGCCTTCAGCATATGAACCGAATAGATAAACTGCAATTACCCCTTCTTTCTTTTTAAAATAGGCTATTATCTTTTCTTTTAATTTATTACACATCGAATTTGCCAAAAAAGCAGGACAGCCCTCAATTGGTCCTTTCTTTGGCCCTGTCTTCTTCTTTAGACTTCTTAATGTATTCTGCAAAAAAAGCCATAAATACTGCCAGCATGAAACCGACCACACCGGCCAAGGCTACATTGAGTTTCTTCTTTGGTTTGATCGGAGCTATTGATGCCTCTGGTTCACTGATTAACTTAATGTTTTCAATGTAACCTTTCTTAAGATTTAATCTTTCTATTTCCACCTGGTTCTCATTAAGCTCTGCTTGAATTTTTTCTGTTTTTTGTGGTTTCAGCCTTTCTATCTCTGCATTGATATCATTCATATCTATATTCAACTTCTCAATTTCCGCTCCTATTTTCCCTTCTTCTGTTTTTAAGTTAT
>JBDRFJ010000146.1:0-4737 GCA_043818915.1 Pseudomonadota bacterium | reverse complement strand
TCTCGCTCTTTTCCGAAGCCGTCGCCAATCTCTCTGGATAACAGAGCCCAAAACCAAACGCCGCCGCCATGAGTTTCTTCCAGGCGCGATTCAGTTTGGCCTGCTTGAGAAGTCCCGCCGGATTGATGCAAACGTCCTTAGGGACTTGGAAAGTTCAATTATACCGTTTCCGGATAGATCGTAATATCCCACCACGGAAGTTCTGGAGAACGATACAGTCGGCGTTCAAGTTCTTTTTTCTCCTTCCCGCAAACCTTGACGCCCTTCTCATAAACGTCTTCCAATAGACTCACAGTAGCACATAGCCCTTTCCAGAAGAAATTGCCGGCTCGATTCAGCACAGCATTAACACTGTCCAGAAGGTACCCGTTCCAGGACTTTTCAAGACCCGCCCAATAACGTTCGATCGCATTGTACTTGCTGTGATAGGGCGGGTAATAGATGATGCGGATCGATAGCCCCGTTATGTCCGCAAACTCCACCATGCGCCGCAGAAACTGACTGCGACGCCCATTACATTCCGGGCCGTTGTCGATATTGATGACCAGATGTTTCACTCCTGAAAGCTCCTCCTGCCTCTCGTTCCGCCAAAGCAGAAGGCCGTCAACCAGAAAATCGCTGGTCTTGTTGCTGCCCGTAAAAAAGAGAAATACTCTGCCGCTCATCGTCTCCAGAATGCCGCCAGGCATCAGTTTCTCCTTGGTCCGCATATCATGGTCCCACGCCTTTACCGGTTCAAGACCGCGTGAGCGCCCACCTCGGGAATATTCCCCTACATGCACCGTCGCTTTCGTATCCATGCTGATTCTCATCGTGTGCGGGTCCGCATCCGCCAAAGCGTTCACCCTCCAGACGTTCTCGAAGATCGCCTCGGTGTACGCCGTTTTTTTTGAACCTTCGTCTTTGCCACCGTGCGCAACCGGTAACCCTGACGGTTCAGTACGTTTGAAATCGTTCGCACCGTGGGCAAGGTCTCTTCGGACCACCCCTTCTTAAGAAGCGCCTCATATACCGCCTGAGCCGTCAGGTTCGTATACAGCAGCACTGTGCGCAGACGAGGGTCAGCCTGGCTGTGGGGATCCGCGATCTCATGGATATCTGCCAGCAGACCGGGATACTTATCCTCCGTCTTGGGTTTATGCCGGGTTGAAAGGTCATTCACAAAGGGGACCCCCGTTTGAAACTCCATTATCCCCGTCTTCACTGTGACCCGGCTCCAACCGAACACACTCTCGGCAACACGAGGTTTGCCGTCCAGCAGTGAAAGTGTCACATCCCCCATCGCCCTTCGCCTGGCAGGCCAGGAAATCAAATCAACCAAGCGAGCAACCAACTCCACCATCTCTGTGGATACTTCGTTTCGAACCAGCGTCGATGTCTTCATACTCAAATCCTCCTTTTTTGTAGTATGAAGACATTATATCAGGTAGTTTAGTATTTTCCAAGTCCCTAAGTATTCCTGGGAATCTTTATTTTATATCCTGTCGCGGTCTAGAAATGCGACCATTTTGTTGACACTTTTCCATTTGTGATCTCGAACGTAAGATGGTAGTGCTCATCAGTCCTGAAATGGGGTCTTTCCCGTTCAAGGAGTTCCTTGATGACATCTTTATTCGGATGTTTGTGTGGATGGATATGGCTGCTCAGGGCTATCTTAACGCTTTTGCCGACAAAGTCCAGCCATGGCGTCTTGCCATTGTGGAACATCCCGTTTTTCGCGCCATGATGAGGCGCCTGAAACACCTTAATTCCTGTTTTGTTGGTGTGCTGGATGATGTCATTCCACTTTTCGGCCTGACAATCGCCGGTGAGCATCAGGCGCACGCCGTCATATTCAAGTTCCATAACTGCTGAGGTGTTGTTGGGATTGTTGTCGCATGGTCCACTTGCGGTATATGGCGGCCAATGAAATTTGAGATTGACGTCACCAAAGTCTTTTTTGGCTTTTTTGTCGCGATTTACTGCCTCGTGGGTTACGATGCGGGGTTTTGGGTTTGTGCCATTGGCATACTTTCGCAGGACGGCCATATCATTGGGCCAACTCTTGGGATACCAAAAGTAGTGGGTTCCGAATTTCTTGATAATTCTTTTCAGGCCGCTGTGGTGGTCTCCGTGCCAATGGGTGAGCAAGACAAAATGAAAGGCAGGCTTCTTTTTGTAGTAAACCTTTTCCTGCTCAAAATGCTGCTTGATAAAGGTGTAAGAAGAAAGCGACTCAGTCGAATCATTGCTGTCCACAAGGCCATAAAGCTTCTTCCCCTGGGCATTCACATGTTCGATAAAGATTGAATCGCCCCATCCGACGTCAATGAATATCACAGTCAGTTTGGCCATGACCGCCTCCTCTGTGGATTGAGAGTTGTCTGGTATGGTATGTCTGCAATCTCTTCAATCAATCCTTCGTTGCACTCCCGGCTTCAGAATATTCCATATAGCAGCCCGAGGCCTTATTCGCCTCGTAACTGGTCCTCGCCAGATCAACCTGCATCACATTCCAGGCGGCAAACACCTCAGTCTCTTTTGGGCTAAAACGCGGCTTCGTCCGGGCTTTCATGCATTCTTCTCTAAACTCCTGCTCATTTGTACGGCTGGTACGAAAACGCAGCGCCGCCGTAAAAAGCTTTTGCCCGACCCGATACACGTTTCCCCTCTTTGGCGGAGGTTTTAATCCTAGAAGTTCGTTGGGTAACCATAGATCCGGCGTTTCTATGGAAAGAGCGCCTTTGGCCTCTACACGATCGAACAACATCTCGAGATCGTCGACTGATTCGAAGCGCTCCTTCGACCTGCTCGGCTGGCAGATAGCGGCTGTCAGACCATAGATGATGACAGGAACATCGGTCTTTCCAAGCATAAGCACCCAATCGTCTATTGGCTCATCCGCTTCAGCAACAAAATAACTTAGGCGCGTCATCTTGAAATGTCCGATCTTTTTTACGTCATCAATCCACATAGGAATGGACAGCCCCCCTTTTGCTGCTTTTTGTATCATTGTCTCCTCCTTGTTAGTGGCCAATTATCAGCATACACACCTCTCATACCTGCATGGGCATGGAGGTTTAGAACTTTAATTTTGAATATCTCCCTGTCACAAACCACGAATCTTGTGGTGTAAGCCGATTATCAGAAAAGAGCTTTCGCCCGGGACATGTAAAGTATCCGCCGATATAATATATACAACATTATATATTGTCAAGTATAATCTGTTCTTAACAATTTGAGTTCAATTAAGGAAAAAGAAAAGAAAGCCTGCGGCTTCGGGGGAAAGGAACCCTTCAGGGGCGGACCAAAAGGGAATCCGGGAAAAACAGAAGGGTTTGGGCAAGCCGCCGCACACATTTGACAAGGCAATTCTGCTTCTAATTTCTTTATGAGGCGGATGGATGCGGATCAATCACAATCCCACCGCAGAATCAGCAAGCTCGCGATCGCCGGAAAATAAGTCTTAAGTCAAGAGTCGCGGGTCCTGGGTCGAATGCCAAAGGCAAAAGAAGAGATCGCCGCGTCGCCCGGGTCTATGATCTTTCGCTCCTCGCAACGACAGAATTTTTGTTTTCCCCCGTGCTTCCCCGTGCTCCCCGTGGTGGAACATTTTTTGGTTCTGTTTTTTGGCGCGCAGCCGTGCGCCGCTACAAAGACCAAAAGATTGCGAATAAATTCCAGCCTCGCCAGGGCTTCGGCCAGGCCCTCGGCCTCGCCGAGAGGCGGGCGGGCGCACCTACAGGACGCTGGAAATCGGTATCATCTGTGTGAATCGGCATGCATCTGTGGTCTCCCTCATATCCCCACATTGACATTATAACGTCATAACGTTATAATGTCATAGCTACAATAGGAGGTGACATTATGGCAAATGAAAACAAACGGGCGACCATTTATTTTGATCCCGATCTGCACAAGGCGCTGCGGTTGAAATCAGTCGAAACGTCCCGGTCGGTGTCGGATCTGGTGAATGCGGCCGTCAGGGAAGCTCTCCTGGAGGATGCGGAGGATCTTGCGGCTTTTGAAGAAAGAATCAATGAACCTCTGGTCAGCTATGAGGCAATGGTCAAAAGGCTGAAAAAAGATGGCCGTCTATAAGATCTTTTTCAAAAGGTCGGTGGAAAAGGATCTGAAGGCGATCCCGGGGAAAGATTTAGGGAGAATCCTCGGCCGTATCAAGGCCCTTGCCAAAGATCCCCGTCCCGCCGGATGCGAGAAGTTGACAGGGCACGAGAGGTATCGCCTGCGGCAGGGAAGATACCGCATTGTCTATTCAATTCAAGATGATGTGCTGACGGTCTGGGTAGTAAAGATCGGGCAAAGGAAGGATGTCTATCGCTAGATTTCTGGCCACAAAGGGAGCAAAGAAAAACATGGATTCCCGTTTGCAGGGGAATGACAGCCTTTGGGTTCTTCTGTGTGACTTCTCTGAGTTCTCGGTGGCTCGGGTCTGCGACCCCTCTGTGGCAAAAATGTCTTTTGTTTTTTTCGGGTATTCCTTTGCGTCCTTTGCCTGCCTGTGCGTGTTCGCACGCAGACAGGCGCCTCCCGCCTGCGACCCTCTGCAGTTCAATATTTCTGTTTTCCCCCGTGCTTCTCCGTGCCCCCCGTGGTTGAACATTTTTTGGTTTTGAGGCACGGCACGCCGTGCCCCTACAATAAACAATCCTCGTTTATCTGCGTGGATCTGTGGTTAGAGGAAGAGGAATGAATTCCCGCCTGCGCGGGAATGGGGGCACAGCCGACGGCAGCGCA
>JBDRFJ010000145.1:0-3497 GCA_043818915.1 Pseudomonadota bacterium | reverse complement strand
CTCTTCAACCAGGGCCTCGAGAGTGCCGTTTTCGAGAAGCTTCACTGCATCGCTGAGCCTGCGTACGTCCTTAACTCGCACGAACTCTCCCATCCCGCATTTGCTTCCAAGGCCGCCGCCGGGACCCACTACTTGGATAATCTCCTGTTTACAGAGCTTCCTTATGGTAGTTTTATAGGAAAAGCCGCCGGCGATCCAGAGGCCGGTGCAACGGGCTGGGAGCCGGCTGATATAGATCGCGCCGCCGAGTGTCTCAAAAAGAATCGTCTGGTCATCCAGAATACGAGTTTCCTTGATCTGGATCACGTCAAGGCACATGTCCCTTTCGCCGAGATATTTGTCGGCCTGGCTTTCAGCAAAAATATTGGAAGAAAAGAGGGCGCTAACAAGGAAAAAAGCTAAAGCTGTTATAGCGATTGATCGTTTCATTGCAGCCTCCTTATAGCAGTGTCGTTGAACAAGCAATTAGGCACTGCGCTTAAAATTGCGTTGACTGATTTTGTGTTCTTAATCGATATTCCCCATATCAAATCCAACATACTGAGAAAATGGCTCGTAAGCCTTTTTTTAGACATCATTACTCTTATTAGTTGCGCAAAAATCGGCCAATTCTTCTACGAGCCTTATAGAATCAGGCTTTTCTGGTACTATGCAGCCTCCAAGACCGATCGCAACTCATTTTTATAACGCTCCAGCCCATTGATTTGCGATAACAACTGGATTACACGGGCCTTGTCCTTACTATCAATTATAGCTTTTATCCTCCTTTGCTTATCTGCTATCGACTTAATTTCTTCTGGAACCCCTGGAAGATGATAATGCAACAGGATGTAGGCACAGTAGACCCAGTGTACGTGGGCCACGACTGAATCAAAGGTTCTTGTTGCAACATCTTCGAAGCCAAGAAACATTTTCACATCTTTGTGAAATATCTCAATCGCCCATCGCATCCGGTACCCCATAACAATTTGCCGTGGTGTTGCTTCCAAATCATTGCAGGCCAAGTACTTTTTGCGGCCGTAAGGCCTCTTTTTAAATTCCGAACAAATCAGTTGGACTTTTCCTACATAACGGAGATATCCAATGATATGTCGTATGCGAAACTCCTTTCGCTTTCTCTTAGAACTACTCGTGAATATCCGAATAGTCTGCCACTTGATCCTGCGAAAATTTTTGTATAATACGGCAACCTGATTCCAACCTTTTGTTTTGGGCGTAGTCGAATATTGCCTTTCTGTTTTGGCACCTCTTGTCTTATTGAGCGCTATGATAAATTTCCACTTCTTCTTGGTAATTGCATTCTCAATCTTTTTATCGTCATATCCACTATCCGCAAGGACAATGACATCTTTACGGTTATAAGGGCCAATGTAATCTTCCAGTCTCAAATTGGTGATGTATTCTACAACTGATTCATTTTCTGTTTTATATTGCAACTTGTTCTTTCGGCAGTAATTCTTGGAATAAAATGGTATTGGGGGCAGGGGAATGAGTATATCATTGATTATCAAGACAATGTTTGTCCATTGATGCCCTATAACAAAGCCTTTTCCATGATTAAACCTTTTGGCATTATCCGTATGCAAAGTTGATCTGTTTTCGATTGTGCTATCAATTAAAATGGCTATCCTCCATGGAAGAACCCCTTTTGCCAAACAGTTCAAAATCTCAGAAAATTGTTTCGCTTGCTTCTTGGATAGATTTTGCAATGTGTAAACAGCTAGGTCTGCGTGTTTTCTCAAGAACCTGCTAAATTGGGATTTGTTCATCCCCGAAAACCTTGCTGCATTCTCCAAGCTGTGTTTTCGGGTCGATACCATAAGGAATAGAAGATACCCAATGCAGATATTCTTGAGACGCTTGTTGAGCTGAATGCGATTTAGCAAACAATTTTTTAGAACCCCGAAATTCATGTCCACCTCCGTTATGTTTGTTTTGACCAAAAAACGCACGGAGGCGATTTTAACTTAAAACAAAAGACCTGAAATGTCTACAGGTTTTATAAGTGGTTGACATATAAGCATATGTTAACTGCTATTGCGTTAATCCTGAGCTTTTGATATATATTTTTAAGACCTCCCTGTGATCCAAAACCGTTGTTGACCTTGAGTCAACGATGAGAGATCTTAGCGTGGATACGCTGCAGGGAGGTTGCCTATAAAACTCTTCATTGTTTTCAGGCTCTTGAGAGACCCGGACCTCTAATCCACTTGAATATAGTGGCTCTCGGAGCTTCTTTCTACATTTCGAGCAACATTTAAGTTATTGGCTGTAAGGCGGGCCAGCATCTCATTGTTCGTCTTGTCAAAGTCTCTGGCACAAAATGTGCAAAGAAATGGGGAAATATGACTTGATACGACCATAAAAAGGTCGAAAAAGGATCATGCCATGGACAAAGAGATACTGACCATTGAGGAGGCTGCTGCGTACTTACAGATCGGAAAAAGATCTCTCTATAGGCTTGCGAAACAGGGGAGTATTCCTGGGAAAAAGATTCTGAACAAATGGAGATTTGAGAGGGGAAGCCTGAAGAGATGGGTAAGCCAGGGTAAATTGGCGATTGACGATTGAGGGACGGGTTATCAGGTGAGTAAGGGAGGACAATGCGTGTTATGAGAGATGAAGATAAGTCAAAAGAGCAACTCATAAATGAGCTGGAGGAGTTGCGCCAGCAAGCAGTTGAATTGCAGAAGAGGGAAGTCGAGCGTAAAAGGGCAGAGGCGTTCCTCTCCCTAAGTCGATCGCGATTGCATCACCTGCTTATCTCCAGCCCCGCAGTGATTTACAGCTGCAAGCCAACGGGCGAATACCCGGCCACCTTTGTAAGCGAAAACATCAAGGCCCAACTGGGCTACGATCCCAAGGAATTTTTGGATGATCCCAAATTCTGGGCCGCCCATATCCACCCGGAGGACAGGCCGCGGGTTTTCGCGGAACTTTCCCAATTGTTTGAGAAAGGGTTTCACAAGCATAAATACCGTTTCCGGCATCGAGACGGGACGTATCGCTGGATGCGCGACGAACTGAGACTGGTGCGAGACCCGGAGGGGAACCCCGTGGAAATCGTGGGTTACTGGGTTGACGTAACCGAGGAAAAGCAGACACAGGAGAAGCTGAAGAGGGCCTACGAAGATCTCCGAGAGACACAGGAGAAACTGGTGGTCCAGGAGAAACTCACCATGCTGGGCCAACTGGCCGGTGGGGTGGCCCATGAACTGCGAAATCCGCTGGGGGACATCAAGAATGCCGTTTACTTCCTCAACATGGTCATGGGAGAGCAGGAGCCGGAGGTGAAGCAGGCACTGGAGATCCTTGAGGGGGAAGTGGCAACGTCCGAGAAGATCATCAGTAGTCTCCTTGACTTTGCCCTCTGGAAGCCTCCTATCCGGAGGCAGATGGATATCAATAAGATCTTGCAGGAGTCGCTATCCCGTGTCACCCTGCCGGAGAATATAGAGGTTGTAAGTGATGTGGATGAGTCGCTACCGCCAATCCAG
>JBDRFJ010000144.1:0-12576 GCA_043818915.1 Pseudomonadota bacterium | reverse complement strand
AAAAGCAGCGGCCATTCATGATCCGTTTGAACAGTCATTCTTTCTTCTCGTTCATATCCCTTATCTGCAGGCTTTCGACGATATCAACAAGAGAACCTCGCGCATCGCCTCCAACGTTCCTTTATTGAAGGCCGATCTCGCTCCGATGTCGTTTCTCACCATGGACGACAGCGCCTATATTGACGGTCTTATCGGAATCTATGAGCTGAACAATGTTTCCCTACTGAGGGAGGCGTATATCGACGCCTACCTGACTTCGGCTGAGAACTACAGGACGCTGCGCGCCGAGATCGAAACCCCGGAGAAGGCCGCGCTGGTCTATCGTGATTTCGTTCGCAAGGCAGTTCGCCGCAGCGTGCTTGAATGGAAGGCGTTCCGGCCCGAGCTCATCATGGCCATGGCCGCCGAGGTTGATATCCCCGAAGCGGACCGTGAGGAGGTGGTCAATTATATAGGAAAAGAGCTTCGCGGCCTGCACGAGGGCAATGTGATTCGCTATCGGTTGCGCCCGGAGGATCTCACGGGCATCAGCCGTGAATGACCGAAAGGAATTTTAGGCGGGGATGGGCATTGATAGAAAATGAAGAACTGCAGGGGCGAATTTTCTTCCACATGGGAGATGATTCCTTATTCCGGGCTATAAGATCATAAGGGGCAAGCTTCCGTGAGTGAATACCAATATTACGAATTTCTCGCCATCGACCGGCCGCTGACGGCGGAGGAGATGAAGGATCTGAGAGCACTTTCGACTCGCGCCCAGATCACGCCCGTCAGCTTCACCAACGAATACAATTGGGGTGATTTCAAGGGCAATCCCGACAAGCTGATGGAGCGGTATTTCGATGCCCACATCTATGTGGCCAATTGGATGACGGCTATTTTCAAGGTACGCGTCCCCGGCGGGGCGCTGACGAAAGGGACGGTCGAGGCCATGGCGGCAAGCGAGGCGCTCCATTTCAAGGCTACAAAAACCCATTGGATCATTACCTGGCATCTGGAGGAGTCGGAAAACTACGAGCGTTTCGGGCAAGAGGACGGCCGCGGCTGGATGGCGCGACTCGCTCCAGTACGGGACGAGTTGCTGCGCGGGGATCTTCGAAGCCTGTATATCGGATGGCTGGCGGACGTGAGCAGGGAGATGATGGATGATGACGAAATGGAGCCCATCTCTGTGAACGGGCTGGGGCAATTTACCTCGGCCCAACAGGCCCTCGCAGATTTTTTAGAAGTGGATGAAGACCTGCTGGCAGGTGCCGGCATGGGGAGTCCGGCTGCTCAGGACGAGGAAGTTTCACAAAAAGAGATGGATGCATGGATCCATGACCTGCCCGGGGATGAGGTAAAGTTGGTCCTGAAACAACTCCTCTCGGGCCAGGGACAGCAGGCCGAACGGACCCTCAAGAGCAAGTTCGCGGCATGGCGGTGTGGTTTGGGAGGCGATGGTAGCGGGGCGCGCCGGCGGTCAATAGGAGAACTCCGAGCCAATGCCCAGGCGGCTGAAAGAATCCGGCTGGAAAAGCAAGTACACGAACGGAGGCAGCAGGAAGTCAAGCGACGGAAGGAACGCGACGCGTACCTAAGAAACCTGTCCAAGAATTTCCCCAGGGCGTGGAAGTCGGTTCAACGGACCGTCGAACGGGGTTCAGGCTCAGCTTATGACGAGGCCTGCTGTGCTCTTGTCGATCTTTCTGAAGCCTATACGGTTCACGCGAACAATAAGCGATTCCAAGAGGAATTGAAGAAATTCATGGCCGACCACGTGCGACGTAAGGCCCTGGTTCAACGTCTGGCGAAAGCCGGTATCTGGGAGGATAATAAAAGATGAACCTGCCAAGCCCTGAAGGCAACAAGGACCTCGACGCATTGGACGAGATGATCGAGGAGATCAGTGTCGACGCATACGGTAATGATGAGAAATTCTGGGCTTTCCGGCAGGCCTTCGAAGACAACGTCGATCTGCCTGCCGATGGCTTCGTCATCGGGGAGCCGGTTTCGGTGATCGAGTTTGACTACGACGGCAACGAGCGACGTGGGCTGACGGCAAGATGCCGACGCGAAGACGGCTCCGAACATGTGGTTGCGCTCTCCGAGGTTGGATTTCCTCATGCTTCGGCAGGTGCAAATTACATCGCTGCCTACCGCAGGTGGCTCAACCTCGATCCTTACCCTGCCGAGATACAGAAACCTTCCCGACGTGGGCAGCAGCACAAGGCAACAGCCGATGACCTCGACTTGAGTAAACCGGTCGAACTGGTCGCACTCTCTGTCAAAGAGCGGGCCGCCCCGTGCCGTTTATTGGGAAGTGACCGAGTCATTACACTGCGCGCGAGTCGCCTTTGGGACGTTGTGCCTGGCGCACTTGTCATGGTCAAGCCGCGAAAACAGTGGCGCTATGCCGGTCACCCGTATCTTTCCGGAGAAATACAATCGACCCGAATTGACGTGAAGTCCCTCAATCTGGTGCCCCTGGGTCTTGAGGATATGGGCCTGTGGGATCCCAAAGAGGAGTATTGGGGAGAAGAAGGCGAGCCCATCGAGGAATGGGCCAAGCCGATTATCGCTTGTGGACCCCGCCCAATGTTCGAGATGGAGCAGGCCTTGCCCGGCCAGGACCCTGACGATCCTTTTAATGATCCCATCACTCGGTCAAACGATCTCAAAGATGCCGGCGAGCGGGCAGAGGCGGCAAAAATCTTGATGGAACTGTGCCAGGCGGATCTGCGCTGCCTCGATGCCCATTCACATCTGGGCAATCTTGTCTTTGATCACCGCCCCCAAGATGCCATTCGACACTATGAAGTCGGCCTGCGCATCGGCGAGCTCTCCCTGGGAGACGGCTTTAATGGTGTTCTGCCATGGGGCCTTATAGACAACCGGCCGTTTCTGCGCTGCAAGCATGGCTATGGGTTGTGCCTCTGGCGTCTTGGGCGCTTTGACGAGGCAGAGCGAGTTTTTGAACGGATGCTGTGGATGAACCCATCGGACAACCAGGGAGTGCGTTTTCTCATCGATGAGGTGAAAGCAAAGACACCCTGGGAGGATCGTGAAAACGAATAAGGATCAGAGGAGTCCCGTGAGCCCGGAAAAGCGAAAGCAGATCGATTCGCTCGAGCAAGCAATCGAAGCGGCATTGTCTCCCGGCAACTTCATCCCCTACAATGCCGCCTGGTCGTTCGTGGACGATGTCCAGGATGTTGCGAATGACATTGGGAAAATCATCAAGAAAGAACCGAAACGAGCAGTAAATCTCTACGAGACCTTTATCGCCGCTTGCCACGAAAAAGCCGATGAGCTCGACGACTCGAGCGGCAATTTCGGCATGCTGGTTCAAGACCTGTTTCGCGGTTGGATCAAAGCCCGACAGGCTGCGAATCAAGACCCAGATGAGACCGCGAGGTACCTGCTTTCCTGGATGGAGGACGATCCCTATGGATTTTGTCATGACCTTGATCGTGAGGCTGTCAAAGTGCTCGACAAGAAGGGGCTGGAAGCATTCGTTCACCAGATTCGCTCCAAGCTCGAATCCTCCCTGACTGAGGACGATAAGGAGAAAGGTTCTCCCGGATACGCGCGCCGGAGGTGGAGCGGCGCACTGAAGACCCTGCTCGCAGCCCAGCGCAACATTGAAGCCTACATCGCGCTTTGCGAGCAGACCGAGCTCGAAACCAAGGACTGCAAGGCCATCGCCGAGATATACCGGAGCCGGAGACGCCCTGAAGATGCGCTTTCCTGGGTCGAGCGAGGCTTGGAGATCGCACGGTCGAACAGCCGAGAGGGTTATGAAGAATACGGGTTGGGCGAGTTAAGACGAGTTCTGCTGGTCAAGCTCGGCTGGCCCGAAGATGCGCGTCAATCAGCCTGGTCCGAGTTCGCGGCACACCCCTCAACGTTCACATACAAGGAGTTGATGCGCTACGTGCCGGCCAAAGAGGAAATGACCTGGCACCAAAAGGCTATGGAGGTATCAGAAAATGGCGATCTGTCCTCTCAGATTGAACTCTGGATCGAGAATAAAGAGATCGGCCGGCTTGTATCACGCCTGCGCAGGGCTTCGGATGAGGAGTTGAAAGATCTTAGCCACTACCGGGCCGAGCCGTTGGCACACAAGCTGGAGCGCTCTCATCCTGATATTTCAGCGAGGGTGTACCGTGCACTCTGCATGCGGATCGTGAATGCCGGCAAGAGCAAATCTTACGACGCGGCGCTCGACAACATCGAGCATGCCAAGAGATGCTACGCCAAAGCCGGTCTCACTGCCGACTGGCAGGCTGTGGTTGCCGACGTGCGCAAGAGGCACTTTCGCAAGAAGGGATTCATGGCCAGGTTCGAGGAAATCGTTGCCGGCGCCCCCAAGCATGTCGATCCACCCTTTCTGGAGCGCGCAAAAGCACGTTGGCCAAGAAAACCAGATAGCTGATGAGGGACCAGCCGATTAAAGTAAAGGGGGCCCTTAAAATTCTAAGTTTCCGGATAGGAGGAGATTTTCGGGACGTTGTTTCCTAATTGTACAAATTTAAAGAGCATGTTCCTAAACAAATAACCCTTTCCTTTCGGAAGAAATGGGCAAACAAATCAATGAACGACAGCCGTTTGGTGTATTCAACAGAAACAGGCCGAATCTGCCCTGAATGCGGTAAGCTGATTTCCGCATGTTCCTGCAAAAAAAAGAAGGTTGTTAAAGCCGATAAGCAGTCAACAGGCTATCCCAACGACGGTACCATCAGGATACAACGGGAAGTCAAAGGGCGTAAAGGTAAAACTGTCACAGTCGTCTTCGGTGTACCGCTTGAAAACGAGGAACTACAGAAATTTACCAAAACATTAAAACGCCGCTGTGGTGCCGGAGGATCCGTTAAGGACGGAGTTATTGTAATCCAGGGGGATCACCGGAAAAGACTATTGGA
The DNA here is from genome assembly GCA_043818915.1 of Pseudomonadota bacterium. GTDB lineage: Bacteria > Desulfobacterota > Desulfobacteria > Desulfobacterales. Next base: position 7,672 of record JBDRFJ010000144.1, on the reverse strand, counting down.
TGAGATCAAGAAACACGGATACGCCGCAAAGCTTGCCGGCGGCTGAAACACGAGGAGAAGCGGGACATGGAGTAATACGGAATGTCTCTGTGCCGGCTCTGCCACTGGTATTTTGATGAAGGTTTGATGAGTGTCATAAGTATGAGGAATTGGGTCGGACCGTGCTAACTGACTGATATTTTTGAGGAAGAGTTTATTTCTGAGGCTATTTAAGGCCCTAAAACGATGTTTTTGGGGTCGAAAAAAGCGGTTTAAGAGAAGAGCATCCGGAATGATTTAGCGTTTCAAAGGGGAGTAGACAGATTTAAGGTATAGGAAAGAGACGGTTTAGGAAAAGGGAATGGAGGAGAAGACTTCATGCTGAGGCCGCGCTTTACCATCACCAACCGTATGACTGCCGGGCTGACGCAGATCGAGCGGGCGCGCGGGTTTCTGGAGGCGGCAAAACTCTCCGAGGACTGGCTTGAAAAGATGCGGTCCCGGGCGTTCCTTTTGGAGGCCCACCACACGACCCATATAGAAGGTACCCGGCTGACGCTGGAGCAGGCTGAGGAGATTTTGGCTGGGAGAGAGGTGGCGGAAGCCGATCCTGATGATGTCCGTGAGCTTCTGAAGGGAAAGAGGTATGGGGTTAAGTTTTTAAGTTATTGATGGAAATGTTTTGTTGTTTTGGCAATGAATGTGTCAAAAATGCAACGGATGGTTGCAGAATTGAATAAGAAGCAAACGTCAACTACTGCGCCTTTTGTTTTCATATGAGGCTGTTGTGGATACGCATTGGTAACACAACTTATGCCAATGAAGAAAATCTCGCCCCATCGGTGCGAGAAATCGGATGTGCCCGCGGGTCTTAGTGTTGGGTGGATGGGCGGCGTCAAACAAGACCGGAACTCGGTTTAAATCTCTAACCCGTGGGAATTCTATTTGGTTTATTCAGTGCACCAAAACTCCAACCATGGGTTGGAGAAATCGGATAGCCTCAAAATTTGACAAGCCTGTCGTCGAAGGTCGAATAAAAGAGGTCTTCTGTCGGTCCGATTCGATTGATAGAAAATGATTTTGGAAATAGGGGATCAAGCCGAAAGACAATTTAATTTGACTGCGGATCATCTAGACCTAAATCCGAACCAGGAACACTGTCATGCCTGTACGCAACCTACATAAAAATTCGTTTAATGAAGGGACACGAGACAAACTTGAACTTTACCGGGAGTACCTGCGTGAGTGGCTGCCTGTGTTCATCAATGGGTCATTTGTGGAAATTGTTCAGATTTTCGATTTTTTTGCCGGACCTGGGTTCGATGTGGACGACAATCCGGGAAGTCCTGCCATTACATGCGAAGAAATCCGAAATGCGATGATTCAAACTAAAAAACAGGGCTCGAAAATCAGAGCATATTTCAATGAAAAGACTGAGGTAAAATTTAAAAACTTATCATCGTATGTTGAGGAACAAAGAATTTCTTTACCACAGGTGGCATTCGCCGCGATGAAAAATGATTTTCATTCTGCCTTTGAACAATGGGAACCCTACATGCATGGGAGAGTGGCAAATCTTTTGTTTCTCGATCAAAACGGCGTGAAACAAATCACAAAACCTGTCTTTCAGGCCATAGTGAGACTTCCCAAAACGGACTTTACTTTTTTTATTTCTTCGGCCTTGGTCAACCGTTTCAGATCGGTGCCGGAAATTCGTGATTGTGTGCCCGTAACAGACGAGGACTTTTCAAGGATGAACGGAACCAATGTGCACCGGATTGTGGCAGACTCTTATAGGCGGTGGATTCCTGATGGGCTTGAGTATTATCTTGGATCATTTTCAATCCGCAAGGGGGCAAACGTATATGGTCTTGTCTTCGGATCGGGGCATCCTCTTGGGATCGACAAGTTTTTAAAGGTCGCCTGGAAACATGGTGGCGATGCCAACTTCGACATCGACAAGGATAGGATTGATCCGTCGCAATTATCATTGTTCCCGGGATACGTTAAACCGACCAAAATTTCGGTTTTTGAGGAGGAACTTGAAGCCGCAGTGCTTGGACGCCAATTAGAAACAAATAAAGATGTTTATCTTTTTACCCTGCAGAATGGTATGCTTGCAAGCCATGCACGGAAGGCAATGAAATTATTAATCAAAGACGAGAAATTGCCGAGTCAAGATTTACATGTTTCCTATGAAGCGTGGAAAAACCCGGGATCGGAAAAGATTCATTATCTTTAAAGGAGGCCTTTCATGAATGTTGTATATGAACCCAAAGGGAGGGCGAGGGAGTATTCGGAGCTTGCGTGCAACCTCTATCTTGGATGTACGCATGGCTGCAAATACTGCTATGCACCCGCTTGCATGCGGACAACCGGGGAAAAATGGCATGCAAAGGCTGAACCTCGAAAGGATGTTTTGAGACTTCTCGAAAAAGATGCAGAGCGTTTGCAAGGCGATCCACGCTCCATACTGTTTTGTTTTCTCAGCGATCCTTACCAGCCGCTTGAACGAGCCGAACGATTGACACGTCAGGCTCTTGAAATTATCGCGAAACACCGGCTAAACAATAAGGTGCTGACCAAAGGATGCGCCGATCTGATCCTGGAGGATATGGGGTTGATGAAATTTGCCCGCACGCAACTGGGCATTACGCTGTGTTTTGCTGATGATGATGCACGCAGGGATTGGGAGCCGAATGCTTCGGCCGTAGACGACCGGTTGACCGTTTTGAAAACCGCTCATAAAGAGGGTATTTTTACGTGGGTCAGCCTTGAGCCGGTAATCAAAGCAGACCAGGCCCTTGAGGTCATTCGCATGGCGCACCCGTATGTGAATTTTTGGAAGGTAGGCAAACTGAACCACATGAAAGAATATGAACGGGCCGTAGACTGGGAAAAATTTCTCTTCGATGCGGAAACACTTTTAACGAAACTTGGCGCAAAATATTATATCAAAAATGATTTACAATCTTTTACTATTCAACCTGGCAGAGAAAGCAAAGCAAGTCGCGCGTGAATGGAGTACAATGGAGGGTCAAGCCTGAATTTAACGCACGGACAATTGAAATCAGCGGGGAGGTTTTTTTTTACCTTTTGAGGTTTTACACATGATTTGGTATCAACCTTGTTTACATATCAGGAGTTTTAAATGGAGCACCTTCTTTTATCCCAAAAAGGCAAAAATATCGTAATCAACTCTCAAAGCTATGAGAATGAAAACGAACTTCAAGAAATCGTTAAAACAAATCCCAACCTCATCAATCTGTCGTCCATTTTTGAATCGCCCATTATGATTATCGGCCGTGAGTTTGACTACATCGATGTTTTGGGCATTACGGTCGATGCCGTGCCGGTAATCATTGAATGCAAGCGCCGTGATAATCCGGATATGCGTTATCTGATAGCCCAGGTTTTCGAGTATGCGGCAAGGCTGGAAGAGAAGACCTATCGTGAAATCGATGATCTTGTCACCAAATATCTTGCTGGTGATAAGTGCCAGGAGGAGGAATACAAGGGCTTAATGTTTTTTGAGGCCTTCTCAAAGTTTAGAGAAAATAACAGTGATTCCGAAGACACATACAGTGAGGAAGAATTTATCGCCGATTTATCCGGCAATTTAAAAAATGGAGAATTCTACCTGATTATTGTCGTCGATCAAATTTCGGAGACTGCTGCAAGGACCATTCAATTTCTAAATCGAAAACTGGATCGTCTCAGAATTGAAATCATTGAGGTAGCCAAATTCAGTGATGAAGATAGAAACATCTATGTGCCGAATCATGTCAACAAGGAAGTCCATCAGCCCAAACCCCAACCGGGAAAAGTCACTATCGAGGAGATGATAGACGGTTGTGGTGAGCAAGAAGCACAATACATCCGGGAATTCAAAAATAGATGGGAAGAGAGTCCCGGATTTTCAATCCGAATGGCCACTAAAGGATTCAGCGCGACGTATGAGGGAATCCCTATTCTATATGTCCTGCCGACCCACTTCAGACTGGCCCCCCTAATTAAAAGAAAATATGAGCATATTTTTGATCCTTTGATGCAGATTTTAGAAAAACATTTCGTTCGAAACCTGAAAGTGGGAGTCAATTATAACGCGCAGGGCTTCAGCATTGAAAAAATCAAGCCATTTATCGAAGATGTCAAAAAGATATGGATAGAAAATTCAGAAATGTGATTATGTTATTAAATCCGGTGAAGATAGGGCGAAGCAAAACAATAAGGATGAACCTTTGAGAGATCACTGCTTATGCAAGTCCAGAAAAAAATAATCATTTGACGGTATTACCTGGTTTACAGGATTCGACCATGAAAGGTTTTGTGGGTGTCATGGATTATGATTGGTTTAAGTTCCTATCCCGACAACATTATCTACATCCAAGCAAAACGATGGGAAAATACAGTAGGAAGGCCTGAAATTCAAAAATTCGCTGGTGCTTTTCAAGGCCAAAGAGAGAGGAAAGGGATTTTTATTACAACATCCAATTTCAGTAAAGAAGCTCTTGATTATGTGAATAACATAGAAAGCAAAATTATTCTTATCGATGGTCAACGACTGGCAGAGTTAATGATAGATCATAATGTTGGAGTATCTCCAGTGGCCTCATACGAAATCAAAAAAATCGACACCGATTATTTTATAGAGGACTAAAAAGGATGACGAATTCCGCTGAATGGAAATTCAGGGCAATGAGCCGCGGTGAGATCAACGTAGATCCCATCGAAGGGGAATTTTTCACCACCGAAGCCCTGGGTAGTCTCTCAGATGCACTTATTCGTGAAGTCATTCAAAATTCGCTTGATGCCGGCATTCCCGGAGAACAAATCATGGTCGATATTTCGTTCTGCCCACCTAATTCACGCCTTCAAGATGAAAAACAAGTTCGATATATGAGAGGCCTAAGGGCACATTTGTCCTCTCGACATACTGGCCTTATTAGTCCTCCGACAACAAAAGAGCCTATGGATTATATCGTGATTGAGGATTTTGGAACGAGGGGGTTGGAGGGTGAAATCAGCCAGGATGAGGACCTGGGCGATGAGTGGAATGGGACAAAGAATGATTTTTTTTATTTCTGGAGAAACATCGGTAGAGCGGTTGAGAACACTACTGCAAGGGGTCGGTGGGGGCTCGGAAAAACCGTCTTTCAAGCCACTTCAAGGATCAATAGCTTTTTTGGGCTGACCATTCGAAGAAGCGATCCCAGGAAATTATTAATGGGACAATCCGTTTTGAAAATCCATCGCTTAAATAATCAAAGATTTGCTCCTTATGGATATTATGGGGTTTTCGATAATGGATTTGCCTTGCCGGTAGATGATGAGGAGCATGTCAAAATATTTTGTGAAGATTTTAATATCCAACGTATAGATCAGCCGGGTCTCTCAGTGGTTATTCCTTATCCTGACGAAGAGATACAACCGGAAAGCATTATCCGGTCAGCGGTTCACCATTATTTTTTTCCAATACTATCAAATGACCTGACCATTACAGTGCGAAACGGAAAGGACAATCATGTGCTCGATTCTGAAAGCATTTTTCATTTTTTAGACAAAACAGAGTGGCCAGACAAAGATACGATAAGGCGTCGGCTTGAGTTGGCTAAATGGGGTATCAATGCCAGTGAGAATGAATACATTAAAATAAATGAGCCTGAAGAAGGAAAGGCGCCGAAATGGGATCAGGCGCTTTTTGATCCAAAAAGGCTAGATGAATTAAGACAAAAATTTGACAAGAGGATAAGGGTACTATTCTGGGTTCCCCTTTGGGTCAAAAAGGCTAATGAAAAAACAGAGCATTCCTTTTTCAAAATTTATGTAGAAAGGGACGAGGATGCAGAAAAGGGCGAGGATCATTTTATCAGGGATGGGGTAACCATTGCCGGTGTGTCTTCTATGCGACAAAGAGGCATTCGAGTGATCGTTTCCGTCTCGGATAATCATTTGTCAAAATTTTTAGGTGACTCTGAAAATCCTGCTCATACTGAATGGCAAGAGCGTTCACCAAAGTTTCGGGGCAAATATGACTGGGGGCCAAGTTGTCTTCGTTATGTAAAAAATAGCCCAAGAGAAATCGTAAAAATATTGTCACGACCAGCACGGGGTCGGGATGAAACATTGTTGAGGGATTTCTTCTACATTGATATGCCCCCCCAAGCAGAACCTGAGGGTTTTGATGGAACTCATGGTGATGCACCGGGGAAAGATGGTAGAGAAAGCCCTCCCCCAAAAGACCTGTCCATTGATCAATCCCTGAGGTTAATAAAAATAAAAGGAGGTTTTAAACTCAATAAGAAACCCGAGGCCAGCGCCATCCCAAAGATCATAACCATCGAGATGGCTTACGATGTTCGACAGGGGAATCCCTTTAAAAAATACCAGCCTTTTGATTTTTCATTAGGGAAGGCTCCCATTAGGGTCAGAGGGAAACATGTTAAAGCCTCTGTTTTAAGAACAAATGCTCTAAGACTTACGATTGAAAATCTAAATTTTCAATTAACAGTAACGGGTTTTGACTCGAACCGGGACCTTAGAGTCAAAACACTGAGAGGATAATCATGCTCAGGAAATTCAATTATACCGATCGAAAAAGAATTCCTCGGACGAAGGTTTCTTTTACCATTATTCCTAGTCCTAAAGGGCCGCCCTCTTTTGATGCGTCCATTGATTTGAAAGGGTTAAAACTCCCAAAACACGCTGGCGTTTATGTGGAAGCATACCGCCGGACTTTTTTTAGACGTTTCGCTTTTGGAACGGTCTCTCAGATCCAACCCCCGAAAGATCGATACCTCCATGACATGGATCAATATTCCTTGGTTCGATTTCGTGTCAAGGTTGTGGATACAGCAGGGAAGGGCCGTATTTTAGCTGTAGCAGATCGACTTCAGCCGCGTAGAACCGAGGAGGAACCGATAGATAAGCTATGTCTTCTTCCTGTTGATTTTACAGATCTTGGACACTGTGTATGGAGATTGGATCTTGAAAGTGATTGGCCTAGCCTAATTTTGAATAACCGGGTTGATAACATTAGGGAGATTGCTCGGTCAGATCATTCATTTTTCTCGTTAGTATATCCTGAGCTGGTTCGACAGATTCTCTATAAGATTGTAATCGAAGAAGATCACACAGACCCTGAGAGTGACCCTGATGATTGGATGAGTTTATGGTTAAGCTTTTCAAGAGACCTGCTTGGTATAAATACGCTCCCTCCATCTGGTAGCTCTGAACCCATCATTCAAGAAAAAATGAAATGGATTGAAGATATTGTGGAGGCCTTTTGTTCAAACAATAAAGTTCTGGAGCGATTTATTCAGGTATCAAGTATAGGTGAGTCATAATGGCAGATCTGGTTCGCATGCTTAATGAGGAGGGTATTGAAAAATTCCGTGAGTACCTGGCGGCATTAAGATCAGGCTCAACAGAAAGCCCACCGAGAGATCTCTTAGCAGATGCATGGACTTCTGCGAAATTGCCGATTGATATTGAAATCAAAAACATATCTTTTAAAGACAGATTAGAGGCAGCCAAATATCTTACCACAATCTTAGAACCTCTTGGCCATGGAAAAATTGAAAGGAATGTAGGACTATGGACTTGGCTGTCATTATATTATTTTGATCTACTTACTCCTACGAAAGGAAATGGAAAAAGGAGACCAGGTTTAGATTACCGGTTTATTTTGAGT
>JBDRFJ010000143.1:0-2013 GCA_043818915.1 Pseudomonadota bacterium | reverse complement strand
CCCTGGGCTGCCTGGCGAATCATTTCCTCGAAGACAGGGTTTTATGTACACTACGCCATTTTTCAAAACGCTCACGTCCACGGGCAAGCTTTGCCGGTAGCACATGTTTCTGTGGGTTCTTCATATGTCACCGTCCTTAATAACAAATATTGTAACCGTTCACAGAAATATTTCGTAAAAAGCTCAAAATGTAAAAATAGGCAACTTGCGCTTTTGTTCGCGCTGTGTTAAAAAGGGTGCATGGATGCAAAAGACATATTGATTGAAAAGCAAGCTGCCGAAATAAAATGGCTTAAAGAAACTATCGCACGGCTCGAAGAAAAAATAGCTCGCCTGGAGAAAAATTCCAGTAACTCTTCCAGGCCGCCGTCGAGTGACGTCATTGAGCCGGTAAAAACAATTCGCAAGCTCAGCAGGAGGCTTAAACGAGGCGGACAGCATGGACACAGAAAGTATTCGCGTCAGCATTTTGAGCCGCAGCAGGTTGATGAGGTTGTCGAATATGAGCTTAAGGACAAAGACGCCAAAGGTCTTAAGCCGCTGGATGAATGGTTTATAATTCAGCAGATAGAATTGCCGGAAAAAATGTACAAAGTCATTGAACACCGCGCAAGAAAATATCTTGATCCTGCTACAGGCAGGATACGTATTGCCCCGTTCCCGGATGAAGTTCGCAAAGGCGGCCTCTTTGGCGCCGATGTCACTGCATTGGTTGCCTTTATGAAAGGCGGCTGCCATATGTCTTTCTCGACAATAAGGAAATTTTTCAAAGAAATCATGCGGCTGAATATTTCGCGTGGGATGCTCAGCAAGGCGACACAAAAAGTATCGAAATCGCTGGAAACTTCGTATGACAGACTGGCTGCACGTCTGCCATACGAGCATTATCTTGGTATAGATGAGACAGGACATAAAGATGAAGGCAAAAAGTACTGGACATGGTGTTTCCAGACGCCGGATTATACCTTTTTTCACATAGACAATTCCCGCGGTTGTGGAGTGCTGTTCACTTTGTTGACAGAAGAGTTTGACGGCATCATCGGATGTGATTACTGGGGCGGCTATCGCAAGTTTGCCCGCCTGTCGGATGCCATGGTGCAGTATTGTATGGCTCATCTGATCCGTGAGATTCGATTCCTTGCCGAATACCCGCTCAAAGCGATTTGCCGCTGGGCTAATCAACTGCTCGATTGGCTTAGAAAGCTGTTTGATACTTTGCATCGCAGCAATACTTTTACTGCCGAATGTTTCGCCTGTAAGATGAGGCATATCAAAGAGGGATTTTTGAGCAGAATGCGGCAAGCGCCCGATCATAAACTTGCCAGAAAGCTGGCCAGACGTTTTGACGGCAAATTTGCGGAAGATTATTTCAGATTTTTGACGGAGCCGGGGGTCGAGCCGACCAATAATGGTACGGAACGAGAGATTCGCCATACGGTTATTGACCGCCGTATTACACAGGGTACTCGCGGCCAGGCCGGCATGCGCTGGTGTGAACGTATCTGGACTGCCATTGCCACATGCAAAAAGCAGAACCGAAATGTCTTTGAGTTTATTTATCAGTCGCTACTTGCTCACTGGACAAATAACAGTTATCCTGAATTACTGTGAACGGTTACAAAAAATGAACCATATTCTTTTGTTTCACAACATCTTCAGTCTTTAACTGTTTTGCCCATGCAGTATCGTGTGTCGTTATTATGAACTGTTTATCTGAGAAGTAAGTTTTCAAGAGATTACATATGGCCCGTCTATGATTACGGTCAATTGACATTACAACATCATCAAGAATAATAATTTTTATTGCATCTTTTGTCAGATACTCGTTAAGTGCAAAGAACAAACACAATCCCATGCTATCTTGGTGTCCCTCACTATGTAATGCATGAGGGGGAAACATTCCCCTGCCGTAAAAATCAACCTCAAAAACCAGTTCTGCTTTTATGTGGGAGATCTTCGAGACAAATCCTTTTTCATCGTCTGAATGAAGGGCTTTGTAATATTTATCAAAAT
>JBDRFJ010000142.1:0-52303 GCA_043818915.1 Pseudomonadota bacterium | reverse complement strand
ATGCAATTATGTTGTTGGATGAGCAAGGCTTTTTTGATTGCAATCAGGCAACTCTAAAGATGCTCGGATATAAAAATAAAAATGAGTTAACTTCTGTACACCCGGCAGACGTGTCACCCGCTTATCAACCGAATGGTGTCGACTCAATGACCGAGGCAAATCAGAGAATTGCAGAGGCCTTTAAAAATGGCACGAACCGGTTTGAATGGGTCCATCGTAGAAAAGAGGGTGAAGATTTTCCAGCTGAAGTATTGCTGACCGCATTTACATTGGGCAAACGTAATGTTCTTCAGGCGACTACTCGAGACTTGACGGAGCAGAAAGAGGCTGAAAAGACTCTCGCAAGCATGCAAGCCCAAATCCTGCAGTCGGAAAAAATGGCCTCCATAGGACAGCTTGCCGCCGGGGTGGCGCACGAGATCAACAACCCTATAGGTTTTATCAAGAGCAACCTCGGCACCTTGAGCGGTTACGTAGAGGACCTTGCATCTTTGATCCACAAGTATGAGGAATTGGCAGAAGCAATTTCAGAGGCTTCGGAAGGGGAAAAAGGGGCTCTGTCTGAAGCAATTGATCGGTACAAAGAAGAGATCGATTATGAATTCGTCATAAATGATCTTGAAAAATTGATCTCGGAATCCCGGGAAGGGGCCGAACGGGTCAAGAAGATAGTCGCTGATTTGAAAGATTTTTCGCACGTAGATGAACCGGACCTGCAGTACGCTGATGTAAACAAATGTATCGAAAGCACCCTCAATATTGTCCGGAACGAGCTCAAATACAAGACCACGGTGACCAAGGACCTTGGCGACGTTCCTGAGATATATTGCTATCCGAACAAACTCAACCAGGTCTTCATGAACCTGCTGGTCAATGCCGCGCAGGCCATAGAAAAAAGCGGAGAGATTCGGATTTCTACGCGTCTTTGTAACAGCGATGGTCCTTGCGTGGAGATAAAGATAAGCGATACAGGCTCGGGGATTCCGCAAAAAAATCTTTCCAGGATATTCGACCCCTTTTTTACCACCAAGCCTGTCGGCAAGGGCACCGGCCTCGGTCTGAACATGGCCTATGGCATCATTGAAAAACACCATGGCAGAATTGATGTGGAAAGTGAAGTGGGCAAAGGGACAACATTTACTATAGTACTGCCGGTGAGAGATGAAGGGTAAGCGTTCACGCTTATTAGCAGAACTCCCGTTGGAAGAAACGAATGAAAATTAGTTATCGCTTTACATTTGAAAACGGCACCAAGAAAGACTTCGTAATCCACTTGGACGCTGAAACCTTGAGCATAATCCCTTCAGTTGATCACGCAAGGCCTGAGTGGACAAGACTGTCTCATCACCGTTGTCAGGGATGCCGGTTTGAAGAAAACGCGGTCCGCTATTGTCCTATAGCCGTCAATATCAGTGATGTAATCAATTTTTTCCGGTCTTGTTCTTCCCATGACAGGGTTGAGGTGCTTGTGGCAACCGAGGAGAGGTTCTATGGCAAGAAGACAACTGTGCAGAGGGCGCTCGGTTCCCTTTTAGGCGTCTATATGGCTGCCAGCGGCTGCCCTTCCATGGAAAAGTTAAAACCGATGGTACGCTTTCATCTTCCCTTCGCGACGGTCGAAGAAACCGTGTTTCGTTCCGCAGCCACCTATTTGGTGGGGCAATACTTTTTAAGAAAACAGGGGAAGCCGTCTGATTTGGACCTCGTTGAGTTGGCGGATATGTACAAGGGGATACAAAAAGTCAACCGCGGTATTTGGGAACGCATCCAGGGAGTGGTTGCCAAAGATGCGGCCAACAATGCGGTCATTTGCCTCGACATGTTGGCCAAAGAACTTCCCTATGCCATTGAAGACAAGTTAGCAGAGTTGGAGAAATTGTTTGGCGCTTACGGGTAATAGGGAAATCCAGGCTTGTTGTTGAATATCGAATGTTGAATCCCGCCTGGGCGGGATCGAATTATGAAGTTTAACAAGGTCTTCCATTACTTCGATATTCATTATTCCTTATTGTCCTGACACGGGCAGAGTAAACGTAAAAGCACTTCCTTTTTCCGGTTCGCTTTCCACCCAAATATGCCCCCCGTGGGCCTCAACAGCCATTTTACAAAATGTCAATCCCAGTCCGGTATGGTGAACTATTCCTTTCTTTTTCATCTCCACTTGTTCGTATTTATCAAATACCTTAGTTAAGTATTCCGGTGGAATCCCGTAGCCATTATCACTGACACATATACGCACGGAGCCGGCAACTTCATCAAATACAGCGTTAAGCCATACCTCTCCGTTGTCACGGATACTCTTAAATGCATTAGAAATCAAGTTCTCAAGTACTCTGATTATAATGTCTATATCAGCTTTGATCTCTCGGACATTATCCTCAACACGGGAGTACATTTTTGCCTTCTTAGCAAGCGTCTCCCCTTCGTATTCATTAATCAGTTCATAGAACAATTTGGAAATATCAATCGATTCGTACTCCAACTTAAGTCTGCCATCTTCCAGCTTGCAGATATCCAGGATATTGTTAATCAATCCTGCCATTCGCTTGCATGACCGCATAATATTTCTCGGGGCAATGATATCATCGGGACTAAAATGGTCTTCCATTTCTAATGACATGAGTTCAAGAGAGCTGTGTATCACCATCAGAGGACTTCTCAGATCATGCACGATCATATGTGTCATAAGCTCCTTGCTCTCTTCCACTCTCTTTAAGTCTTCATAACTTTGTTGGAGTCTATCATGCAGAGACTTTATCCTCAAAAGCGATCTTGTCCTGGCCAAAAGCGCGGTAGCGTCAAATGGCTTCGACATGAAATCGTCTGCCCCCATTTCCAACCCTTTTATTCTATGCTCTTTTGAGGCAAGGCCCGTAAGCAATACCACTGGGACAAACCTGTTTTTTTCGCTCTCTTTGATCTCCCTCAAGACATCAAAACCGCTCATCCCGGGCATTATTATATCGAGAAAGACTAAATCGATTGCCGCCTCTTCCAATAATCGCAGCGCCTCCTCCCCAGAGTAAGTCTTCACTACATTATACCCACGGGGGATTAGAAATGATTCCAACAGCCTCACATTGCTCTCTTCGTCGTCTACTACCATTATTGTGGGTGTGTCTTGCATCTTAACCCCCATTTGGAATTGATCATTATTCATTTGTCATCTGTCATTATTTAAATGAAGCAGTCCATTTTTCAATGATAAATGCTAAATGTTAAATGACAAATGCCAAATGAACTCATCCACTCAACCACTCCCTAACTTTACCAATCAAATCCTTAGGGCTAACAGGCTTTGCCAGATAATCGTCCAGCCCTGCCTCCAATATAGCCTCTCGTTCGCCCGTCATGGCCCTGGCTGTTAAGGCAATAACGGGAACATCCTTTAAGGATTCTATCTCTCTTATTTTCTTGCCTGCTTCAAGGCCACTCATGCCCGGCATCTGGATGTCCATAAGGATCAAATCCGGCAACTCCTTTTGGGCAATTTCTACTCCCTTTTCTCCATCCTCGGCAGTACATATGACGTAGCCTGATGGCCTAAGCGTCTCCCTGATCAAGATCATATTGTCCTGGTTGTCTTCTACTATTAATATCTTAAAAGGAGGGGACGCCTTTTTCCTTTTTCTGTGAACCGGCTTGGCCCTTTCCGTCTTCTCCGGTAAAGGTTTTCGCCCATATAATATGCCTCTGATCTGATCGATTAGGGAGGCTTTATCTATTCCTCCTTTAACGATCACCCCTTTTACGTTAGCCCCAAAGCGAGCCTTCTCTTCTTTAGTCACATCAAGTGCGGTAAGGATTATTATCGGTATATTTCTGTAGTTCTCATTTGCCTCCAATTTCTCTAATACCTGGAAACCATCCATTTCAGGCATTTGAAGATCGAGCAAGATCAGATCAGGCACGCGTTCTTCAATATGCCGCAGGGATTCAGATCCGTTAAAGGCAAAACGGAGCCAGTAGTTTTCATCCTTGAGGATTGTCCTCAACTCTCTTACGACTATGGGGTCATCATCTGTTATGAGAAGCTCCTTGGATACTATTGCACCTTCATATATTTCTTTTGGCGGCGCTTTTACCTCATCCAGGAGCGCTTCTTTAACCTTTTCTTTCCAATCTCCCTCGATCTGACCTTTTGGGGCGGTTAACTCCTTTGGCAAGGTCACGGTAAAAGCAGACCCCTTGCCGAATTCACTGGCCACCTCTATTTTCCCGCCTAAAAGTTGGGCCAGTTTCCAGCAGATGTTGAGTCCAAGCCCGGTACCGCCATACCTTCTGGTAACAGAACCGTCTACCTGCCTGAAGGCGCCAAATATATGCTCAAGATGCTCTTCTTTTATACCTATGCCGGTATCCATTACGCTTATTTTCACCACATCTTTCTGGTCATCATCCTTTTCATCCCTTGCAACTACCGAGATCGTGCCCTTATCCGTAAACTTGACTGCATTTCCGAGGAGGTTGACTAATATCTGTCTCAACTTGTCCGCATCGCTCTGAAGTACAATATGGTCATCAATATCGATATTCAAGGATAACCCTTTTTCATCGATAAGGGGCTTTAAGGAGGCGGCAATGCCGCTGACAAGCTTTCTAAAATGGACAACGCCTACAGTAATTTCGATCTTTCCGGACTCTATCCTGGAGAGATCGAGGATATCGTTTATTAATAGAAGGAGATTCTCTCCGTTTCTTTCGATAATCTCTAAGTACTTTTTCTGCTTCTCAGTTGGCGGCCCGGCGCTTCCATCGGCCATGAGCCTGGTCATTCCAAGGGCCGCGTTCAGCGGTGTTCTTAACTCGTGAGACATATTGGAAAGAAATTCAGACTTCAACCGATCCGCCTCTTGCGCCTGATGGGTTTTCTCTTCGAGCATCCTTTTCTGGGCCTCGAGTTCTTCGGTTTGTGACTGTAATTCTTCGCTTTGGGCGATCAGTTCTTCGCTCTGTGATTGAAGTTCTTCGTTTTGAGAAGCCAAAATTTCATTTTTCTCCCTTAAGTCCCCGGCCAATTCCTCTGCCTTCAGATAGGAAATAACATTATTGACCCCTGTACCAATTTGGTCAGCCACTACCTTTAAAAACCGAAGATTCTTCTCTTCAAATTCGTGAACGCTGCAAAGTTCCAAGACACCCAGGAGCTTATTATGAAATATAATGGGAAGACAGACCACGTTTTTCGGTATCCGCTGGCCGCCCCCGGAAGAGATGCGGAAGTAGTCCTCCGGCACATCTGATACAAGGACCATCTTCTTGTCCATGGCTGCCTGCCCTGGAAGGCCGTGACCGAACTTGAAACCTTCTTTAATCGCATCTATATCGAGTGCGTAGGCTGCAACCGGCTTTAGGAGCCTTTCTTCTTCACTGTATAAATAAATCACCCCGACCTGGGCATCCATGTATTCTATTATTCTGCCAACGACCTCTTTTAGGAGGGGTTTCATCTCAAATCCGGAATTTAAGGTTGTAACAACGGCATTATATGCCTCCTGTATATGGTTGCTCTCCTCCAGGTTCTTTGTCTGTTTCCGGAGTTCACTAATAAGTCTTTTGGACTCGCTAATATCCGTAAAAACCTCTATAACCCCGATTATATTCCCTTGGCTGTCCTTGAACGGTGTGACCATAACCCGGCAAGGGATGGTAGCGCCGTCTATGGTCTCCCTTTCATCTTCCATGTCGAGTCTCTGCTTTCCTCTGACTATCTCTCTTAAAGGGCATGCATCAGTATGGCAGCATGTACCTTTGAAAAGTTCATAACATTTTCCACCTCTCGCCTGTTCAACGGCTATTCCTGTGAGTTCATGCATCGCTTTGTTCTGGTTGATTACAGTAAAATTTCTATCAACCAGGCGCATTGCGCTCAATGACCCATCAAATATCTGCTTCAGCTCGGAAAGCGTACCCTTTAAAGAACCTGTCATCTTATTGAACGAAGAGGCCAAATGGCCGATCTCATCCTGGGTGTCGATCTTGGCGGTTTTTTCCAAATCGCCCTTAGTGATAGCGTCGGCGACCCCTATGAGGTCATACACAGGTCTGGTGGTAATCCTGGCAAAAACAAGCGCCAAAACAACCCCTATGGCTAAGACGCCAAGCGCTATGCTGGTTATGAATACGGTTATCCGGACAATATTTTGACGCAGAGGATCTTCTGTTATTCCGATACGAGCACTCCCTAAGCTTCCTTCTGATATAGGTATGGCAATGTCTAAAATTGTTCCCTTTTCCGTTTCAAGATGTTGCAGCTTATACGGTAGGTCATGATCCACTTGGTTGGCATTGAGCAGGCCGGCTGGTAGATCTTTGGCAAATGTGGAAAATGGCACACGGCCTTCCGAATCGATAATAAATACATACTCAATGCTTTTTTCCACTTCCTTGATTTTTGATAACGTCAACTTGGTCTCTGCTTCGTTTCCAGCCAACAACGGATTCATAATCTGTGTATTTACATGGTGGGCAAGGAAAGCGGCTTTCTTGTGGTATTCCTCCATAAAGGCTTTGCCGAATGTATATTGAACAATAAATATTGCGGGAAGGATCAATAAAGAAATAATTCCCACAACTCCCATGATTAGCTTTGTTCTTAACTTTGTACTTTTCATGATTGCCCCATTATTGATGACTTAGAGGTTTCAATAAAATCATCTATACGCTTCAGCAGCTTTTCCCCGTTTTCATGTATAAGGCCCACGAAGTCCTTCTGTTGCGGGGTAAGTGTCCCATAAAATTCATTCTCAAGGAGTTCTGAAAAGCCTATAATGGAATTCAGTGGCGTCCTTAATTCATGGGATGCCATAGACAAGAAATCCGTTGTTAAGCTTTTGACATCTCCGGTGCCTTCACCGGATGTTCTTGCTCTGTCAATAAGCTTCTTCATTCTCAGCATCACCTTAACCCGGGTGATCAGTTCCAGATTATTGATCGGCTGGGTCAAATAATCATCTGCTCCAATCTCGAGCCCTTTTATCTTGTTTTGTAACTCGCAACAGGTAGCTGTCAAAAAGATTACAGGGATATGTTTTGTCGCTTCATCCTCTTTTAAAATCTTGCAGACCTGAAAGCCGTCCATGCCCGGCATATGGATATCGAGCAGGATTACGTCAGGAGAGTCGTCGCCGACTATCTTCAGACACTCCGGACCGTCCTTGGCCGTTATCACCTCACAGCCTATATGGTATTTCAACGCCTCACTCACCATAAAGGAAACGTCTTTATGATCTTCAACTACCAGCACTTTCGGCACTTTTGTTTCTCCTTTCGCAACCCGCAACTCGTAACCCGATTCCACTATCCCCTCTTCTGATAAATCTTCCCCTTTGAATCCTTTATAATAAAATATTCTTCTAAATCTGTTGGAATCGACTCTGATCTGCCCAGAATCAAATATCCCCCTGGATTTAATGAATTGAAGAGGTTTAAAAAGGCCCGCTGCTGCAGAGGAACGGTGAAATAGATCAGTAGATTGCGGCACATGATCAGATCATAGTTGGCCACTATGCCTGCGGCCGGAGATCTTCTATCACGAGAGGTGATGTCGTGGTTGCAGAAATTTACCACGCCTCTTATGGAATCAACCACACTATAATTATTGCCTCCATCACATGTGAAGTAAGTGTCAAGTATCTTCTTCCTCACCTCAGCAACAGCTTCATTATTGTATACACCTAATCTCGCTCTATCCAGGGCCTCATCATCAATGTCGGTACCGAATATACTTATGTTGTAATCCATCATATTCTTGTCTGATTTATGCATATAGTCGCTCAGGCTTATGGCTACGGAATAGACCTCTTCGCCAAAGGCACATCCGGCGCACCATACTCGAAGGCTTCTGTTGTCGTCATCTTTCTTTGACTCAAACAGATCCGGTAATATCTCATCAGACAATCTTTCAAACACATAATGGTTTCTGAAAAAGCGGCTCACCTTTATCGTAAGTTCTTTTATCAAACGTTTGAACTCTTCGGGGTCACTTTCAAGAATATCCGCGTACTCACGACAGTCCCCAGCTCCCGTAAGAGCCGCCCTTCTTTCCAACCGCCGTTTGATGGTACCTTCCCGGTATTGCGAAAAGTCAAAGCCGTGCCGTTCATTCAATTTCTTCAGAATTAATTCAAAATATGTGTCGTTGTCTTCGTTCACGGCTTTATCCGGCTCTCAGCCTTTCATGGAGTAATGGAGTATTGGCTATTCCCTCTGTCTTCTATCCTCTGATTTCTGACTTCTACTCTCTGACTTCTGTCCTCTACCCTTACCTTTTTATCCCATCACTCCAACACTCCAGTACTCCACTACTCCATCACTCCATCACCCAACCCCTCACAACATCTCATCCCCGCTCAGAATCTCGGCCAACCGTTCCACAATGGAATCAACGTCATCTTGGTGCAAATCAATAGTTGATATAGCTTCATGATGAATCCGGTTGACCAGACCATCAGCGCCCCCACCTGTCCCAACCATGGAACATATGCTATCCGCGATATGGACTGCCGAGACGATCTCGGGATTCTCTTTTGCCTTTTCCGGCAGATGGTGGAATGAGATCGCCTCGAGTAAAATCGGCGGCAGGTTCCACTCCTCAGCCACCAGCCCCCCTGCCTCGGCATGGTCGTAGCCCAAGAGTTTCTTTTCCGCGGCCACAAACGACTTCTTATTATTAATGACCATGTACATAATGAGGTTGAATCTCTCAAAGACATATTGATCCAAGATCACCTTGCCTATGTCGTGAAGTAATCCCGCGGTGAATGCCACTTCAGGCTCTTCGAATTTCTTTTGCCTGGCAATCAACTCGGCCACCATGCCACAGCAAACAGAATGTTTGAAAAGGTCCCCTTTTTCCGATGAATATCCATCGATCCTGTCTTCGTAGAGCTTATACATAGATGCGGTCAAGACTATGTTTTTTAAGGTTCTTAATCCGAGGAGAAGAACCGCCCTGGATATGCTCGAAATCCGTTTTTGCAGCCCATAGTAAGAAGAGTTGCATATTTTCAAGACATTGGCTGTAAGTGCTTGATCTTTTAAGATATATTTCTCCAGCTCGTGTATGTCACATGAAGAATATTCTATCCTTGAAATTACCTGTCGGGCTATCTCGGATATCGGCTTCAATTTATCGATTTTTCGCCTTAGATCATTTAACCGAATCTTAACGGGCTCACCAGAAGGTAACAATTTTTGCTTTCCGCGGAAGACACTCTCAACCTCTGTCCTCCCAGTCGCCTGTTCCAGTCTGAACGTCCTTCCGAAATTTCCTCCGGTATCTTCACTTGTGATGGGTATCCCTTCCGCATTAAGGACTTCTCTGGCCATGCTGGTGTTTCTTCCGCCAATATTCATCTCTACACTGAGTTTTCTGTCTGTCAGTATCAATGCCCCACCGGCCATCGCGGCCACAATTCTTCGCTTTAATGCCCCCTGTTGCTCCATCTCGGCAATAAGGTAGGGTATGCCAGCGGTAGCATATCTACCCGGGGCTGCTGCCTCTTTGTCCTTGCTCCCGCTGGGCAACATAATATGGACCAGCCCCCCTACAGTTGCGTCGCGGTCATACATGGCAACTCCGACGCACGACCCAAGACATGTCTCCAGGATCGTTGAGCGGTCCGTACTCACTTTAAGTTCCCCGGGCGCAACCAATATTCGCTTCAAATTGCTCCTCACTTCTAACCACTGCATCTGTCATTTTTCATCTATCATCTGTCATTGATCATTATTCAAATGAATCAGTCCGTTTCTCAATGCCAAATGAACTTAACCAACACTAATACGCGTTCACCCGCCCGACTCGCCTGAGCGCTTGCGACCCGCCTGCCATTGCAAGGCACGAGCGGGCAGGTGGCGGGCAGGTCTGCGTCCCAAAAGATATTCTTAGACCATCTGTGTAATCTGCGTAATCTGCGGATGAAGTTCCGAAAATTTCACAACCGTCTCCATCAACCCCTTTAAATCAAGAGGCTTGGAATAATAGGCATCAGCGCCGCACCGGTACGCCATTTGCTGCTTTTGTGGGTCATTGAAGGCAGTGACAGCAATAACCTTTACTTCTATAGTTTCCGGGCTATTCTTAATACTTGAACAAACTTTAAACCCGTCCATGTCCGGCATAACAAGATCCAGAATAACGATATTCGGTTTGATTGCCCCAATCTTATAAATGCCCTGAAAGCCTCCGCTGGCAGTATGTATCTCGTATTTGTCCAGAGCCACCAAAAAAGCGGCCTCAAGGAGTCTGACATCGTCAGGATTGTCATCTACTATTAATATTCGTTTTTTTTCGTTCAACCTCTTGGGCGATATGATGTTCTGCCGATTTATAAACTCTAACAAGTTAGATTTATTGATTTTGCGGTGCCCTCCCGGCGTTACAAATGCCTGTATCCGCCCTTCATCCACCCATTTTGACATGGTCGTACGGGCAACACCGCAGATATTGCTGGCCTCGGAAGTTGTTATAAAGTCCATGTTGCCTCCTCTGGCATTTATGACAATATAATCGTTTTTGGCGCTTTCTGCTTATTTACACCAATCATGATTTTTTATCAAGGGAAACCCTAAACATGGGGTTGTGTCAGTGGATTGTTGTTAACGGGCTGCTTGCTAAAAGAGGAGAGCTTCACAGATAAGAAAGTTGATGGTTTCGTAAAAAGTCTTCACTGTTAGGCACAGAGGGGGGAGACGACCTGAAAGATCGCGACTCTTAATGAGTCACTAAAGTTTACATAAGTCATCATGGTTACAAGATACAATACCACCGGGACGGTAACCGCTAAAATAAAGATAAGTAAACGCAATTCCCCGGTTCGCAGGACCTCCTTGAATTTAAGTCTTAGTAGAAGATAGTGTGTAGTGAAACTCCGAAATCCGCTAAACTCTGAAGAAAGGTTCTCAAAAGAGGTTTCATCATTGTCAACAACAACATCATGCCCCTCTTTAGAAAGGCTATTCGCAATCAGAGGCCCAACCGTGCCGCAGCCTATAATAACTATATACATAGTTATACAATTATGATTCGTTTTACAGCCTTTAAAATTTCTCCCGGTTCGTCTATGATCTGTATAATATCGAGGTCGTCAGAGCTTATTTTGCCGTTTGCAAGGAGTTCATTTTTTATCCAGTCCATGAGACCTTGCCAGTAGTCGGAACCGACCAGGATAACAGGAAACGGCTTGATCTTTTTTGTTTGAATTAATGTGAGGGCCTCAAAGAGTTCGTCCAAGGTACCGAATCCTCCGGGCATGATAATATATGCAACAGAGTACTTAAGAAACATCACCTTGCGCACAAAAAAATACTTAAAATCGACCCTAATGTTGGTGTAGGGATTCGGGGTTTCCTCAAACGGCAGGCCAACATTAAGGCCGACCGATACGCCCCCTGCTTCTATTGCCCCCTTGTTGGCCGCTTCCATAGTACCGGGGCCGCCACCGGTGACCACGGCAAAATTCTCTTTTGCAAAAAGAGCGGCTATTTGTTTTGTTTTTTCATAAACCTCTTCATTTGGACCAACCCTTGCCGAACCAAATATGGTCACTGCCGGATAGATCTCGCTCAGCGATTCTATACCATCGACAAATTCGGCCATGATTCTGAAAATGCGCCATGATTCCTTTGTGCTGAAGGAATCTATTAGATATTGTTTTTCTACGTTCATATGGCTTCCTTTAATAGAAGTCAGAAGTCAGAGAATAGAGGTCAGAGAATAGAGGCCGGTTGTTTGTTTGCCTTCTGTCTTCGCTCCGTCGCCATAGCGGCTTTGGCGCGTCGGTGACTGCCTTCTGTCTTCTGTCCTCTGTCTTCTGCCTTCTGTCGTCTGTCCTCTGTCGTCTGTCCTCTGTATTACCGCGGCAACCTACCGCGCGTCTAAACCCCTCAGGCCTTTCCCTGAAATCCTATTGTTACCGAGTCACCATTGATTATTACGGGGACTTTTCTTCTGCCACCGCTGTATTGAAGCATCTCTTCCAGTTTGTCAGGATCACTTAATACGTCGACGTACTCAAACTCTTTATTCATCTTGGCGTAAGACTCACGCGCAGCTCTGGTAAACGGTCACGTGTCCTTCCCAAAGATCAAAATTCTTTCCGGCATCTCATGGCCTCCTTTCACTTCGCATATACAGCACTATCTTGACATAATATTAATAATAGCATAAACATCTTCAATTGAAATAACAAAATGAGAAATTAGCACATTGAAGAGTAAAAAAAAACTTATTGTAATTGTTGGGATTATCCTTGTTGGATTTGGGGGCTGGGTAGCCTATTATTATCTCTCATTGGGGGAGTATAATTTAGAAAGCGGGCTTGAGACCTATCGGGGTGATATCCCGACAAAATCCAGAAAAGAGGTCACGCACCTTTATTTTGCAGATCCGGATGAACAATTTCTGAAAGCCGAAGAGCGAGTACTGCCGATTTACAAAACTACGTTGGATAACGCCGGTTCCGCGATAGAAGCGCTTATTTCCGGCCCAAAAGGGAACCTTTCGCGGACTATCCCGGAAGGGACCAAGCTCTTGTCTGTTTATTTTACGCCTGACAAGACAGCCTATGTCGACTTTGATGAAACTATTACGGAAAAACATCCAGGGGGAAGCGCTTCGGAATTGCTTACAATATACTCAATTGTAAATACTCTGACTCTGAATTTTTCGGAAATCGACAATGTGAAGATCCTCATCAGTGGAAGGGAACGTAAGACATTGGCTGGGCATGTTGCCATTCAGCAAGCGTTTAGCGCTAATCTATTATTGGTTCGATAGGATATGAAATGGAGTGATGGAGTGTTGGAGTGTTGGAGTGTTGGGCATAGCTGAAAGCTCATAGTCGAAAGCTCATAGTTGACCACTGACTTTTATTTTGTTTTTATAAGTTTTTACTCCACTCTTTTCCATTACTCCAATACTCAAATACGCCATCACACCAATACTCCGTGACCGATTACCCATTAACTATGAAAAAGATACAGGAATTTCCATTCTTAGCTGTTGCATCCAGCATCTGGGCACTACGTTCATGAGCAAAAAAAGAATATCAAGCATAAGAAATATTGGCATCATCGCCCATATTGATGCGGGGAAGACGACGGTTACCGAAAGGATACTTTATTATACCGGGCGTTCTCATAAGATGGGTGAGGTCCATGACGGCGAAGCAGTCATGGATTGGATGCCGGACGAACAGGAACGTGGAATCACCATTACTTCTGCAGTCACCACCTGCAATTGGAAGAATTCAGAAATTCATATCATAGATACGCCTGGACATGTTGATTTTACGATAGAGGTAGAACGATCGCTCCGAGTTTTGGATGGCGCCATCGGTGTCTTTTGCGCAGTCGGAGGTGTTGAGCCCCAATCCGAGACAGTATGGCGCCAAGCAGATAAATATCACGTCCCAAAAATCGCTTTCATTAATAAACTGGACCGTGTGGGCGCTGATTTTTTCGGTACTGTTGAAATGATACAAAAGCGTTTGGGCGCCACTCCGGCTCTTCTGCAGATTCCCGTGGGAATGGAAGATACTTTTCAAGGGGTTATAGACCTCATACGTATGGAGCAGTTCACCTGGCACGATGAGACTCTCGGGGCCACCTTTGATGCCGGGCCGATCCGGGATGATGTACTTGAAACGGCACAAACCTATAGGGATAAACTTATTGAGACTATCGCGGAATATGACGATGAGGTTATGGAGGCCTATCTCTCGGATGAGCCCATTTCTTCTGATATGCTCTTTTCCTCACTCCGAAGGTTGACGATTGACTTAAAGCTTGTCCCTGTATTATGCGGTTCTGCTTTAAGAAACAAAGGGATACAGCCCCTATTAGATGCCATCGTTCAGTTTCTTCCAAATCCCCTTGAGGTACGCCCAACTGAAGGTCACGAGCCGGAAACAGGAAAAACCATGCAATGTGTTTGCTCCGATGAAGAGCCCTTAGCTGCCTTGGCCTTTAAGGTGATGATGGACCAGGGACGCAAGCTGACCTATGTTCGGATATATTCCGGACGGTTGAAAACAGGCGACGAAGTTTTGAACCCTGGAAAAGACAAAAAAGAAAAAATATCACGTATCATGGCGATGCATGCCAACAAACGGGAAAGGATCAAAGATGCCGGCACCGGAACTATAGTAGGGGTTGTAGGACTCAAAACCACCACTACGGGTGATACCCTCTGCGATCCAGCCCATCCGATTCTTTTAGAAAGGATAGAGACCTACGAACCGGTTATTTCCGTAGCGGTTGAACCGAAGACTCACGATGATCAGGAAAAAATCGACCAAGTATTAGAAAAACTGACTATCGAAGATCCCACCTTTCGGGTTCATCATGATCAGGAAACCGGTCAGACTATTATCTCAGGCATGGGAGAACTCCATCTGGAAGTCTTGGTAAACCGCTTGAAAAGAGAATTTTATACCCAGGTAAATGTAGGAAAACCCCAGGTAGTTTACCGTGAAACAATCGAGAAGCATACTGAAGCTACGGTAACCTTTGAGCGAGAAATAGGCGGACAACAACATTTCGGCCGGGTATCACTGTCGCTTGCCCCCACTGAGAGAGGTTCGGGGAATCGGTTTGTCAACCGCATCTCCGACGATGCAATTCCTGCAGAATTTATTCCTGCGATTGAGATGGGGGTGACTGAATCTATGGCGGCCGGGGTGATTCTCGGATACCCGATAGTAGATGTCGAGGTCTCCCTCGTCGGAGGCGGCTACAAAGAATCTTTATCAAGTAGTCTTGCCTACAAGGTTGCGGCTTCCATGGCCTCCAAGGAAGCTTTTCAAAAAGGGGGGCCTATACTAATGGAGCCTATTATGACAGTGGAAATTTTAATCCCTGAACCCTTTCTCGGAGACGTAATCGGCGATCTGAATGCCAGAGGAGGTAAAATAGAAAGGATTGCTCCAAAAAAAAATATCCAGCTTGTTGATGCGACAGTCCCTCTATCAAGGATGTTCGGCTATTCTACAGCGCTGCGATCCGCCACCCAGGGACGCGGGACATTTACGATGAAGTTTTCTCGCTTTGATCGTGTCTTGAATCGGACTCAAGGTTCTTGAGTTTTTTCTGGATTGATTCCTGACGGGCGGGATCCTTTTCTAAGAGCTTAAGGGCTCGTTTGAAATGAAACCCTGCATTTCTTGTATCTCCCTTCAGTTCAAAATAAAGGCCCAGATTGTAATGCGCCTCTCCCAAATTTTTTATTTTATCATAGGCATTGCCCAAGTAATAGTACCCTTCTGTAAAATCCGGATGAAGCGAGACAAGGGCATTAAGCGCTTCGATAGCTTCATGAAATTCCCCTGTCTCAAGGTATGAACGCCCTAATAAAAAGTGCCCTTCCCTATCTTGCGGTCTAAAGGCCAAAGCTCCCTTTAGGACATTTATAGCCTGTCTATAATTTCCCGCGAAAAAATAAGATCTTCCCATATCTAAAAGTATATCGGGATCAGTGGGATTATAAAGAATAGCCTTTTTGAATAAATTAAAAGCAGCTTCTCTTTGGCCTTTTTTTTCTAAAACAAGTGCCATGCCGTAATATGCAAGGGGATTTTCAGGCTCTTTATCCAGGAGGGTCTGAAAACGCCTTTGTGCCGTGTCCATATCTCCATACAGAGCAATTAACCTCATGTGTATCTTTGTAAATTCATAAGGATCAATCTTGCGGGAAGGTGATCCCCACCCCGGATGCATCTGCATTTGAGTATCGATGTATGCAAGGCGCTCCTCTATAGCTGGGTGAGTAGTTAAATATGTAGGAATCTCTTTAGGGCCGAACCAGCGGACCATACGAATTTTTTTGAGCATAGATAGCAGGCCCTCTGCGCTGTATCCGGCTCGAGTCAGGTATTTTAGACCGACTTGGTCGGCTTCGGCTTCGTCTTCGCGGCTATACTTCAGCGCCATTGATTCACCTGCCGCAATGGAACCGGCAGTAATTGCGCCTGTTGCAGTCCCCCCTCCTCCTAAAAAAATCCCTGCCAAAACACCTGCCAATGTCGCCAATCCGATTTTTGTGGAACGTTCAATGCGTTTTGCAATATGACGACAGGCAACGTGAGCCATCTCATGTGCCAGGATACCGGCAAGCTCGTCTTCATTATCCATTGCCGCGAGTAAGCCGCTATTAATAAATACGTGTCCTGCCGGCGCCGCAAAGGCATTATATACGTCCTCCTTGACCACATAAAAATGATATGTAAACGGTTGGCTTGGCATTTGAGACTCTATCCGCTTTCCAACCGTTGTTATATAGTTTATAATGATAGAATTATCAACTAACGCCAGGTGCCTCTTTACGTGATGAAGAAATTTTGTCCCAAGCTTGCGTTCCTCTTCGTTGGTCAGATTATAATAGGATTCGCAAAAACCATAGGACTGGAGTATCGGGGAAAAGGTAAAAATTAGCCAGGCCAAAAGAACAATCGGGGTAATGATAGACACCCTTGACCCCCGACATAGGGATTTGGCCAAAAAGAATCTTCTAAAATGGCGCTGGATATTGATAAAAGACATATGTGTAGTATGCCGTAGTTTGATCATGGCGTCAAGAGAAGGGACTGGTTAGGTGTTAATTTTACTTGACATAATACAAATTGCATATTAGAAAAATAAATTTTGGTTTTTTACTATAACTCTTTATGATATAATTAAAAATATGTTTGATAGCCTTACCGATAAACTGAACCTGGTTTTTAAAAAGCTCAAAGGACACGGCAAGCTCTCGGAGGAGAATATTCAGGTGGGCCTCAAAGAGGTCAAGGTGGCCCTCCTTGAGGCCGACGTTCATTATAAGGTTGTCAAAGATTTTATCAACGCTGTTAAAGATCGTGCAATAGGTCGGGAGGTTCTTGCCAGCCTTACCCCCGGGCAGCAGATGATTAAGATTGTCAACGAAGAGTTGACCCGGGTAATGGGAGAAACATTCACCGGACTTCGCTTTGCCGGTGACAAGCCTGCTGTAATCATGTTGGTCGGTCTCCAGGGCTCAGGCAAGACCACAACAGCAGGCAAGTTGGCGAAATTACTTTCTAAAGACGGCCGACAACCGTACCTTGTTCCGGTTGACATTTATCGACCGGCGGCCATAGAGCAATTACAGACATTAGGTGCTCAGTTAGGAGTAAAGGTTTTTGCTTCTACCCCTGAAATGGATCCGGTCGAGATCTGCCGGAATGGAGTAACTGAAGCTGTACGAAACGGATGTAATACAATCATCCTTGACACCGCTGGTCGCTTACATATAGATCAGGCCCTGATGGATGAACTGATCCGGATCAGGGAGGCCGTCAAACCGGCTGAAATCTTATTGGTAGCCGATGCAATGACCGGCCAAGACGCAATCACGGTAGCCAATTCGTTCGATGAAGCTCTTAACATAGATGGGATTATTCTTACAAAGATGGATGGCGACGCCAGGGGCGGGGCGGCCATTTCTATGCGGACTATTACCGAAAAACCGATCAAATTTATCGGTGTTGGCGAAAAATTAGATGCCTTGGAAGTCTTTCACCCTGATCGAATGGCGTCCAGAATCCTTGGAATGGGTGATGTCCTTACCTTTATCGAAAAAGCTCAAACTTCAATTGATGAAAAAAAGGCACGGCAACTTGAAAAGAAATTACGCAAGAATCAGTTTACTCTGGAAGACTTCCGAGATCAAATGGTTCAGATCCGCAAGATGGGATCCCTGGAACAGATTCTCGGGATGATACCAGGCATGGGAAAGATGAAACAATTAAAAGGCTTACAGGTTGACGATCGGGAATTGGTAAGAACAGAGGCGATTATCAACTCCATGACCCCAAAGGAACGTCAATATTACACAATCATTAACGGGAGTCGACGAAAACGGATTGCCAGGGGAAGCGGGACCAGTGTACAGAACGTTAATCGACTTCTGAAAAATTATACTCAGGCCCTGAAAATGATAAAAAAATTAAACAAAGGTGGTTTTGCGAAAATGGGGCGGGGGATGCTTCCCTTCTGAAGGGACACAAATAAGGTTACAAAATAAGGAGAAAATACATTTCATGGCTACAAAAATTAGATTAGCAAGATACGGAGCAAAGAAAAATCCCTTTTATCGGATTGTCATAGCGGATTCCGAAGCTAAAAGAGATGGTAAGTTTATTGAGATTATAGGCACATATAGTCCTTTAACAGATCCTGCCTCTGTTACGCTAAAAGAAGAAAAACTGGCATACTGGATTCAAAAAGGGGCCCAACCCACAACGACTGTCAGAAATATTATAAAAAATTATTCCGGTTCCAAAGGGCAGCCAGTGGCGTAGGCAAGCTCTCCGCCGGTTAAATAAGATTTCTATAGAGTCTACCTTTACTCAGTAACTGAATGTTGCGGTTGAAACGATTGCGGGAGGGGAAACAGGATGAAAGAGTTGATCGAACGCATAGCAAAGGCCCTCGTGGATAACCCTGACCAGGTAGCAGTCACCGAAATTGAAGGTGAACAAACCTCGGTGCTGGAGTTGAAAGTAGCCAAGGAAGATCTGGGAAAGGTAATCGGCAAACAGGGACGCACGGCGAGAGCTATGCGTACCATTTTGAGCGCCGCATCGGCCAAAATCAAAAAACGGACCGTCCTTGAGATCCTCGAATAGGCCAATTGCCCTCGGAAGGATTATCGGTCCTCACGGGGCAAAAGGAGAAATAAAGCTCTTTTCGTATGCCGAATCGATAGAGTCCTTTGTGCCGGGGGAATCCCTTCTGTTGAAGCGTCATGACGGCAAAAAGGGACAGTACGCGATAGTGTCGGCCAGGCCCCATAAAAAGGGGGGCCTTCTTAAATTGGAAGGGATAAACTCTATCGATGAAGTCAACGCATGGCGCGATGCCGAAGTTTTTTTGCAATCGGCAAATTTAAAAGGACTTGATGAAGGCGCCTACTATTGGTTTCAGGTCATCGGCTTAAAGGTAGTTACAGTTGATCATAAATTCCTGGGAAAGATTACTAATATAATTAGAACCGGGAGCAATGATGTCTATGTAGTACGTAACCAATCTGAAGAGCTTCTCATTCCGGCAATCGAATCTGTTATTGTGGGAATAGACCTTGATAAGCAAGTGGTACGCGTTGATCTGCCGGAGGGGCTGTTAGATTTATAAATGAACTTCATCATTCTTACTCTATTCCCGGACATGATATCCTCAATGTTCGGGAATGGTGTTTTAAAAAGGGCTATCGATAACGGGGACATCACTGTTACCCCGATAAATATTAGAGACTTTGCCGAGGGGAAACATCGGATAACGGATGACCGCCCTTATGGCGGGGGATGCGGGATGGTCATGAAGCCGGAACCAATAGCGGCAGCGATCCGTTCCGCAAAAAAGGAGTTTCCAGGGGCCTATACCATTCTTTTGACACCGCAGGGGCGAGTATTTAACCAGAAGGTGGCCAGGGATCTCTTGCAGCATAAAACTCTAATATTGATATGCGGACGTTATGAAGGGATAGACGAACGTATACGCGAAGAATGGGTAAATGATGAGGTCTCGATAGGAGATTATATCCTGACCGGGGGAGAACCGGCGGCATTAGTTATGATTGATGCCGTATCTCGACTTATTCCCGGTATATTGGGTGGGGAGTCTTCCGCAGCAGAAGATTCTTTTTCTGACGGGTTCTTGGAATATCCTCATTATACCCGTCCTCGATCATTTGAAGAAGCCGAAGTCCCAAATGTTCTCCTTTCCGGAGATCACGAAAAAATAAGGCGGTGGAGGCGGAAGTCTTCATTGATGCGGACGCTTTTAAAAAGACCCGAACTATTGGAGAGATCTTCTCTTTCCGGAGAAGATCTTGATTTTTTGGAAAAGCTGTATGCACGTATTGCAACGATTCTTAAGAAGTGATTGGGTAAAAAAGAGAACCCGTTTCTTGTTGCTGGTTACTGGTTGCTGATTAGACTAATTTATAGATCCAGTATCGAGCAACCAGAAACGAGAAACTAGCAACCAGAAACCAGAAACGAGAGACGGAAATGCATGACAAAAAGAGCAATCGCCCCAACCTTCATATTGCCCTTATGCATTACCCCGTGTATAACAAACATGGGAAGATTATCTCATCGGCTATTTCCGGACTTGATCTCCACGATATTGCCCGGGCTGCAAAGACTTACAGCGTGCGATCATTTGCCGTGGTAACTCCTTTGAAAGATCAACAGGAGTTGGCCCAAAAAATCGTGGCGCATTGGACGAACGGCTTTGGTGCTACCTATAATCCGAACAGGAAAGAGGCTCTTGACTTGGTCCGGGTTAAGAACTCGTTGCAGGACGTTATTGACGATATAGCGAATTCCGGCCAGGGAGCACCAAAGACAGTAATTACCGATGCAAAGCCGCACCCAAACGGAATAGAATATAAGACACTAACTCAAATGTTTAAAGACGGGGCTCCATATCTTCTTCTTTTTGGAACCGCCTGGGGATTAACGACCGAATTTATTGATAAGGCCGATTATATACTGTCACCTATTGTAGGAAAAGGGAGTTATAATCACCTTTCCGTTAGATCTGCAGCAGCTATCATATTAGATAGGCTGCTGGGTATAAATTAATAAGATCAGGTTTTCTTAAAAACTAAACATCATAGCCTGTAACAGGAGGATAAGTAAATAAAATGAACACGGTTCTTCAACAATTTGAAAAGGAACAGGTGCGTGTTGACCTTCCAACCTTCAGACCCGGCGATACAGTCAATGTCTCTGTCCGGATTAAAGAGGGAGATAAAGAGAGGATACAGGTCTTCAAGGGAGTGGTAATCAAGAAAAGGAAAGGACTGGCGAACGCCTCTTTGACCGTAAGAAAGATCTCTTACGGCATTGGTGTAGAACGCGTTTTTCCGTTGCACTCTCCATACATTGAAAAAATTGAAGTGGTGAGCCGAGGGCGCGTTCGTCGCTCCAGGCTCTATTATTTAAGAGCGCTGAAAGGAAAGGCAGCTCGAATCAAAGAGCGTAGATTTAGATAGTGGGGATAGATTGGCGGCGATTTGAAAACAACGCGCGCTGTGCCGGCTACAAAATGATTGCCGGTATTGACGAGGCCGGCAGGGGGCCACTTGCCGGCCCTGTGGTGGCTGCGGCGGTTATTTTCCCCGAGGTAACATACATACCCGGTATCAATGACTCCAAAAAACTAACCCCTGCTAAAAGAGAAAATCTCTACGAACAAATATACGAAAATGCGATTTCAATAGGCCTTGGAATAATTGATTCCTCAGAAATTGACAAAATAAATATCTTGCAGGCTTCGCTTTTGTCAATGCGAATTGCTGTCGCCAACCTCTTTCCACGACCTGACTATCTCTTAATTGACGGCACTTTTACCATACGCTCTCAGATTCCCCAGAAGGCGATAAAAAAGGGCGACAGTCAAAGCCTATCCATTGCAGCCGCCTCTATTATCGCCAAGGTAAGCCGCGACCGTATCATGAAACGGTACAGTGAAGATTTTCCAGGATATGGGTTTCATAAGCACAAGGGTTACGGAACCCGAATGCACCTTGAGGCCATTCGTACGTTAGGACCTACCCTGATTCATAGAAAAACATTTCGTGGTGTTAAGTAGTTTCCAACCAGATAGGAAACTGTTTTTCATAATAAAGCCCCTCTTGAGACCCTTGCAAAATAATTTGAATTCCAAAATTGGCGGTGTTATTATTATAAATTAATGGTCCATCTATCTGTTCCTTGGCTGCAAGCAAAGGATGAAACAAGAAAGGCACGGGTGTTCTATGTATAACATAATTTCAGAAGAGACCTATCCTGATGGAGCAATTATTGTGGAAGAGGGAAGTTCGGGAGATTGGATCTACACTATTCTATCAGGCACAGTCGAGATTTTCAAAATAATTAACGGTCGTAAAGTTGTTGTAGATGTGTTGGAAGAAGGGGACCTTATGGGCGAGACCGGTTTCCTTACTCCAATGAAGCGTACCGCCTCAGCACGAGCCGTAGGAGAAGTAAAGGTGGGGATTATAGACAGAGACTTCTTAGATGCCGAATTTAACCGCCTTTCCGGGGACTTCAAGAAAATATTGGTTACTCTTGCTACACGCCTAATGAAAACTACCGAGGAGGTCTGTAATTTCATTGATACACACAGAGATCACCGGCTGACCCTCGGTTTAAAGATAGCATTTAAGAACCGTGAGTCTTTTATAAAAGCGAAGTTAGACAACATAAGCAGTCGAGGACTCTTTGTGCGAACTAATGAACCGTTGGACAAGGGGGAACAGTTCCTTTTTAAACTTGAAATTCCCGGCACTCCCGATCCTATTAAGGGAGCGTGTGACGTTATATGGTCCAGAAGGTCATCCGAGAGCCCTCAAACCAGACCGAATGGAATGGGGTGTAAGTTTATAAAGATGGGGCGCAAAGATCGGGTGGCATTAAAGACCTTTCTCAGCCAATTAGCAAAAGGGGAATCCATTTTTCTTCCCCGCGTGTAACTACTCAGGTTCAAAGTTCAGGGGTTCCCGGTTCAAGGTTAAACTGACCCGCCCGCCTCGCATGAGAAGTTACTCAAACTTACACATAGTTGAAGGACAAAAATAATGACAAGTTATCGTAAAGAACTTTGGTTTAACGTGCCTACAAGACGGGCCTTCATCAATATTACCAATCAAGTTGAGGAATGCTTGAGGGAAAGCGGAATCAGCGAGGGTCTTGTGCTGGTTAATGCCATGCACATCACCGCATCTGTATTTATTAATGACGATGAATCCGGTCTGCATCATGATTATGATGTTTGGCTTGAGAAACTGGCCCCTCATGAGCCTGTTTCCCGGTATCGCCACAATGTGGGTGAAGATAATGCCGGTGCCCATATGAAGCGGCAGATTATGGGGCGAGAGGTAGTTGTTGCTATTACAGATGGGAAATTGGATTTTGGCACGTGGGAGCAGATCTTTTACGGCGAGTTCGACGGAAGGCGCAAGAAGAGGGTGTTGGTTAAGATCATTGGTGAGTAGGCGAATTAGAACATAAAAGGTTTAACACGTGTCCACCCAGAAATAGTAGATTTTGTCCCAAAAGGAGTACCACCACCGATGCCTACGCAACCCACAATCTCTCTGAAGGGAATCGATGAAGCGATTGAAAGCTTTCCCAGAATAAAGAGAGAAAACTTAAAATATAAGCTCATCACAACAATAAGGACATATTATCAAAGCGATAGCGATATTAAAAAAATAAAGAGTATCCCCCCCGACGATCTTATTAAAATCCTGTGGGACACAGGGGACGATCCTGCCGAGATCAAGGAAAAGAAAAAAAACTTCAGTAATCTTAAATCCACTCTGAATCGCGATCTTCGCGACATGTTCAATAACGGAAAAAATCCTGAAGGTATCAAGATAGGACGTAACAATGTCCTTGTTATGTCTGATGAGATGAAGGATCAAATTATCAAAAAATTTGATCTTGGCATCAAGTCGATTGAAGTGCGGGTGCCGGACGCGGATGACGAAGAGAAAAAGACCGAGGTCGACGAGGACGACCTCCTTCAAGAAATTTCAGAGCCGGGAAAAAAGGAGCTAATAAAAGAAAAACTCAAGGAACTGATTGAGACGGTAAAAACAGAAAAGTTTATCTGGGAGGCAGATGAGCTCGCACAAGAGATTGAGAACCTTATAAAATTTCTAAAGGCCGATACAGAACAAATAGAACCGGAAAAAGAGGAACGCCTTGAGGACATTATAGAGTCCATAGACAAGGAACTCATAGACCAAAAACTGAAAGAGCTCTTGGAAAAGCTACAGAATGAGAAACTCCTTATCGAGTCTGATGAAGTACTTGAAGAGCTTGAAAAAATAATAAAAAATATAGGATCAGACAATGAGTGTAATGTTAAAGAAGAACTTTTTGATACCCAGATCCTTATACCCAAGGGGGTATATGTAATAGGAAATAAAGACTTTAGACGCGATGAACAGCCGGAAAAAAGAGTTGAATTAGATGCTTTTTATATAGACCAATACCCCGTAACAAACTCTCAGTTCATGATTTTTGTAAAAGAGACCGGCTATAAAACCAGCGCTGAAAGACGGGGAAGTGGGGAGGTCTGCCTGGGTAAATATCAAAAGATCGAGGACCCAAAAACCGGCATTACTACCCTAAGATATAATAACGGCAACACGTTTAAAACAGTAGAAGGCGCCTGCTGGAAATATCCTTTCGGCCCAGGAAGCACTATTCAGGAAAAAATGGACCATCCGGTGGTTCAGATAAGCTTAGAAGATGCATTAGCATTTGCAGAATGCTCGGGGAAAAGGCTGGTTACAGAATTTGAATGGGAAGCAGCGGCAAGGGGGAGTGACGGAAGGCTCTTCCCTTGGGGAACCGACTGGAAAACAGAATCTTGTAATCATGACGAAAGTGCGATTAGTGACACAACACCTGTCAACCAGTATGATGAATTGGGCAACAGTCCTTTTGAGGTGTACGATATGGCGGGAAATATCTTTGAATGGACAAGCACCAATTACAATGATCCCTTCACCAAGCACGCACCCAACAATTATTACGTAATTAAAGGGGGAAGCTGGGCCACGCAAGGCATCCTGACGGCAGCCAAGCGTCTCATGAAACACGCTCAATCCTGGTCGAACACGATCGGGTTTCGATGCGCAAAGGACAGCGAGCCATAACTCTAAACTTGAGAGCGAGACCTTTGCAAAACTGCCATTTTTCAAAGGTCTCAGAGCCTTAGAATCTCAGTCTGTAACCAACGAATAGGGCGTCATCAGACTTTTTCCAATCTCTGGAGTCATCAAAATGGACTTTGAGATGTCTGTATCCGACAAGAATGGCTGCATTTTCTAAAATATGTACACCGATGGTAGTTCTTACGTCTACATACCTCTCCGAATCCTCAAAACAAAGAGAATCAGGGGCCGCACATATACTTGCTGACACCTCGAGAGGGATACCCGAAATAGTTTCAGGAATATCATATGTAGCTGAAAGGAGAAAGGGTATTGCCAACAGATCGCCCTCTTTATGCCTATCTTCCATTTCCCCCCATACACCTTTAAAGCCCAAAGCGCATCTTAGCCCGGGAGTTAATACCTCACTACCCAAGGTCACACGACCGCTGACTATTTTGTAGTCGTCATCGTCATGAACAGCACTAATTCCAGCCGTCAGAGAGCCCTGGTTAATGGTTTTACTAACATCAAGTCGAGCTTCTAAAGATGAGTGGTTTGCATTAATTGCAATATCATAGGTGCTTGCAAAGGAAATACTTGACGTGATCATTGTGATCAAGATGAAGGGAATTAATTCTATAATCTTTTTCATCTTTGCTATATTCTCCTATTCTTGTTTCTAAAAAATGACATATAGCGCCCCTACCACTTTTGCCAACGAAATTAGACCTTGTAAAGGGTGCCACTGGGTTCACATTAACTTATTGTACAAAGGGCTCATTAACCCTTTGAATACTCATGCACTTTCCTGTGGACTCATCAATATCGATCACAACGCCCTGCATGTATAGATTCTTCTTCGCCACCTTAAAGGAAATGGGGCGCTGCGTTAAAAACTTCTTGATTATAATCTCCTTTTCAATTCCTATAACCGAATCCATAGGGCCTGTCATGCCCGCATCAGTAATATAGGCGGTCCCTCCCGGCAATATCTTTTCGTCTGCGGTTTGAACGTGAGTATGTGTACCAACTACCGCGCTTACCCGACCATCCAGAAACCATCCTAACGCTACTTTTTCCGAAGTCGACTCGGCATGAAAGTCAACCACAATTAGGTTGGTCTTTTCACGGACCTGGTCGAGCAAAAATTCTGCTGTATTAAACGGACACTCCAGTGACCTCATAAAGGTCCTCCCTTCCAAGTTGATCACACATAGGGAAGGTCCGCCACGAGTATTCATAGTAGTCATTCCCTTCCCCGGTGCATCTCCAGGATAGTTCGCGGGACGGAGAATATCATCGCGAGCTTCTAAAAAAGGAATGATATCTTTCTTTCTCCAGATATGATTACCGGAAGTAATTATATCTATGCCCCTGCTAAACAATTCTTCTGCAATAGAGGGGGTAATGCCCATACCACCGGCAGCATTTTCTGCATTGGCGACAACGACATCTATCTGAAATTTATCAATAACAAGACCAAGAAGGTTGTCTATTATCTTTCTACCCGGTTTGCCTACTATATCGCCGATAAAGAGTAATTTCATTTGGCATACTCGACGGACCTGGTCTCACGAATAACAGTAACCTTGATTTGACCGGGGTAGGTCATTGCTTCTTCAATCTTTTTAGCTATATCCCTACAAACCAATGTTGCAGCTTCATCTGATATGCGATCGCTCTCTACCAGTATTCTAAGTTCCCTGCCTGCTTGAATGGCATACGACTTTTTGACCCCCTTGAATGAGCTCGCAATCTGTTCCAATCCCTCCAGGCGTTTTACATAGGTCTCCAGCATCTCCCGTCTCGCCCCTGGACGGGCACCGGAGAGAGCATCAGATGCCTGTACCAGAACTGCCAAGATCGACGCAGGCGGAACATCCTCATGGTGTGCTTCAATAGCATGGACTACCCGGGGAGATTCTCCGTATTTTTGGGCCAATTTTGCCCCAATTACTGCATGAGATCCATCCACTTCATGATCAACAGCTTTGCCGATATCATGGAGCAAGCCGGCACGTCGCGCTTGTTTTACGTTCAGCCCGAGTTCGGCAGCCATAATACCGGCTAAAAATCCGACCTCTATTGAATGCTGCAATACGTTCTGGGCATAACTGGTTCTGAATTTCAGCTTGCCAAGCTGATAAATTAATTCCGAATGTATTCCATGGACTCCTAAGTCAAAGGCCGCCTGTTCACCAGCCTCTCGAAGTGTGACATCAAGCTCTTTACTGACCTCCTTTACTACATCCTCAATCCGGGCAGGGTGGATCCTTCCATCTATTATCAAACGTTCGAGCGACAATCGTGCCACCTCTCGTCGCACAGGATTAAACCCGGAAAGGATCACTGCCTCGGGCGTATCGTCTATTATAAGGTCGATACCCGTAGCCGCCTCAATCGCTCGGATATTACGCCCTTCCCTTCCTATAATACGGCCTTTCATCTCTTCGTTGGGAAGGTTTACCACTGATACGGTTTTTTCTGCCACATAATCTCCTGCATATCGCTGAATGGCGGTAGCAATAATCTCTTTTGATTTTTTGTCAGCTGTTTCGCGGGCTTCGCCTTCTATCTGTTTAATTAATTTGGCTGCCTCAAAACGTGCCTCGTTTTCCATTGTTTTAATCAACAGCTCTTTTGCTTGCGCCGCAGAAACACCCGATATATCTTCCAATTTTATTTTCTCGGCCTCGACCAGGGAAGCATATTCTTTCTCTTTCTCCTGTACGCCAGCCTCTTTTCGAAGTAATTCACGCTCTTTTTTTGAGATCTCATTCTCTTTTCGTCCCAAGGCGTCTATCTTCTGATCGAGATGTTCTATTTTCTGGGAAGCTCGTTTTTGTTGTTTGTTTAACTCATACTTTTGTTCTTTTACCTCCTCTTCAAGCTCCTTTTTCATTTGATAAAGCTCGTCTTTAGCCTGAAGACGAGCCTCACGTGCCATGGTTTCAGCCGTTTTGCCGGCTTCGTTCAAAATCTTTTCTGCCTTGAGTTCAGCAGATTTTATCTTGTCAACATTCAACTTATTCCGAACCCAAAAGGCTAAAAGAAACGTACCAATAAACACTATCACGCACAGCATAATAACATAGGTACTGTTCATGGGCGCACACCCCCTTTCATATGCAATAACAAAATGTGTGCCTCCATCCTACACATTAAAAGTAGGAACAAAGCGGCACAAAAAACTAGATAACGGTCTCATAAAGCATGCTATTTTAAAAAAGGCTTATAGATGGAACTAAA
This sequence comes from Pseudomonadota bacterium, assembly GCA_043818915.1. GTDB lineage: Bacteria > Desulfobacterota > Desulfobacteria > Desulfobacterales. The sequence continues at coordinate 24,351 of JBDRFJ010000142.1, read as the reverse complement.
GCGAGAATGTTAGTGGTGAGGTAAGAAGAGATTTACAATCAAGACAACAAAACAGTTACCACAAAAAGTTTGACCTAATGCCAAAAATTACTAATCATAATACGATATCAAGTACTTGTCCAATAAATCATTATTCTACAAGTCGCGGTTGGCAAGGTGTTAGTAAACAGGCCAGAAGATCTTTTCATAAAATATCCATAGGTTCCTGAAAATATTGTCCGAATCATTATATATTTACCATTACTCACTCAAAAACATTCAACAGGATCTTTGCAAAACTCCCCTTTGGGAGTAAGGCTCCCTTCGTGCCCGTAATAATATCCTGTTTTTCAAAGGTCTCTCAGCATAAGACCTTTGAAAAACGTGAGATTTTTGCGTCAGTCAAGGAAGGCGAAAAAAGCTCAAGTTTTTCAAAGGCTCGATATACAGCTGTATACAATATAAAAGCCCCCGCTTTGTGCCGTTTCAGCAGCCTTTTTTGAACCTGTAACTCATCAGGGGGGCATCTTATTGCTTTTTTAGGCTTTTCCGTAAATTCAGAACATGCACACCAAAGCAAGGGAAGATTCCCATACAAAAAAGTGTTGGCTCAAAAAATTATCTGCCGATAACGAACACCGCAGGGGCAAGCATTAGCCTAAATACTCCCAGCTTGTGACCTTTGTACAAAGGTCTCAGTATCAAGTTTGTGTATCAAAAACTGGGATCGGGTTGCAATATCTTCGATTAAATCGCTCTGTTTCTGTTGTATCTCTAAAAAATCGTTAGCAATATCTAGTATAGCTAAAACAATTACATCTAATTTACTATGATGTCGCGATAGTTTATCTATCGCCCCCACCTTTTCCTCCACATATTCAGCAACAGCCTTTGCCTGGGAGGCGTTAAGCTCGGTTTTAAGGGCGTAGACTTGTCCCAACAGCTTTATTTCGATAACCGAATCCAATGAACTCTTTATTTAATAGTTCGAAGCAGATGGCACGTCTTCCAATTTAAGTAATACATTATCTATCTTGCCCCGAATAGTCATCCTTTCTTCTATGAGGCGTTTATTTTCACTATCTTTTTCGTTCGCTATTTTTTCTGTTTCAGCAAGCTTAGCAGCAAGCTTAGCTTTTTCTTCTTCCAATGTTTGACACACCTTAATAAGCTGAGACACTTTTTCTTCAAGTGTTTTGAATTGTTCCCAAATTATATCTTCACTCACAAATCCAACTCCAGACGACAATCTATTTTAAATAATTAATCATATAATTTAGTACCCATAAAAGTCAAGGAGAATTTAAATAGACAGGTAGGAGCAAGCGCGTCACTCGACTGTAACACTTTTAGCCAGATTTCTTGGCTGGTCGACGTCGGTCCCCCGTAGGACGGCTATGTGATAGGCAAGGAGTTGAAGGGGGATTGTGAGGATGACAGGCATTAGTGGAGCGGAAGCCTTGGGTACTCTTAAAACATCATGTGCCTTCTTGCTGACCTCTGTGTCGTCTTCTTCGCACAATGCTATTACACGCCCCCCTCTGGCAAGGACTTCTTCAATATTTCCCATAACTTTTTCATAGGTCTTTCCCTTAACCGACAATATCACTACAGGCATGTTTTCGTCAATAAGGGCGATGGGCCCATGTTTCATCTCGCCAGCAGGGTAACCCTCGGCATGAATATAAGAGATCTCTTTCAGTTTTAATGCTCCTTCCAGGGCAATGGGATAATGTATCCCCCTGCCAAGGTACAAAAAATCCTGGGCATTGGCATACTTCCGGGCAATCTTCTTGATGGCGTTGTCTTTTTTCAACCCCTGTTCCAATAAATGAGGAAGACGTATAAGGTCGTCAATCATTTTACAAGCCATGTCTTTTGAGATCCGACCACACATCCTCCCCATGTAAATGGCAAACATATAAAGCGCTATCAATTGAGTGGTAAAGGCCTTAGTAGATGCAACCCCTATCTCAGGCCCGGCATGTGTATAGATAATCCCGTCCGCCATTCGAACTATGCTGCTACCCACAACATTGCAAATAGCAATAAGATGCGCCCCTTTTGACCCCGCCTCCTTCATGGCAGCTAAGGTATCTGCTGTTTCACCGGACTGGGAGATTCCTATTACAAGAACGTCCTCCTCTATGATTGGGTCACGATATCTGAATTCGGAACCAAGATCTACCTCAACGGGTACTCGGCAACATTCTTCGATAAGAAACTTCCCTATCAGGCCGGCATGCCACGACGTGCCGCAAGCCACGATAACTATTTTTTTGATCTGCTTTAGCGCCTCTTTTGATAAATTTATATCTTCAAACCAGACCTCACCTTCAGACGGAACAAGGCGCCCGCGAAAGGTGTCGATGATGGCACGTGGCTGCTCAAATATCTCTTTTAACATGAAGTGCTTGTACCCACCCTTTTCAGCCATCACCGGAGACCAGTCTATTCTGCTTACAGCCCTTTCAACGCGGTTACCTTTTTGATCGGCAATCTTAATCCCTTTTCTCGACAGAATTGCTATGTCACCGTCTTCCAAAAATGTTATTCGATTCGTATGATTCAGTATGGCCGGGATATCCGAGGCCACAAAAAAATCGCCATCTTTTTCTCCCAGGACCAGAGGGCTTTCTTTCCTCGCCGCTATTAAACAATCGGGCTCTTTCTCCTTCAATACCAGGACCGAATAGGAACCTTCAAGTAATTGAAGAGATTGCATGACCGCATCTTCAAAATTTTTGCCTTCCTTGAGTTTTTCATCTATCAAGTGGGCAATCACTTCGCTGTCGGTTTCCGAAGAAAAGGAGCGTCCTTTAGCCGTGAGTTCTCTTTTTAATGTAAGATAGTTTTCGATAATACCGTTGTGGACAACAACAATAGATCCTGCCACATGAGGATGGGCATTGATATCCGAAGGTTTTCCATGCGTAGCCCAGCGTGTATGCCCCACGCCGATCGATCCTGACAAAGGAGTTTCACGAAGGCGTTTTTCCAGTTCAACGATCTTTCCCGCACACCGACAAACAGCCAATTTAGACCCTTGAATAACAGCGATCCCTGCCGAATCGTACCCTCTGTATTCTAATCTTTTCAGACCGTCCAATATAATCGGAACAGAATCCTGACTTCCGATGTACCCTACAATTCCACACATGGTTTTATTCCTGTTTTATATATTAGGACGCAGATTCAGCCGTCGTAGCCAAGGCTACTATGGCGAAGTCGGCTTTTCGCGGATGAACGCGGATACGAGTTGCGGGTTACGTGTTGCGGGTTTTATTTCCATTCTGTTTTCATATTGAATGAATCTGGTTATTCCATTACTTAACCGGCGTATAATTCTTTGTGACTCTTCCTTCCTAACACGCAACTCGTAACCCGTAACTCGCAACCCGCAACTTCATATTAAAAATCCTGATAATCTGCGTTCATCTGCGTCCAAAATAACAAATTCTATGTTATCAAGCTACTGCCTCTTTTTCAATATCTTCTGCCGGGCTCGCCCAACGGCCAGGTGTCCGTCCGGCACGTCCTTGGTAATGGTCGAACCTGCTCCTATCAGCGCCTCTTTTCCGACTGTCACAGGAGCAACCAATGCGGTATTGCTACCGATGAATGCGCCATCGTCAATAATGGTTTTGTGCTTCTTTTTCCCATCGTAATTACACGTAATGGTCCCGGCGCCAATATTTACCTTCTTCCCAATCTCACTGTCGCCAATGTAGGTCAGGTGGTTGACCTTGGAACCTTCACCTATAAAGGATTTTTTTACTTCCACGAAGTTTCCGATCTTTGCCGATGGAGCGATATCGGCTCCCGGCCGCAGGTGCGCAAATGGCCCGATACTCGTATTTTCCGCAATGACACTCTCTTCAATAACAGATGACGTCCGGATGATTACACAGTCTGAAATGGTAGTGTCTTCAATAAAACAGTTCGGCTCTATTATACAGTCTTCGCCTATTTTTGTATTGCCCAACAAATAATTGTTCGGATAAATAACCGTGTCTCGCCCTAATGAGACAGTTTTGTCTATAACAACAGAGTCCGGGTTTAGTATTGTAACTCCTTCCAGCATCCAATGTTCCGTAATATTTTTTCTTATTGACGATTCCGCCCAGGCAAGATCAACTCTGCTGTTTACGCCAAGAATCTCTTCCGTATCCACGGCTTCTACCATAATAGCAGGCTTGCCTATTTTGTATGCCATTTCAACGAGGTCCGTCAAATAAAATTCTCCCTGGGCATTGTCTGTTTTTAAACCGCCAAGTAGTTCCTTGATTATTTTTGTCCTTACGCAATAGATTCCCGTATTGATGAGATTAAGCTGTTTCTCTTCTAACGTAGCATCGGTCTCTTCCACAATGCGAACAACCTTATTTTCATGATCGGTGATCAGCCTGCCGTATCCAAAGGGATCAGAAATCCGCGCCGTAAGGATAGTTACGGATTGGGCTTCGCGGCGATGTTGTTCTACCAATGAGGAAAGCGTGTCAGGCCTTAGCAGTGGCACATCCCCACACAAGATTACAATATCTTCAGCATCATCCGGGATTAGATGCATAGCAGACATAACCGCATGGCCGGTTCCTCGCTGCTCTTTTTGAAGTGCAAATCCGAGCCCGCGATATCGGCTCAAGCGCTGCTGCACATCTTCCGCTTGATATCCTACCACCACAATGATCGGACTGAGATCTGCTGTGATTGAGGAATTCACAACATAGTCGATCATGGGAACACCTGCAATCTCATGCAGTACTTTGGCCCGCTTTGATTTCATGCGGGTCCCCTTCCCTGCCGCCAATAATATTGCCGCTGTATGTTTCATTTCCTTCCAAGTTTGATGAGCTCGCAAGAAGTCTTTAATGACCTTCCTATCGGCACTTTTGCCCAAAACTGAAAAGGCAGGTCGTATGACCTGCCTTTTTAATATATGACAATTAACCAAATAATTCTAACTAAAATTACCCTCTTTCGGCAACGCGTAACCTCGCCATAGCGCGTTCAAGAGCAGCACGGGCACGGGTATGGTTAATTTTTTCCCTTTTTGCCGCGTCTTGTTGCAGTTCCGCAAGGCGCTCCTCAGCGCGTTTCATAGAGGCCCGGGCACGCTCAACATCGACATCACGTCTTCGCTCCGCGGATTCTGCCAGGATAGTGACTTTGTCCGGAAGCGCCTCAGAGAATCCTCCGTTGACAAAAACATACCGCTCTGTTCCGCCTTTATCCTTATAGCGAATAGTCCCGACCTTCAAGGTGGTCAAAAACGGAGTATGGGTGGGCAAGATACAAAATTCTCCGTGAGCCCCCGGGGCCACCACCATGAGAGCCTCATCTTTCACAACGTTCTTTTCCGGTGTTACGATTTCCAACAAGAGCTGTTTATCTGCCATAGAATCACCTAAACCTTTATTCTTCTTATTTAGCCGCCGCAGCCATCTTTTCCGCCTTGGCCAGGACCTCCTCAATGCCCCCTACCATATAGAATGCCTGTTCCGGAACATCGTCATGTTTCCCCTCGGCGATCTCCCTGAAGCCCTTAACCGTGTCTGCCACTTTCACGTACGCACCATCGACACCAGTAAACACTGCCGCGACGTGGAACGGCTGGGACAGGAACCTCTGCATTCTACGAGCGCGTCCAACCGTCAGTTTATCTTCATCTGAGAGCTCATCCATACCGAGGATAGCGATAATGTCCTGGAGCTCTTTATACTTCTGAAGGATCTGCTGCGTCTGACGCGCTACAAGGTAATGCTCCTCGCCGATAGCATTGGGGTCAAGGATCCTTGACGTGGAATCGAGCGGATCAACCGCAGGATATATCCCGAGCTCAGCGATCTGACGCGAAAGAACCACGGTACCGTCAAGGTGCGCAAATGTCGTTGCCGGAGCAGGGTCGGTCAAGTCATCGGCCGGTACGTACACACACTGTACCGCGGTGATCGATCCCTTCTTGGTTGACGTGATCCGTTCCTGAAGTTCACCAAGGTCAACCGCCAGTGTCGGCTGATATCCCACAGCAGAAGGCATGCGCCCCAGAAGCGCGGAAACCTCTGAACCCGCCTGGGTGAACCGGAAAATATTATCGATAAAAATCAGAACGTCCTGCCCTTCTTCATCACGGAAGTACTCTGCTTCCGTGAGACCTGAAAGAGCAACACGGGCACGAGCTCCAGGAGGCTCCGTCATCTGGCCGTATACTAATGCCGCCTTGGGAAGAACGCCCGAATCCTTCATCTCATGATAAAGGTCATTTCCCTCGCGGGTTCTTTCACCCACGCCCGCAAACACTGAAATACCACCGTGCTGCATGGCGATGTTGTGAACCATCTCCATCATGATAACGGTCTTGCCCACGCCAGCGCCGCCGAACATCCCCATTTTGCCGCCTCGAGGAAAGGGAACCAGCAGATCGATAACCTTTATCCCTGTCTCAAGCACGTTAACCGAGGTATCCTGTTCAGTAAAGGAAGGGGCCGGCCTGTGAATCGGGAGTTTCTTTTCCTGGCTAACAGGCCCAAGTCCATCAACAGGTCTGCCCACAACATTCAATACGCGCCCCAATGCCGCCTTACCAACCGGCATCATGATCGGAGCGCCCGTATCTTTCACCGGCATCCCTCGAACCAGTCCGTCCGTCGTATCCATAGCAATGGTCCGAACAACATTATCCCCCAGATGCTGAGCCACCTCAATCACCAGATTGTCCGGTTCATCGCTGATAGTAGGATTGCTGATTGTGAGGGCTGACAAGATAGTCGGAAGCTTGTCGGGTTCAAATTCCACATCCACACACGGCCCAACTACCTGTACAATTTTGCCTATATTCTCTGTCGTTCCCATCAAAAGACCTCCTCATATATTCTGTAAACTGAGTTACTTTATCCCTTCAGCGCCTCGGCCCCGCCTACGATATCCATAAGCTCGGCTGTTACCGCGGCCTGGCGTGCTTTATTGTAAACAAGCGTGAGACTGTTGACCATATCATTACAGGCTGTTGTAGCGTTATCCATAGCCATCATCCGAGAGGCATGCTCGCTTGCGGATGTCTCCAGCAGGGCGCTATAAATCTGTATGGAGATATTCCTCGGGAGCAGCTCTTCCATAAGCTCTGCCGCCGATGGCTCGCAGATATGTTCCGGAAGATATTCTCCCGTTGCCGGGCTCTCTGCTTCCTCTTCCTCCTCAGACTCCATTGTGGGAATCGGAAGGAGCTTTTTTATGTTCGCAACCTGCCTGGCCACGGAGAGAAACTCGGAGGAGACAACATACACCTCGTCGGTCGCCTTACTTAGAAAATCATCGATCGCGGCAACGCCGATTGTCGAGGCTATGTTGAAGCCAAAACGCCCGCCAACCACGCCGATGTGTTCGCTGTTTATGGTTAGTCCACTTTTCCGGGCAAAATCGCGCCCTTTTTTCCCTGCCGCTATGAAGCGAACCTGTTTCCCCTCAGCGCTCTTCTCCTTAGCAAATTTTTTGGCCTGGGTGATCAAATTATTGTTAAAGCTCCCGCACAGGCCTCGGTCAGATGTCATCAGTATTATGTCAACCGTCTTAACCTCTTCACGCTCTACAAGAAGGGGGTTTCCGCCCGATCCTGCCCTTTCGGCCAGACTCCCAAGCACCTCAGCGAATTTTGCCGCGTACGGCCTGAAGTCTTCCATCTTCTGTTGAGCGCTCCGCAGCTTTGAGGCCGCAACCATATTCATGGCCTTGGTGATCTGCTTTGTCTTCTTAACGCCTACTATCTTAAGCTGTATATCCTTTAACGTTGCCATAGGTGCGCATCCTTACGTGTTATTCATAGATCACTGGTTATTGCAGGGTAGCCTTGAACTCCTGAGTATATTCCCCGAATGCCTTTGTCATCGTCTTGTCAAGCGAGTCATCAATGGCCTTCTTTTCATCCAGTTCCTTAAATATCTGCGGGTGTTTCTGCTCAATAAATGAGTAAAGCCCTTCTTCGTATTTTGCTACGGCATCAAGCGGCAGCTCATCAAGGAAACCACGCGTTCCCGCATAGAGTATCGATACCTGCTTTTCCATTGAAAGCGGATGATACTGCGGCTGTTTTAATATCTCCACCAGACGCTGACCGCGGGTAATCTGTTTCTGCGTCGCCTTATCAAGGTCGCTACCAAACGCGGCAAATGCCTCCAGTTCACGGAACTGCGCCATGTCGAGTCGCAAGGTACCGGCAACCTGTTTCATCGCCTTTACCTGGGCCGCGCCGCCAACCCGGGATACGGAAAGACCAACGTTGATCGACGGGCGAACACCCGCGAAAAAGAGACGCGGCTCCAGATATATCTGTCCGTCCGTAATCGAGATAACATTGGTGGGAATAAACGCGGAAACGTCCCCTGCCTGGGTCTCGATAATGGGAAGCGCTGTCAGTGACCCCGCTCCTAATTCATCATTGAGCTTTGCAGACCTTTCAAGGAGCCGGGAGTGGTTATAGAAAATGTCACCGGGGTATGCCTCGCGGCCGGGAGGACGGCGGAGGAGCAGCGATATCTGGCGATACGCTACAGCCTGTTTGGAAAGATCATCATAGATGATCAGGGCATGGCGGCCTTTGTCACGGAAATATTCGCCCATGGCGCATCCCGCGAAAGCGGCGACATACTGAAGAGGCGCGGGATCGCTCGCACACGCCGCAATAACGGTCGTATACTCCATGGCGCCGTGTTTTTGGAGCACATCCACCACCTGCGCCACGGTAGACTTCTTCTGACCAATGGCAACGTAGATACAGGCCACGTCTTGGCCTTTCTGATTGATAATAGCATCGACACCAACGGCTGTCTTGCCGATCTGGCGGTCACCGATGATGAGTTCGCGCTGTCCCCGTCCCACAGGGGTCATGGCGTCGATCGCCTTAAGGCCCGTATACATCGGCTCGTGCACTGACTTACGAGCGATAACACCGGGGGCAACCACCTCGATTCTTGAAAATTCTGTTGCGTTGATCGGCCCCTTTCCGTCGAGCGGCTCGGCAATACCGGACATGACTCGACCCATGGTCGCATCTCCGACCGGAACCTGCGCGATACGTCCTGTACGCTTTACCATGTCGCCTTCTTTTATGTGAATGTCCTCGCCCATAATGGCGACACCTACATTGTCCTGCTCAAGGTTGAGGCAAAGGCCCATAATGCCGCCTGGAAACTCGAGGAGTTCCATGGCCATGGCATTTTCAACACCATGAACCCTTGCAATACCATCACCCACGGAAAGGACGGTACCGGTCTCGCTCAAATCTACCTTTTTGTCATAATCTTTAATCTGCTCTTTAATAATCTGACTTATTTCTTCGGCTCGAATTTCCATTAGACCTTCTCTCCCCTTTTAAAAATATCTTGTATAGTTAAAAGCTGTGTCTTGATGCTGCCATCAAAAACCAAATCCCCTATCTTGGCCACCAAGCCCCCGATAAGTGAAGGGTCGGTATGGGCATCGACAATCACTTTTTTCCCTGTCATCTTTGATAAGGCATCCCGGATGTTGTCCTGAGCTTCAGATGAGAGCTCCACAGCAGATGTTACCGTGGCACGCGCAATATTGACAAGATCATCAGTCAGTTTTTGATAAAACTCGCTAATGTCCTTTAAATACGCTATACGTCCCTTGTCAAATACCAGGGATAGAAAAGAGTTCATCACCTTGGATAAGCTCAGTTCTCCCAGCACTTTCTGCAGCACCTTCTTACGGCTATCAGCGGCATAAAGTCGATTGGTGAGTGCGTGCTTCAACACCTTTTCTTTTTCAAGAATCTCTGTAAATCCCGACAGCTCGTCTTTGTACGTTTCCGCCTGGCCGTCTTCTTTTCCGATCGCCAGGAGGGCTTTTGAATATCTTCGTGCAATCGCCAAATTTTTCACTGCGCTACCACCACCTTTGCTATGTATTCATCGACCAGTCGGTCTTGGTCCTCATCATTGATCTCTTTTTTGATCAACTTATCGGCGGCCATTACGGCCTCATTAACAATCTCATCCTGAATCTGGGCCTTGGCCTTGTCAAACTCTTGCTGAATCGCCACCTTTGCCTGCTCCTGCATCTTTTCAGCCGTCTTGCCGGCCGCTTCGATGATCTGCGCCTTGGACGCCTCGCCCTCCGCTATATAAGACTCGACAATCTTTGCTGTCTCCTGCTCCAAGAGGGCCAATTTGCCTTTATACTCCGCATGCTTTTTCTCTGCTTCCCCTTTTTGTCGTTCCAGCTCCGCCAATTTTTCCTGGATAGCTTGACTCCGGCCCACAAAGGCGTTCTTGACAGGCTTTCGCAGAACGAAAAACAATACCCCAACAAGGACAGTAAAGTTAACAATGCGCTGTATAAAATCCGCTGTCTTATTAAATCCACCGTCGCCGTGTTCGCCGTGCTCTGCTTCGGAAGACGCAACCGCTATGCCGACTCCAAACAGAAAAGCCACAGCAACAAAGCAACACAATAAAGCCGCACCTCGTTGTCGTGTAAAGCAAAACTTCCTCATGAAACAGCCCTCCCCAATATCTTATCCACAATCGCAGCAGAGAAACCCTTTATCTCTTTCCGGAGTGTATTACGCACACTCTCCACGTCCTTTGCTATTTGAGAGCGTATCGATTCCATCTCGGTCTGTGCCTTTTGGTGAATTTCACTTATGATATGTTTTTCTTCCTCAGCGCCTTCCGCCTTCAAAGCCTCCTTCTTTTGGAACCCCTCCAGCTTTGCCTCATTAATCTTGTTGGCAAACTCCTCCCTTTTCTCCTCAGCGTAGCGGTTGAGATCTTCAACACTACTCTCAAGTCCGGTTATTTTCTCTTTTCGTTCGCTAAGGATTTTTCGTATAGGTCGGTAGAGGATGACATTTAATGCCGCGAGTAAAAATAGGAAGTTGGCTATCTGAACAAACAGTGTCCAATCAGGTGCAATTTGAACCATGGCGTTCTCCTTATAACATGCTAATGATACGAACCTGTTAAAAACTCTAAAAGTAGCCCTATAAAATCGAGATGGCTTGCGCCGCTTAAATGGACGCCCATCCATACCATCAAGGAGCTTAAAATGTCAAAGGTTTTTTTTATTTTATTCTTTTTTCTTGTCTATCCCTTCCTTCTGCCGCTCTGCCAGACGTAGAGAATCCCGCTGTTCGGTAGACTGAGACTTCATGGTGCAGCTACCCTGAAAAACAACCCCCTCATCTATCACAATGACAGGCGCCGTAATATCGCCAAAGACCTTTGCGGGGGGATGTATCTCGATCCGATCTTCAGCGTTAATATCTCCCTTGACCTCTCCACTGATAACAATGGTATTTACCAGGATAGAGGCATCAATAAAACCGTTTTCGCCGACAATCAATGTTCCGTTCTTTCCCTCGACCTCTCCTTTAAAGCGGCCCTCCAATCTAATAGTCCCGTCAAAGGTCAGCTTTCCCTCGAAATTGGTGGACTTACCTAAAAATGTATTAAATTCTTCTTTTCCTTTGGGCATAGCATTTTCCAAGTTTGGATAAAATCGAATGTCTTACGAGGTCTCGGGTCTTGACGAGATGGTGGTGTGTACCACAATGAGATATGTTTTTCAAGAACAATATTGGCACACCTGTAAAAAGGACTTTTTACAGGTTATTGCGAATTCAGGAATTCAGGAATTGCGCATTGTTTAATACCGTTATGAAGTTAATAAAATTATAAAAAGCGCAATCTTATACTTTTTACGAAGCCGTAAATATGGTCACTATCGCCCAAATTTTTGAAACATGAACCGGCGCATACTGATGTTCATTAAAAGTCCTATTCCTATCATAACGGTAAGGACGGAAGAACCTCCGTAGCTTACAAGGGGGAGCGGAACTCCGACTACAGGCATAAGCCCCATGGTCATTCCCACATTAATAACTACCTGCCATCCAATCATGGATACAATTCCCACCGCCACAATCGTCCCGAAATTTTCTCTGGAACGTAAGGCTATATTTATACCCCATACCAATAAAACAAGAAACAAAGTTATCACGGTAACCGCTCCTAAAAACCCCCATTCCTCCGCCAGGACCGAAAAGATAAAATCCGTATGCTGCTCCGGCAAAAAGGAGAGATAACTTTGGGTCCCTTTTAAAAACCCTTTACCGGAAAGCATGCCCGACCCAATAGCTATCTTAGATTGAATAATATGATAACCCGCCCCCATGGGGTCCCGGTCCGGATTCAAAAAGGTCAATATCCGTTGTTTCTGGTATCCTTTGAGAAAGAACCACACCAAAGGCATTACTGCTGCCCCTAATGCGGCTAAAAAGATAAATGAACCTCTTTGAATTTTTACAAAAAGGATTATGGATCCGGCGACCAACAAAACCAACAGCCCAGACCCCAGGTCCGGCTCCATGGTAATTAGACAGAAAGGGACAATCACCCACAGAAACGGCTTAAAAAGATCCCGCAAAGACATCCCTTCGTACGTTATATCTTTTGAGAAGTGTCGTGCCAAGACTATGATGCAGGCAATTTTTGCCAGTTCAGAGGGTTGAAAAGAAATAGGCCCTAATGTAAGCCAGCGTTGCGATCCTGATACTACTTTGCCGAAGAATAAAACCACGATCAGTAAGATAATAGAAACAGCGTAGATTGGCACGGCCCACTGTTGCAATAATCTATAGTCAACTATAAATGCGGCCGTCATGAATACGGCCCCGATACCGAACCAGTAAAGCTGTTTTACATAAAGGTGGCTACTGGCCGGATCACCCGCAACAGCGCTGTAAAGGTTAATAATCCCAACCGTTGCAATTAAAATGGTTATGATCAACAACACCCAATCAAAATTTTGCACCAATCGTCTGTCAAACATTATCTTACCTAATTGAGGGATTTAGGAATTGAGGGATTATGGGATTGTCAAATGTTGTCTTTTTTAATTTCTCTTTAATTTCTCAATTCCTAAATCCCTCAGTTTCCTAATCCCTCAATCCGCATTTTCAGGATAAAATTCTAAGTATTTCTGAATAACCTCTCTTGCGATCGGGCCGGCGGCAGTCGAGCCATGTCCGCCATGTTCAACAAGAACCGCTACCGCGATGCACGGCTTTTTGGTTGGCCCATACGCAACAAACCAAGCGTGATCACGAAACCGAAACGGGACATCTTCCTCCTTTTTATCTCTATCCTCCTCTAACTTTACGACTTGAGCCGTGCCGGTTTTTCCAGCCATTACACCACCGGGAAGTCGGACAGACGAACCAGTGCCCAATCTTGTATTAACGGCATCTTCCAAGCCCTTTCTAATGATGCTCAGAGTCTCTTTGCTGGCCGGCAGGCGTCCGAGTATCTCAGGCACAGTGGTTTCCAACAGGCTACCGTCGTAATCTCGTATCTCCTTTATAACAACCGGCCTATACCGTGTCCCCCCGTTTGCCACGGCACTGATCAAAGTAACCATCTGCACAGGAGTAACAAGGTTGAACCCCTGCCCAATCGCAATCACAAGCGTCTCACCCTTCTGCCATGGGCTGCCAAAGCGTCTTAATTTCCAACTCATCGTAGGAACCAATCCCATTGCCTCATTGTCCAGCCTTACTCCCGTTTTTACACCGATCCCGCATCCTTTTGCATAGCGGGCCAAGCGATCCACTCCCAGACTCTCTCCCACCTTGTAAAAGAACACATCACAGGACTGCGCTAATGCTTCTCGTATATTTAAGTTTCCGTGCCCTGCCTCTTGCCAACATCTGAACCGGCGGTTCCGAAACTTGTAATAACCCTGACAAAAATGTTCTGTGTCCTCTGCAACAACACCCTCTTCCAGAGCCGCCATGGCCGTAATGATCTTGTATGTGGAACCCGGAGGATACTGGCCCTGGATCGCCTTGTTTTCAAGGGGATGGAGCGGGTTAGAGACAACTGCTTTCCACTCTGAATGACTCATCCCTTCCACTAACGCATTCTGGTCAAAAGAAGGGCTACTCGCGATCGCAAGGATATGACCATTGTTGGGATCCATTGCAAGGACAGCCCCGGATATCTTCTTGCTTAGCATATCTTCGGCTACTTTCTGCAGTCTACGGTCTATCGTTAAGTAAACGTTTTTCCCGGGCGTCGCCTCTACGGTGCTAAGCACGTCCGTTGTTCGTCCGAGCGCGTCTACCACTATCTGCCTTCCGCCTCTCTTCCCTAAGAAAGAGGCCCCACACGTTTTTTCAACTCCAAATTTTCCTATGAAATCGCCTGCCTTGTTGTCAGGATAGCGCCCGCCGGCCAATTCCTTTTGACTGATCTCGCCCAAGTAACCGATTAAATGGGAAGCGCCGCCTTCCATTAAATAGTGACGTTGAGGTTCGACGGCTACAATGATTCCGGGCAGATCGAACTTTCTGGTCTTTATCACGGCCAATTCATCACGACTGACATCACTTTTTAAAATTATGGGTTTAAATGGTTGAGATCTCCTTGCCGCCTGAATCTTTTTTAAAAGAGGGGTTGGAGGGATGTTCAAGAGTAAAGCCAGCCGTTTAATTACCTGTTCGGGATTGGGCGCGTCCTCCAAGATAATCGAAATGTTAAAAGAGGGGCGGTTGTCCACAAGGAGTTCGCCGTTTCTGTCATAGATCAGGCCGCGTGATGGAGGAATGCTTTCAAGGCGCACATAATTGTTCTCTGCCATACGCCTGAGATCTTCACCTTTTAGCACCTGAAAATAGTAGAGCCTTACGAAAAGGATTGAATAACCGGCAACAATACAAATCAGCAACCTATAAAAGCGCTTTTTATACCAATCGGTGTCAACAGAATTAAAATAATCGGATCTCATAATAAATAAAGAAATTTAGGAATTAGGGAATTCAGGGATTGAGGAATTGTCTTGCTCCAACACGGCGACTTCTTAAATTTCGATTAATTCACAATTCCTAAGTCCCTAAATTACTAATTCGAAGTCGTATATCTCTTAATTTAAAAAAAGCTACAAACATTAAAGGGGCTGTAGCGCCCGCTAAAAGGGTCTGCACAATTACGTGTTGCAAAGTAACATATTCTATTTGTTGTCCCGCCTCCAAAAGTGAAGTTGAGAAAATAACTATCAGATTCTCTGCCAATACTCCCACTACCACAAGAATTACCTCTAAGAAGGAATTTTGTAAATCCAAGAAGCACAGGATGGCTTTAATAAAACAAAAAAGCCAAAAATAGATAGACAAAAACAATCCAAATACCCCCCCTGAAAAAACATCCATAAAAAAACCAAAAACGATACATAGAGGGAGCCCAACCCGTATTGAGTGATAGAGAGCCACAAAAATGATAAGAGGGATTAAGAGATCATATCTAAGCCCTTGAAAAGCAGATGTAGCCAACACGGTTGACTCTAAGACAAGGAACGCGATTCCGAGTACCAGAAAAAGAAAAAAATCTTTCACCCGCTCTCCTCCTCATCCTCAAAAAATACCTGTTTTCTTAGCACTACGAACACTTCTTCCAGCTTGGCAAAATCTACATAAGGCTGTAATATTACCCCCTGAAAAATTCCGGCATTGCTTTTGACAATATTTGAAACATAACCGACCCTGAGCCCCTTGGGGAATACCCCCCCAAGCCCGGATGATATAACAACATCGCCCTCTTGGACATCCGCTTTTCTCAATACATATTCAAATCGGCAAGCCCCCTTCCCCCCTCCTTCAACTATCCCTCGTGATCTGGTCCGCTGCACTAAGGCATCGACAGCGCTGTTTTGATCAATAATTAAAAGCACCTTTGAATAATGATAAGAGACATTGATCACCTGTCCAACGATCCCATCGGGCGCCACCACGGGCATCCCCCTTCGTATGCCGTCTGCCGTTCCTTTGTTGATTATGAAGGTCTTGAACCACTTTGAGGGTTCTTTTCCTATTACCTCAGCGGGGATTGTTTCATCGGAGACAACCGACTTAAAATCCAAGAGCGCTCTTAACCGTCTGTTGGCAATTTCCGATTCTTTTAGGGAATTGACCTCCTCTTTTAGAGATCGTATTGTGGCACGAAGCTGTTTATTTTCCTCATCGACTAAAATCAGATCAAAATAACGGGACCAGGTCCCGTAAATATATTGAAAAATCGATGTTACACTATGCTGACATGGCGCAAGGATTTCTACGGCAACTCTTTGGAAGAAACCGAGTTCGCTTTGAGACCGCGCACCGATAGATATGATAACAACATTGATCAAAACCAGCGCGATCGTTGTAATGATTATTAAAGTTTTTTTAGAAAACATAATACGATACGCTTCACAGGGAGTGCTTGAGGCCTTTGCAAAACATGACAGCCTTACAAAGGCCTCTGATTCTTTATGGTGGGCCCAATCAGTAACCTATGCGGGAAACAATCTCAATTTGCAACCTAAAAGCCGAAACATTACCGAGCGTCTTCTTAAATTGCGACCTCTTTTAAAATCTCCAAGTTGTCCAAGGCCTTTCCAGACCCAAGCACCACTGTTGACAGAGGATCTTCAGTCACTGTTATGGGCAATGACGTTTCTTCGCGCAGCAACCTGTCCAGATTCTTCATCAATGCCCCCCCCCCGCTCATTACAATCCCTTTGTCCACGACATCGGCTGCAAGTTCGGGCGGAGTTTGCTCCAGCGCTATTTTTACCGTTGCCACAATCGCATCAATCTGCTCGGAAATAGCAACGCGTATCTCTTCTGAATCAATCGCGAGAATCTTGGGAATACCCGACACCAGGTCTCTACCTTTTACTTCGATAATTTCTACCTCATCAGGATTGGGATTCGGATAAGCGTTCCCTATGGTTGTTTTTATAATCTCTGCTGTTCTTTCACCGATCAAGAGATTATACTTTCTCTTGATATATTGAATGATCGATTCGTCCATCTTATCCCCGCCTACACGAATTGACCGGCTGTACACAATTCCCGCAAGTGATATTACGGCCACCTCCGTAGTCCCCCCACCTATATCCACAACCATATTGCAGGTGGGTTCAGTAATAGGAAGCCCCGCCCCAATAGCCGCGGCCATGGGCTCTTCTATCAAAAACACCTCGCGGGCCCCGGCAGATTCTGCCGACTCTCGAACAGCTCGCCTTTCAACCTGAGTAATCCCGGAAGGAACGCAAACGATAATCCTGGGGCGTATCAGCTTCTTCCGGTTGTGAACTTTTCGGATAAAATGGCGCAGCATTGCTTCAGTAACTTCAAAATCGGCTATAACGCCATCTTTCATGGGACGAATAGCAACGATGTTGCCCGGGGTGCGTCCCAACATCATCTTGGCCTCCCTTCCTACAGCTATGACCTTTTTTCCTCGCCCGGTGTTTGTCCTTACCGCTACAACAGAAGGTTCTCGCAAAACGATCCCTCTCCCTTTCACATAAACCAGTGTGTTTGCCGTTCCGAGATCGATAGCAAGATCCGTAGAAAATAGCCCTAATAATTTGTCAAACATAACACCCTCTTTTTTAGACCTTTGCAAAATATTATATTTTATAACCTAAGTTGAACGATTTTTGAGGAAGAGATGTGCCAACATCTTGATGTAGCAAGGTTTCCGAAAACCGCAGGCATACCCGTGGATATGTCGAGGATTTTCGCAAGCCCTTGATGCGCAAGAGGTTGGTGTAGATCGAGTCAAAAATCGCTCAATTTAGGTTTACCTAAATATACTGCCCTATTTAAGTAACAGACGCGTCAAACAAATTCAAGAGAAAATGCCTCCAATCTCGCCGAAGACAACAGTATACGTTAACTTCGAGGCATAATTTAACAATTTAAATGAACGCTTGACATTAATAGAACAATATGTTTTATAAGTCTATTTTACTGTATCGTCTGTTTAGTGTCAAAAATTACAAAAAAAATACTTGCGTTAGGATTTTTTCCCAGCGCTTAAAAAAAGGATAGTACAAATGAAAAGAACATATCAACCGAGTAAAATCAAGAGGGCTCGAACGCATGGCTTTCTTTCAAGGATGCATACAACGGCGGGACGAAACATATTAAAACGGCGTAGGGCTAAAGGGAGGAAACGACTAACCGTTTAAGCGGCGATATCTTTTTATGCAAGGATGCAATGTTGATTCGCAGGCGTAGGGCTGAATCCGATCTCCGGGGCGGAGAAAAAAATGCTATTAAAAACGGCTTAAATCTGCACGTGATATTTTGGGAACTTTCACGTTAACCAGATCCGAAAGGATACGAAAGAGTACTGATTTTCAGACCGTATATCGAACAGGTCGTAAGTTCAACTCGTATCATTTTATCGTTCTGACAAGAAAAAACAAGTTAAATGTCACGCGCATAGGGATTAGCGTCAGCAAAAGAGTGGGGTCTGCTGTTTACCGGAACTATCTGAAACGTCGAATACGTGAGGCATTTCGCTTAAGCAAAAAGCTGTTTAAGGATCACACTCTTGACCTTGTGGTAATAGTAAGAAAGGGCTCATCACGATTACGTTCGCAAGAGATGTTACATGAACTTCATACAATCTTTAAGGTCGTCTCTTCTATTTCTTATTAGGATATATCAATACTGTCTCTCCCCCCTTTTTATCCCTGCATGTCGTTTTGTCCCCACCTGCTCGGAATATGCTCATCAGGCAATCGAACGCTATGGCATTCTGAAAGGATCGGTTATGGCGATCCTTAGGATCTTGAAATGCCATCCGTTCCATCCAGGCGGTTATGATCCGGTCAGGTAAAAATTTGAAATAATCTTATACGTAAAAAACTGTTCATTTAAGGAGTATTTCTATGGACTCAAACTTAAGGATGTTATTAGCGGTTGTTCTCACTTTTCTTGTTTTTTTTGTGTATCAAGTCTTTTTCGGCAGACCACCGGAGATCTCAACAAAACAGCAGGTAGAACAGCCACAAGAAGAGACCGTGGCGCAGGACAAAAATGTTCAACCTCTTGGAGAGACCGTTGCCACCATAAAAAAACCCGAGGCAAGGCCGGCAATAAAAGGTAGAACAATCGCCGTATCTACCCCCTTTTATACCGCCTCTTTCACGGAAGAAGGGGCCACGTTGAAAGATTTCAAACTAAATAAATATCGTGAAACCATCCAACCGGATTCTCCAATGAAGCTGTTGATATCTGCGCAATCTCCAGAGGAACGCAGCTTGGCAATAGGTTTTGTAAATCATAAAATTCAGGGGCTTGATGACGCGGTCTTTCATGCAGACACTGAAAGAAGCGTCATTGATGCCACAAACAAACAAAAAAGCCTCTCCTTTTCTTGGGACTCCCCTCAAGGGTACCGCATAGTCAAGACTTATACATTTTATCCTGACAACTATCTCTTTGATCTTGAAGTCAAGGTCGGCAACCCTTTTCCCAAGGCATTGAAGGACAATCTAACCCTTGCGGTTATATACCGCCAGGACAACTCCTCAGAATCGCATTATATTTTTTCCGGTCCATCAATCCTTGTTGACAATAAACTTAAGGAACTCTCTGAAAAAGATATTTCCAAAAGAGACCTCTACTCCGGCAGGATAGACTGGTTCGCTCTCGGAGATCGGTATTTTATAACCGCTGTAATACCTGAGGATGAGAAGAAGGAAGCAAGCGTCCGGTTGGAACAGGGGGCCGAGCAACTCTTGAAGGCCGTACACATTGATCCAACAGGCACGATCCCTCCCCAAACAGAGCGCTCTTATCGTTATCATATTTATATAGGCCCAAAAAGTCTCGACATCTTGTCAAGTGTTGATAAAAAACTCTCAAAGGCAATAGATTTCGGGTGGTTTGATATACTTGCCAAACCGCTCCTTCATATACTTAATTTTTTAAACAGATATATTCACAATTATGGACTCGCCATTATTATCCTGACCATCCTCATCAAGATCGTATTCTGGCCACTCAGCAACAAAAGTTATAAGTCAATGAGCGATATGAAGAAGCTCCAACCAAAGATGACGGAACTGCGGCAAAAGTATAAAGGCGACAAGCAGACAATGAACAAGGAGCTTATGAATCTCTATAAAACTTACAATATCAATCCGTTGGGGGGATGTCTTCCGATGGTTCTCCAGATTCCTGTTTTTTTCGCCTTTTACAAGATGCTGTATCAGTCAATTGAACTCAGACACGCACCCTTTTTCGGCTGGATTAACGATCTTGCGGCGCCGGACCGTCTATTTAATTTCGATTTCAGTATCCCATTTATGGAACCTCCATACGGCATACCGGTCCTTACTATCATAATGGGAGCATCCATGTTCCTTCAACAGAAGATGTCCCCACCTCCCGGCGATCCGGCACAGGCAAAAATTATGATGGCTATGCCCATTGTATTTACTTTTATCTTCATCAATTTTCCGTCCGGACTTGTATTATATTGGCTGGTCAACAACATACTCTCTATTGCCCAGCAATACTACGTCACAAAAAAGACGGCCTAAACGTGGAGGAAATTATGTCATCTATACATGAATTTGAAGGAAAGACCGTGGAAGACGCTATTCAGAGTGCCTCTGACACGCTCGGCATCTCAAAAAAAGAGCTGAATGTCGAAGTCCTTTCATACGGATCTACAGGAATTTTCGGTCTGGTAGGAATCAAAAAGGCAAAAATTCGGGTTCAAGTGGAATCAAAGCAAATAGAAAAAGAGACGGAACCGGAAGAAAAATTGCCGGCGGAAGAGCCTCTGGAAGAGATCAGCACAGAGCCGCCTCCTGCTCAGCTATTAGAAGAAATAGCGACATTTGCGAAGCAGTCCCTCGCGGATATCCTTAATAGAACGATTGACGGGTCTGTTGTAACCTCAGAGATTCGGGATAAGGGTTTGATACTTACGATAGAATCGACCGACTCGGCCCTCTTAATAGGGAAACACGGTCAAACAATTGATGCATTTCAATACATCATTCAAAAAATTGTTAATAAAAAATATCCTGGACATCTTCCTGTAATTATAGACATTGAAAATTATAGGGACCGCAAAAAGACCTCTTTGACACAATTGGCACTACGACTTGCGGAAAAGGTCAAACGCTCCGGCAAACCTGCCACCATAAGACCAATGAATGCATATGACCGCAGAATTGTTCATATCGCGCTTCAACCTGTTCGTGAGGTGACGTCAAAAAGCCGAGGAGAGGGTCTTTTCAAGAAAATGATCATAATTCCCCAAAAAAATGGTCGATCTTCTCGTAGGACAAACTCGACAAGGGAAACAGCCGGTTGAAACTTGTCATTGGGCATTTGTCATTATTCAGAAAATGCCGCTGTAGTAAGATCTTAAAATGATAAATGAAGACACCATTGCTGCTATTGCCACTCCCCCCGGCCTGGGCGGAATTGGAATCATCAAGATTAGCGGTCCAAAGGCTTGCACAGTACCCTCCCAAATCTTTCGCCCATCAAAACCTACTCCTCGGTTTAGTTCACACCATCTCTACCATGGCTTCATCGTAAGCCCGGATACCGGCCACACATTAGATGAAGTACTTCTCGCAGTCATGCGGGCACCAGTTACCTATACACGTGAAGACATAGTTGAAATCCACACCCACAGCAGCATGGCAGCCATCAATGCCATTATGGAACTGGTATTACAACAGGGGATCAGGCCGGCTGAACCAGGTGAATTTACCAAGCGTGCCTTTTTAAACGGCCGCATCGACCTAACTCAGGCAGAAGCTGTTATAGACCTTATTACATCCAAGACCGACAAGGGACTTCGCTTGGCAGCGCAACAGCTACAAGGCGACCTGTTCGACTTTGTTCAGAATATAAGAAAAGCCCTTATCGAAACCCTCGCCCGCATTGAGGCAGTGATCGACTTTCCGGAAGAGATGGAAGAAGACGAGGTGAATGCAGTGGCTTCAATAGCCGAGTCTGTAATATCCCCTTTAAATGATCTGTTGGAAAATTATGAAACAGCACAGCTTTACAGAGAGGGATTAGACATTATTATCATTGGGCGCCCAAATGTCGGAAAATCGAGCCTCCTCAACAGACTTTTAAAAAGGGAACGCGCCATTGTCACGCATATCCCCGGGACCACCCGTGATATCATCGAAGAAGGATTAACAATAAAAGGGATTCCGATAAAAATAATCGACACCGCGGGGCTGCGTCAAACAACCGATGCAGTAGAAACCATTGGAATAAGATTTACGAAGGAACGTCTGGACAGCGCTGACCTTGTTCTGTTTATGATAGATACCAGTGAATCATTCACAACAGAAGACCTTAGTATATTTAATGAAATAAAACACCGGATAAAGATTATCCTGGCCAATAAAGTAGATCTCCACCCGGCATTTCCGTTGGCACAAATCTCGCGGCACTTCCCCGGAGAACATATTGTAGAAATATCGGCAAAATTCAACACCGGTATTAACGAGCTTCTGGAAATCATCTACAAAGAGATTATCGGCTCTAAGGAAATGGTATTTCCTTCCGTTGCTCCCAACTTACGTCACAAGCGTGCTCTCGAAAGGGCGCTATCGGCATCAAGGGCCGCCCTGAAACTTATAAACAAAAAGGATTCCCCGGCCCTGATAGCCATAGAGCTTCAAGAGGGTTTGGATGCCCTGGGAGAAATTACGGGAGAGACCACCAATGAAGATATACTCGATGAGATTTTCAGCAGGTTCTGTATCGGGAAATAAATCCTGTTCAATAATTCAGATTCAGAACCGGCCCGATCTTGCCGGTTTTTCCGAAGCTGTGATCTGGGATTGTAGGCTGATTTCACAAGTTTGTTGCATGACACCCTATACACCCAATTATGAGGAAGGCAAGACTCTAATTCGCCTCTGTCTCCCAATATCAATAGGCGCTTCTATTGCATAATAGACGATCAGGGAAACGGAGAAGACCACCAACAGCAGCAGGAAAAATGGATAGTTTTCAAAAAAACGTTACGCATAGTCTTCTTTATATTCATCCTTTGTGTCTTCATCTCAATCTCCTCCTTGAACCCAAATACGCATGAGTCCACTATGGAAAAAATCGAGAGCGCCTTCTAACGGGAGAAATTTCACATTGTGTTCTTTTACAACCCCTTGGCCTTCTCTTCAGTTTCCTGCTTTTCTTTGCACTTAATGCATAGACTGGCTATAGGTCGAACCTTCAACCTCTTCATGGAAATCTCTCCGCCGCATTCTTGACACATACCAAATGTTCCATCTTCAAGCCTCATTAGGGCGTCCTTGATCTTTATGATCAATCTGCTTTCCCTTGCTTTAATGCGGAAAACAAAACTGCTATCGGTCTCCATAGATGCTTGGTCTGCTAAGTCGGGAGACTTATCTTGAGAAATGTTTGTACCACCGGCGGTTTTTTTCACTTCTGTCAAAAGCGCATCCAAGGTTTGAGTGAGCAAGCCTTCAAAATATTTTTTCTTTTTCTTGGTCAACATAGCCGTTAAAAGGTGCTCCGTTAAAGAAAACACATTTACTGTTACACCTCACCTCCTCCTTGCTTGTCCTTTTAGTGTACTCCTTAAACTGATCTTGTGTTTGGTCATTGGGCTCTTACCACTGAAACGCTACACGTAACCGTGTGCTGAAGTTTTTATTAAAAAGCAACAGTTGTGCCAAACCCTTAACCTATTGACAATGCAAGTTTTTGTATGATTGTCACGTGCGGAAGCCAGAACTAACGGTTCCGATCTTCATGGAAGGAAATTCGATCAGGCGGGCGATAGAGTAATGGATGTAATGCAGTTTATCGAAATAATGGAGAAATTAATAACACGAACCTTGAGTTCTGTTTTTTTGACTACCGGAACTCAAAGTTCTGAAATATTGTTTAGGCTGGCGGGAGGGCTTAAACTCCTCCTTTCTGATGCCATATTTTTTCATCAATTTATGTAGTTGACGGGGACTGATTCCGGCTGCCTCGGCGCTCTCTTTTATTCGGCCCTTGTTTGCGGCCAATAGTTCTCTCAAATAGAACATTTCGCTATGTTCCACAGCCCTGTGTCTCACCTCCGCCAGGGGAAGAGAAATGTTCGGCCTCACCTGTACCGGCGAAGGATCAGAGGTAAAAAGTTCGCTCGGAAAGCTCTCAGGCGTCAGTATTGGAGAAACTTCAAGTATGTAGGCCCGCTCCATAAGATTTTCCAGCTCACGGATGTTGCCCGGCCATGAGTACTTTCCAAAAGCATCTATGACATGGGGATGAATGTCGTGAATTTCCTTTAGATGAAATTTGTTCAGCCTTTTGAAAATGACCTCGACAATATACGCGATGTCCTCCATTCTCTCTCTCAGTGCTGGAATTTCAATCGGAAACACGTTTAACCGGTAATAAAGGTCCCTTCTGAATTGACCCTCGCTGCACATTTTCTTAAGATCTGCATTCGTGGCCGCTATGACCCTCACCTTGGCCTCTATCCTTTCTTCTCCGCCAACGCG
>JBDRFJ010000141.1:0-53174 GCA_043818915.1 Pseudomonadota bacterium | reverse complement strand
GAACCCTACCGTTATCTGCGCTATCTATTTGATAGACTGCCGGTGGCTGAGACGACCGAAGATTATAAATCCCTGCTTCCACAATATTTGAGCCCAGAACAACTGAAGCTAAATGCTTAGTGCGGTTTATTAAGCGCTTACCTTGTAAGTCTTGATAGCTCTGCCTTTCTTGTTGTTATATAGTTAGCTATTGGCAAATTCCCACGTTTTCAATCGAATCGCTTCAAACAGATTGTAGTAACTTCTCCGAACTTTAAGAAAGATCCTGTTTGAATGGTCTACGACTTTTCCGGCTGTTTGATATAATCTCCATCTTGTTGTTTGTACTTGATGCTTGCGCCACGATTTGTCCAAAGTCTTCATAAGGAATAGTCGATGGATGTTGTAAGACAGGGCGCCTATCCTGAAAAACATGGCATTCGCTTTTGTTTGGCCGCACGGCATTCTTTCCATGCCAAAGCCGATCTTAAGGTCTTTGATACGATTCTCACTACTATCACCGCGTTGGTTGTACCAGTTTAATGCCTCTTTAGATGAACCATCCTTGTTCGTTGCTATTACCGTATATTTTGACTCTATATCGTTTTCATCAAAGAACCTGCTTTGATAGGGCCTGCGAACAACAATAATTCGAAAGGATTTTTTTGTCTTGTTCATGCAATGGACTGTCTCGGCAATATGGCCATCCTTGTATGGTGTCCAGCTCGTTTCAGAGATAGAATCTATTGCCCTTAATACTGCTTCATCAAGTGCTCCGCCTATGGCAAAATCAATGCCCCACTTGTTGCAGTAATTGATTATATCTGCTTGATATGAGGCGCTATCAGCTCGGAACGCTTTGATCTTTTTGCCCTTAGGCATTTGCTTTACGCAATATTTTAAAAACTCCGGATTCCTTGCAGCAGGGGCCACATTGCCTTCACGAAATTCTTCACCTACTATCAATCCGTTTTCTGCCAGATGACCCACCATCGGCATATAGCCCTTAAATCCTTTGTAAGTCATCTTTGCCGATTGTTTTTCGGCTTCGATGCCTGTGGCATCTATATCAAGCGTGTAGCCATTGAGACCATCATGCTTCATCCCACGCTTGAGCAACTTTTGGTTTACCTTCTTTAATCCTGACAGGCCACCGGTGTCGCCGACTCTCCTGAGCCAGTCTCCGATTGCATCAGATGTAGGAACTCTCTCCAGCGGCAATATCTCCCGTAACCCAGTATCATCCCTGATAACCCTGATGTCTTCCAGACTACGACCACCGCCATTGAGCATTAAAACCAAAGGGAAAACATATTCACTGGGGTTAAAGCCTGCTCCACTGGCAGGCTTTGGCAAATGATTGTCAGTGGAGTCCAAAAGTCCTAAGCCAACACAAAATTCCCCCAACAGAGCCAACCCTGCATGAGAAGTTATTGTGTCTTTGGTCTTTTCTAACTTGAAAGGAAGAACGGTTTGTCGTATCATTTCTTTTAACCTCGTTGGTTACAGTATTTTTTGTTTTTTGTCGAACTTATCATACTGAATCAACGAGGTTTTTTCAATTCTTTTCCCTTTGTTTTTTTGCTCAATATCGGAGTTACGGCAGACTATTGTGGAATGCCTGAGTTGTTACCTAAAGAGGAATGAAGGGGATCAGGCAATAGTGATTTTGGCTGTCACTTGGGGCCTTAAGATGTCAAGTCATGGTTGATACTTGAAGTCTCCGTCCTAACGCACGCCTGAGGTCCTCTGTGACGCCGAGTATGGCTGTTCAGAAAGGCTTCATCCAATTTGGATCATGCGTGTGACACACGCGGCATGGGGTGTCCATTTTGTGGCTGGAAGTAATTGTGTGACACCGCTGGCAAAGGGTGAGCCAGTCGCTTCGACTGTCCCAATCAGTGAAGGTTACAGCGCTTTCGCCGTTTACTTCTTTGCGAACCAGCATACGATTGGGGCTTCCATGAGTTTCGTGACAATCGGTACAGGAAAGGACGTAGTTTCTGTTGGCCGTGTACGGGGCCTTTCTTTTCATAGAGTCCGCCTTCATGCCATCTGTGTTTCCATGCGGTGAGGCAGTCCAATCCGGATTCTGTATCCAAGCTGGGACACCAGTCGTAAACTGGGATTTCTGTGAGCTCGTCATCTGACCGCCATTATAGCCGGTGTTATGACAAGCCGTACAAAAAGCCACATAGTCCGGCATGTTGGACCCGTCAGAGGTACTGTTTCCATCAGGTTCATAGGTCGTTGTTGAGCCAGAATAATAGGGCGCCTGGTAGGTGTGACTATCCATCCTTTCGGTCGTCTGGGCGCCATATACATTCCAATCACCGTCATGGGTAGTGGGGAGGGATAGGGGAGATGTACCCGTACCGCCCACAGGGTAATTGTGCCTTTGAGCCTTATGAGGATTGTGACACCCCGAGCAAGGGTTGACTTTATCGTTTGTGTTGCCAAACCCCCATTTCCCTTTCAAAAAAGTTCTAATATATGTCAGTTGATGAGCGGAACCCGTTGGTGAATCGCATATCAATTGGGGCACACCGCTTTCAGTAATAAACCTGAAAGCCCGCCTTATATTGTCGGGACAGCTAAGACTTCCGTCCCCTCCGAACTTGTAACTGTAACTGCATTGTTCCGGCATGCTTTGCTGCTTGGAACTGGCAGTGCCGCAGTGGCACTTCTGGCAAAAAGTAGTGTCCTGGTCTGTGTATAAGGTATCATAGACAAGCCATTTATCCGGACTGCCGGTGGGATCGACCTCTACCCCTCCGAAGAGGGCGTGCTGTTCGTGACAGTGGGCGCAGTTGCCCATTGCATATCCATATGGGCTGAGGGAGATACGATTGACGCCGTAGGAGGAGCTGCCGTGCGCCGACAGCGTGTAAGATCCCGCCCAGGACAGAGGAATATTAAACGGCACTATTACAGTCAATATGAGTGAAATAAACAGAAGGTATGTCTTTATGGTCGACATGTCAGAATTTGGCTCCAAGAATGTTAAAGGTCCATTGTAAACGTTGTTGCCCTGTTAAGGAGGGCAGTCGGCCCGCCTCCTATCTTAATTCTTATCTCATGTTATGAGAAGCTCGCCGTCGTCACTCCTTTAATTCTTTGAGGTATGACAGACAGAGCACCCATCCGTGCCGCCTCCGGGCCACCCTCTGTAATCCCACCGTAACATCTTATAATACGGACTCGCATGAGCCCTATGGCATGAGAGGCACATAACCATGTCTGTACCCAGAGTTACAGTATTGCTTATGGCGCTCAGGCTGGGCCGGGCCACCGGCACCAGTGGGTTATAGGTGCCTGTGCCGCCGCCCGCCGCGCCAAAGGCATTAGCGTACTCTCCTGAGTTTTGTATTGCCACGTCCGAGGGATGCCGTATCCACCGCCCGTCTAACTCTTCTATATGGAAGTTGCCATGGCAGCCGCAACAGAAGCCGGTCATCGTCGGACCACATGCGCTAAAACTACCCGCCGAAGTTTTGCCGGCGGAAAGACCAAGGTACTCATTATGTGTTGCCGTTGTTTCATGCTCCCAGTCACTATCCTCGATCCCTGAAACACCAAGTCCAATACCGCCCATATGCCCTGCCAAGAAGCGGTACCAGCCTTCATCCGCACTGTCTATCACGGTATCTGTATCAATGCGGTGATGGTAACCCGAGGGGCCATTCACGTTTCCCATCATGTGGCACTTAGAGCAACCCTGCCTGGTACCAAAGTTAGTATTGGTTTCATGCAGATTATCGTGGCAGCCATTTAACCCGCATCCGCTGGTGACAGCCCCGGGTGCCACGGTCAGGTTGGGGTCCGGGCTGCCGGAAAATATATTGTGCCCGTTTGCGTCATTCTGAGTGACCCAGTAAAAATTGCCTGCGGCCAGCCCTTGGTGGGTTGTTCCTCCGTCCGAAGATGCTCCGTAAGTGGGGGCAGACACGTTATATACAATGGGTGCCCCTGTGGTTGCGTCCTTCCAGATAGACGGATCGCTTGCAGTATGGCACCCCAAACAAGTAGTTATTAGAAGGGTAGGATTCGTGGCTCCACCGGCTTCGAAAGGTTCAAAACCGACAACCATTTCCCCCCCCTGACTGTTATGCATCGTGTGGCAATTTGAGCACAGGGGGCCTTTCACCATAGCTTGCACTAAGCCAAAAGGTCCCACTGCCAAGAGAATAAAAAGTAAACAAATCAATAGTTTTTTCATTATAATTTCCTAAGCGTTAGGACCTTGTAGCATGTATTAGAAGATCTCCCAATTCCCGCTCATGTAGCCTAGTGTCTGGGTGAGTCTATCTCTAAGCGCGGCTAAACTCAAAGATTACAATTCGAGCCCATTCAGGAATTCTTTAGAAACTACTGTCCGACCAGACAAATTATTAAAATACTCTTCCAGTTATCTGCATATCGTAATGAAGCTTTATTGTCAAGCGCACAGTAGGCACAAGCGACACGTGTCGGTTTTTTAATGTGAGTTGGCATTTTTCACTTGCCTAAAGTTTTGTTTTGATTTACTTATAAAACCAAAATGTCTCTTATGATTTGAGAATTCCCCAAAATCTGCCTACGAGGCGAACCTATTTTTTGCAAAATTGATGCCATAAATTGTCACATTATTTATATTTAGTAGCTTTATCTGAAGTCTTAGCTACTTAAGAGTGGTTGCAGGTAATGACCACTATCCACTCTTTGAGAATATCTTACAAATTTTGACATTTTGGGACGATATTTTGACCAAGTTCTACCCGTGGCGAGAAAAAACTTGACATAACTTACTCTTGAATGGTAGAAAATGAAAGTTTTTTCAATATATGGTATAGTGAGACCTTTGAAAAACATGACATTTTTGGTCAGCCAGGTTTTCTTCGAGAATCGGGACTCGCTACCTCGTATCCGGCTACGTAATAGATAATGAATAAGGGTAAGCGGTTATAAAACAGCAGTTTTGTAAGGCTCTCATAGTGGAGGAAAATGACATGTGGAAAACGGGTGGTGTTTTAGTTTTATTAGTCGCGCTTGTTATGTTCTGCGGGAATGTATCGGCTGAGGAACTTTCGAGATCTGATTGTATCAAGTGTCATAAAGTGCAACCGGCAACAATAGCTGCTCATGGGGGCAAACACAAAACAGAGGTAGGTTGCTTGGATTGCCATACCGAGCATCCACCGGAGGGGAAAGAAGCCATACCTAAATGCAGCGGTTGCCATAGTGGGAAATCACATTATGACCTTGAAAATTGCGCGGCATGCCATAGTGATACTCATGCTCCCATGGCATTAAAGATTGAGGGTGATGTGACAGGCCCCTGTCTTACATGTCATGAAAAGGAAGGGAAACAATTAGTTGACCATCCAAGTGCCCATACTGACTTGGCTTGTAACGAATGCCATGCAGAACACCGTTTGATTCCTGAGTGTATGGAATGCCACGAAAAACATAGCGAGGACATGGATATAAAATCCTGTCTTATCTGTCACCCGGTTCATATGCCTCTTGTTATTACCTATGGCCCGGATCTTCCCTCGAATTACTGTGCGGCATGCCACGGTGAAGCGGCTGCTTTGCTGAACAAAAATACGACCAAGCACAAAGACCTTTCATGTGTTTACTGCCATCGTGCCCAACATAAGATGGTGCCGACCTGTGTTTCGTGCAAGATACCCCATGGTGAACCACATCCAGCCAAAATGCTGGAAAAGTATCCTGAATGCGGTCAATGCCATGGTATAGCCCATGATATAAGAAAGTAATTAATGGAGGTGCCTTAGATGAAAAGTGCAATAAAGGGAGCCATGGTTGTTAGTGCTGTAGCGATTGTAATGCTATTGCTTGTTGCTGTGGGGTGTCAAACTCAAAAAATAGTGGCGGCTCCAACACTTGGAGAAGCCGAAGCGATTTCCGCCAAAGAAGAGACAAAAAAAATCTCCGGTCTCTATGATTTTGAACCTGCGCCTCTTCGTACGGTAGCACAGTGTGCGCAATGCCACATTACCGTCTTTGACGATATTAAGAAACAGGGCGGGAAACATCAGATTGAATGCGTACGCTGCCACACCCAGTTCCACATGTTCAACCCTAAAAAACGCCCTTATGAGACGGTTATTCCAAAGTGTGAAACTTGTCACGGGGTATTTCACGGCCAAGGGACAAAAACGGTGCGGCTCACCAATTGCGCATCTTGTCATGCCGATCCGCATGCCCCGCTGATTATCCCGAGTTCAGAGATAGAGAATGCCTGTAGCTCATGTCACAAGAAAGAGGCTGGCGAGATTAAACAGAATGTCAGCAAACATACAACAGAGGTTGCCTGCGTGGATTGCCATGCCGACAAGCACGGGTTTATACCGGAATGTAACGCGTGCCACGAGTCACACAGCCCCGAGGTTGATATGAATTCTACTACCTGTATGGGGTGTCATCCGGTTCATATGCCCACGAAAATTGCATATAGCGTGGAGACGTCATCTGCTATTTGCGCTGGATGCCACGACAAAGCCTATGATCTGCTTCAGAAGAACCGTACCAAACATACAGACCTTACATGCGCAAAATGCCACGACGCACATAAGAAGATTCCAGACTGCGGTGTTTGCCATGGTCAGCCTCATTCAAAGGCGCTGCTGAAGGACAAAAAGTGTAGAGATTGCCACGGCATAGCTCATAACCTGCCGAGTTAATAGGGCGACGAAAAGTCACAGGTCTCTTGGACTTGTATGATAAAGACAGCCGGACTGCCGAAGGGTAGTTCGGCTGTCTTTTTTTGTTTTTAATTTGGTGTTTTTTCCTTGAATCTGTACCCTATTTAATGTATATTATATTTACATTATATGTAACTATATATTATTTCAACCTATTAAAGCGTGTATAAAGCAATGGTGTAGAGTCCACCATTTTTTGTCCTTCCAGCAGTTCGGAGCAAAAGCTATTAACTGTGCGGGCCATGGTGTTATTCCCCCAGGTGTTAATAATGCGCCCTATCTATTTGAGATAATGTGAGAGAGGCCGATAGGAAGAGGTCATCCATGAAGCAGCTAAAGATATTAGTAATGATAGCGGTTGGCACATTGTTGTTCATTTCTCATGCGGTCCATGCCAAAGTAACAGGCTCTTGTGCAAACTGTCACACCATGCATAACTCACAGAACGGCTCTGAAGTTGTTACCGACCCACAACCAGCTCTCACCGTGAATAATTGCGTCGGGTGTCACTCTTCTAATCTTTCGTCCACAACCTATACTCTAGGCGATTCTACGGTCCCTGTTGTTAACGCTCTCAGCGAACCGGTTGCCGAGAATTACCTTGCCGGTGGGAATTTTTACTGGGTGGCCCAGGGGGAGGATAGCAAGGGCCATAATGTGTTCTTGGGTGAAGGAGACGATGACCTGGCCGAAGCTCCCGGGGCGGAAATCACTTGCGGGAGTACTTCGTGTCACAACGACCTGAGTAATAAATGGACTGGAGATAGCGGGTTACACGACAAATACGGGTGTCAAGGATGCCATCTTAACGTGGCGCACCATGCGGACGATGGCGATGGTGACTACAATCTCGTGAATTCAGCAAATCAAGGGTGGTACCGCTTCCTGTCAGGACATAATAATGGAGCTGGCAACGGTGTTATAGGGCTTGAAGACTCTGACTGGCAGGCGACTAACAGTCCAAGCGATCACAATGAATATTTAGGTAAAACAACTGTTGAAGATGGTGGGTGGGGGTTTAACAGTGGTTTCCCCGAGCCCGGTGCCTATACAACGACCGCCTTTTGCACCGGCTGCCACGGAATATTTCACAGTGATCAGAAGGACGGTGCCAGCTCCTGGATTCGACATCCTGCGGATGCGGTTTTGCCCACTGACGCGCAGTACAGCAACTACAATAATGGTGCCGGGTATAATCCGATAGCTCCTGTAGCGCGTGACGACCTAACCGGCTATACTGCCCCGAATTCAGTGGTAACTGCCGGCTCTGACATGGTCATGTGTCTTTCCTGTCACCGCCCGCACGGAAGTCCATATGATGATATCCTCCGATGGGATTACAGTGGAATGAATGCCGGAGGGGGCGGCGCTGATGGTACCGGCTGTTTTGTCTGCCATACAAATAAAGACGGTTCTTAGTTTTACCAGAGCAGAATAATAGTTGGGGGGGGATATGTTCTATCCCCCCCAAGATATTAACTTTCAAGTTCCATACCTGCGATAATCTCTTGCTTGCATAGCAGCAGCTCTCTTAAGGCATACCTTCTCAATCCGATCATCACCCTACTCCCTTTAGTCTGGAAGCTAATTGCGAAATCTTTGCAAATCACGTTAGGGATGCTCCAGATACGAACACTATAATTGACAACAGCCTAAGATTATTGTATTACAAAATAGTTACAGTTGAACTTAGCTCTACTTCGTTTGGCAAATTGGTCGAGTCGTTCACCACCTGGCCATTTCTCCACCTAACTACTCGACCAAAGTCGTAGGGATCTCGCTGGACAGAAGTACTTCCGAGGAGGCTGTCCGAGAATTATGTCCGTGACGAAAAAGAGTGAGAACGAGACAAAATTTTCGCAAATTTGAGGAGAATAGCGGGTCTATTTGACGAAAACTTGCGGAAATTTGGGCCGTTTCTCACGCTTTTGCAGTAGGATCAGAATTCTCGGACAGCCTCCTATACATCGTGGATTGAAACATTATGTATGAGAGAATGCCAAAAGATACGCTATTGTCTCCAAGAAGGCCTATAGCGCTCATAACTCTGTTTCTGCTTGTCTTTGCCTTCCCAACAGCAAAAGACTTACTCTTTGCGCAAGCCAAGGAAAAGGAAAAAATAGTTGTAGAACATATAATCCTTGAGGATTACGACGGTAAACATTTATCTCATCCTTCTGGTTTGTTTCATGATTCGTTTAGGCGGGAGACGTATGTGGTTGACTCTGGGAATAGCAGGATATTGATATACGCATACGATTTTTTCCCTCTCTTATCTATCGCCATGACTGACGGTGTTAAATACCCTGTAGCAGTGACACTCGATTCAGAGGGGAACTTATTTGTAACGCAGTCCAGCACAAAGAAATACCCACGGGGGAGATTGTCGGTACTTAATGCTAATCTCAGATGGGAGCGGGATATCCTTTTTGAAGATTTTGAGGGAGCGGACAATTTTACTCCCTATAATATCGTCTACCACAAAGACGGCTTTTTGTATGTAACGGGAAAGGACTATCCCGGAGTGGTAGTCTTAGACAAAGACGGCCATTTTTCGCGTCTCCTTACTCCTGTCGATTCATTTGCGGGTGAAACTAAGAAGGCCTTAATACGTGATGTGGAGATTGATGACTTTGGTAAGATATATCTGTTGAGCCAGGAAATGGGACGGATTTACGTCTATGACACACAAGGCAACTTTTTGTTGAAATTTGGTCAAAAAGGTGGTGGGCCGGGAAAGTTAAGTCGCCCCAACGGCCTGGCCGTGGATAGCCACGGGAAGCGTGTTTATGTTGTGGACTATATGCGACACACTATTTTGGTTTATTCCATGGAAGGAAAATTTTTGTTTGAATTCGGTGGCCTTGGTTGGGCAAAAGGATGGTTACAGTTTCCCAGCGATATATGTACAGACAGGGAAGGGAAAATACTCGTCGCAGATACATTTAATAACAGAGTCCAGGTCTTCAAGACAGTCCCTTTGAGACAGTAAATGGTCGAGTAACCACGTGGTTGGGCAGTCATGCAAAGGTCTCTACTCGACGACTTGACCACCAACTAAGCATGAACGTATACGAGAGAGGATGCATGCTATGAAAAAGTTAGCTCGACTGCTTGTTTTTGCATTTTGTATTTCATTGTTTGTCTCGTGTGTACCTAAACCCACTCTAAAAAAATCCATATATGCTAATGCCGGCCAAGTTTTCGTTTATCTTTCTTCTTTTCAAGAACCCTCTTTAGACATTACATTCACCCTCTCTGCAATGAGTTTCATGGACGAGGAAGGTATATGGTATGATGTTGCATTGGAACTCCCGGTTATCAACTCAACAAATCTTTCAGGCGCTCAGATAAAAATAGAAGAGTTCTATCTTCCGGCGGGAAAATATGAACGATTAAAGTGGAGAATCTCTGAGGCAACTTATAAACGCGGCAATAAAAAGTTTAGCCTTGCCCTTCCTGAGGCAGTCCATAATCAGAGGCTCGATGGGGAGTTGTCCTTAGATATTAAGTTTGACGTATTTTTTCGAGAGAGCTTGTGCCTGTTTGTCGAGTGGGATCCAGACCGATCCATCATAGACAACTATCTTTTTAAACCGAGACTTACTGTAAGGCCGCAAGGATTAGAAATAAAGAATATTTTAGCCTATGTTTCAAACGAGGCCTCTAATTGCGTTACAGTGATAGATAGACAGGAGAACTTGGTTGTAGGAACCATTGCTGTAGGAGAAGCGCCAAGAGGTATTATTGCAAGCGACGACGGCACTAAAGTCTATGTGGCCAACTCTGGATCGAACAGTATTTCCGTGATTGACACATCGGGAAACAAAGTAACCAATACCATTGAAAATCGTGGGTATGCCCCTGAGGAGCTTGCATTATCCTGGGACGATAATACCCTCTATGCGACCAATCCCTTTTCGAATAATGTATCGGTCATAGATGTTGTTTCCAAAGTGGTAATTGATCGAATAGATGTTGGGAAAAAACCTACTGGAATTGTGGCAGATAAAGAACGGCGGAAGATCTATGTTGCAAACACAGATTCACTTAATATCTCTGTGATTGATACGGACAGCCGAACGGTTGCGAGCTCTTTAACTGTTAGTTCAAACCCACGCTTTTTGGCTCTCTGCAATGACCGGTTATACGTGGGTAATGAAAGGGTCAATGACATATATGTCATTGACCTTCCATCTTATTCCATCAAAACAGTAAATGTCGGCTTCAGACCAGAATGGTTGGTTTGTGGCTTGTCCAACAGGATTTATGCCGCAAATAGTAATTATAACGAGATTTCCTTTGTACACACCACCTTAGACATGGTCACGCGGAGTATACCTGTGGGACATTACCCATCAGGAATGGCTGTTGATACAATAAGAAAAAATCTCTACGTGGCAAATCGTTTGTCAGGGAATGTGTCTGTCATAGACGTAATAACAGAAAAGTTGAAAAAGACAATTCAGGTGGGTGAACAACCTCACAGGATAGCACTTATTGCGGAATAAGTATTCCTAATCCTGGACAAAAAACGAGGATTCAGAATTGAGGAATCCATAATTATTGATTTACGAATTGGCGACGTCTGTATGAATGATGAAAGGTTGAATTTTCCGGCGATATGATTAAATGGTGGATTGTTACTCCCCTATTAGTATTGACTTTGTTCCAAAGCGCTTATGCCGATGATATAAGTGGTTCTGCTCAGGTTTATTGGCGAACAACCTCAACTGCGGAGGAACATGAAAAGGAAAAGTCGTGGTATCTTAGTCAGACGTATAATTTGGGTTTAAGTAAGGATGTTACGCCCAACATCTCTTTTAGTGGAGACTTAGGCATCAATACCACTGAAAGCGACGACACCAAGACGACCCGTATGTATCCCTCATTCCGTCTTAACTTGACAAATGAGTATTTTGACGCAAATGGGGGTTATCAATTATATGAACGTGGACTCGAAATTTTTGGAATGCCCTCGGATGAAACCCGTCGTACCAACGAGACCTGGAATACCAACTTGTCTACAAAATCTACAAGCTACCCAAGGCTTCGATTTCGTTATGACAAAAACAGGCTCTACGATCATCTGTCTATTCACGAAACAGATACCCGTTCTGAGCGTTATGAGGCAACGGCTGATTATACCTATCAATTTTTAAATTTCTCAGTAAAGCATTATAACGATGTTAGTGACAATTTCGTGGCTGATAGTACGCAAACTACCACAAACGATGAAGGAAGAGTAGAATTCAGACAATCTTTTTGGAACAACAGGCTCACCGGCTCCGGGAGTTACAGGTGGAACGAGCAGGAAACAGAAAGCGAAGCCCGAGGACAGGATGTTCGGGTTAGCATCGAAAGAGACAGAAAGGTAGGGCTGTATGATAGGGATACCACGCCTACCGTAGACCTGCTGACTGACACTCCACTCCTCATAGATGACAATATATCGACGAGCGCTGGAATAAACATCGGATCTAACGGCAACGATTACCAGAACATCGGCGCGGAATTGACAAGTCCCGAGGAAGTTGAAGAGATATGGATTTACACGGATGTTGAGTACACTGATAATACCAACAATCCTGTTCGATGGGATGTCTATTCGTCCGGCGATGGTACAATTTGGACTTCCATAGCAACAAATGCAACTTCCGAATACATCCTGTCCGAGAAACGATTTGAAATATCCTTTCCCCAAACTACAGCGAGTTTTTTTAAAGTAGTCAATACTACTCAGGCTAGTGTTGTTAATCTTGATGTTACAGAAATCAGATTGTTCGGTTATACAACCCAGGCAGCCCACACCACTACCACTACCACAACTACCAGAGAAAATATTATTTTTAATGCCGGCCTGCGGCCGGTAGATTGGGGGGTTATTCAATACGATTTCACGCAAGACGAATCCGAAACCGATCCTGATTCAAGCAAAACGAGACGATATACCCATACCATAAACGCTCGTGCGGATGCGGACTTACACAAATATTTAACGGCTTGGGCACAGTATAATACACGCATTGAGGATGGTTCGGAAACTGAGAAGAGGACTACGGATACGTATTCCCTTCACTTTGACTCCTCTCCTCTTGATATGCTGAGTACAAGTCTTTCCTTTAACCATTCAGTACCCAAGATAGAGTCTAAGACACAGTCCAGAACGACTTATTCACTACTTCATGTCGTTGCAAAACTGTACGAAGGCGTTGATCTCAGTATGGATGGAAATCTTAATTCTACGGAAGACGTCATAAATGACACAGAAACGCTTACGAGGATGGTCGATTCGGATCTTCGTTTGGAACTGACCAAAACGTTGACAACGGAATTAAGGTATACTACAAATTGGACGAATACAGACAATAGCGACGGTACGGAAACTTCTGCACGGAATTCTACAATAAGAACAGACGTCAGCTACCGTCCAATGCGTGATTTTTATTTTAGATGGACCTATGAAAGAGATAGAGACAAAGAAGGAGAAGGGTCTTCGTCAAACGAATATGTTCTTAACTGGGTTATGACAGAAAAGCTGCGGCTTAACGCGAATTATTCCGTAGATAGAAACCCCGGGGTCACACGAAGATATTATTCTGAATTGACATGGAACCTGAGCAAGGTATTTTTCCTCACGTTTCAATATGACTTGAATCGCCAAAAGGCTGATACTGTCAAAAAGACCCAGACGTTCACAAGTTTACTGTCTGCGAAGTTCTGATAGTGTTGTAATAACTCTTAAGTTCGGTTGTTTTGACGCTTTTTTACGAAACTATCACTTTAATGAATTTGGAAGGACGCGCTCATGTCACAATATAACAGTATAATACAAAAAAACAGGGTTGCTTATATTAAACTTTACGGTCGGTTTATTGTTACCTTGTTTTTTCTTTTGCTTTTGGGATGTAAGGGACCTATGAGCTATATTCATCCTTCGGCTGATTTTACTTATATTAAGAGAATTGCGATCGCACCTATTATTAACCTTACAAACGACAAATTTGCCGGCGGCAAGGTGATGAATGTTGTTGCTACTGAAATACTAAGGCGCGGTGTGTTTGATGTGGTTGAGTTCGGAGAAGTAGAAAAGGTTTTAAGAGAGGAGGGGCTGAAAGGGGACGATAAGGTCAGCAAACATATTGCAGCAAGAGCTGGGAAACGTCTTAATATAGAGGCGATGATTATTGGTTCAGTCATGACATACGGAGTTTCACGTGTTGGTAGCAGTTCCATTCCAGAAGTTTCTCTCTCGTTGAAATTAGTGGACGTGAATTCATATGCGATCCTTTGGGAAGCAACTCACTCTGTAAAAGGGACCAACATTCTTGATCAATTGTTTGGCATACACAAGGAAAGCCCTGAAGATCTTTGCAGACAGGCGGTAGAGGAGATATTTGATACGCTGTTTGGTTAGGCAATTTTATGATCTGTTTTAAAAATTATCAATTTTGATTATGAAAAAATACATACTTGCGATATTGTTGATTGCTTTGTTCAGCTTGGGTATAACGCCTGCCTTCGCAGAAGATAAGAGGAGCATAACAACAATCGCTATTGTCCCCTTTGATAATCTTTCAGGTGAAGACCTCCCTTTGGACTTTACTCAAGCTCTTTATGACTATTTTAAGGGGACAAGATTTAAAATAATTGCTCAAGACAGATTAGAGCATTTTTTTATTAAGAGGCGAGTTCGCCGCACTAGATGGGTAAGTCGAGAGATTGTTAGAGAATTGGGTGAAACATTGGGTGCGGACGCTTTAATTATGGGTTCCATTAACTTACTGTCTGAAGGGGAAAACCCCAGGGTAGACGTGAGTACTCAAATGGTAGACACACTTGATTCATCTATAATATGGGCCAATTCAGTTGTGTGTTCAGGAAATGATTTTGCGACATTCCTTGGCATTGGGAAGATAAGATCCCTGAAGCAACTGGTAGAGATTGCGATAAATGATCTTTTAAGAGATATGCCGGTAAAAGATACGTCAGAAGGCTTTGAAGGGGATGGAGAAAAAACCAGAGGGACGGTTTCTTTTGAAATTGTACAGGCAAGCTTTTATCCGACAGTGGCACAAGGGGGGAAATCGGTTGGGTTGATGATAGAAGTCAGGGAGATCTCCGAAAGACCGACATATATGAATGCCATTGTTCAGGATAAAGATGTTCCTCTTTTTTTCGATGGAAACAGATGGTACTCAGGGTCTTTTATCTCTCCTCGTGCTGAAGGGGTATACACGTTAAAACTATATGTCGCCGGGAAGCCTAATAAGGTATTTTTGTTGGATGCCTTGGCAAGTCTCGTTGTTGACAATACTCCTCCTATCGTCACCATTGCATCTCATACGGTCCTGATTTCTCCTAACAATGATGGTATCAATGATTATGCTTTGTTTTCCCCTGCACTGCTGAGAGCGGATATTATGAAAGGATGGAGATTTGAGGTCAGGGACAAACACGGGGGACTTGTCCGATCTGCTGAGGGGGGGGGGGAGTTGCCAAAGAGTCTAATTTGGCGAGGTGAAAACGATGCTTTTACGCCGGCAGAAGATGGAAATTACTTTGTGCAATTAATTATAAAGGACCAGGCAGACCATGAGACGGCTACAGACAAAGTAATGGTCACGGTTGACAGGACATCCCCAGCAGTTGAAATTAGTCCGAGTGCAATAGAGGGGGAGGTCGTTACATTTAATGTAACCAGTACGGAGAGTAGCGATATTTTAGAATGGAATGTCATCATATATGACCAGGATGACGAAACCATAGGTACTTTTAATGGGAAGCTGAACTTGCCGCTAATTTTCAGTTGCACGGTAAAAAAAAAAGTGTTAACATCCAAAAAGATACTTTTACCTATTCACTTGCAATACGGGATGCCGCAGGGAATTTGTCAGTCTTAGAAAAGCAGCCTATGAAAATGCAAATTCCTGAAGAAACCGAGATTCCGGCAGAGGGTCCGGTACAGAAAAAAGAGGATCAGTGGCTTGAGGACTTCTAATAACATCATTATTGCTATTAAATTTTGTTTTCTGGGTAGCATTATCGCTGCTATAATATTTTCTGGTCCCCTGGCGTCAGCATTAGTCATTAAAAAGGAACAATCATGTATTTCGTGCCATGAGGAAATATATGAAAAGGACGCCAACTCATTTTACCTCCATCCTTCTTTTCAAAACAAAAAGTGTGAGAAGTGCCATGTAAAAACTCAAGGGGAGCAAGCGGGCGGGTCACGGTGGGAAATACTTGTGAGGCCTGAACTTGTAAGTCGCCCCGATTATTTGCCAGAGCATACCCTCTTGTTGCAGGAACTCGACAGTAATGCAGTCTATGATATAAATATTATATCCCGTGGTATGGCGGGCGATCAAGTGACAACTGTATTAAGAGATATTATACCGTCAAAAGTTAGTAATGTAAAAACAGAAGACCGAGTCCCGCCCGTGCTATCCGGTGTTAAAAACGGGCCGACGATAAAGAGGATTTTTCTTGAGACTACCATTTTCTGGGATACTGATGAACCAGCTACCGGAAATGTCGAATATGGCTTGTCCCCTCAATATAGTAGTCATACTGTAGCGGACGACACCTTGAAAAGACATCATGAGGTAACTCTTTCAGGGCTTGAACAAGGAGAGGTTTACCATTATCGAGTAATATCCCAAGATATCCGCGGGAATCAATCTGTTTCTAAAGATTTTGTTTTTGATACCTCAAAAATATTATCTGGTTTTTCCGCGGATATGCAGACAACAGAAAGCGAGTCAATCGCAAAACTTGCGTTAAAAAGATCGGATCTTTTTGTTTTGGATGCTGATCTTGGATTGCATATTGAAACAACAAAACCCGCAAATATTACTGTTGAATATCTTAAAGTGAACGACTCGGACCTTGCCGGCCTTTCATCTAATTCCAATCAAGACAATGGTACTTCCGAGGGAAAACGCAAATCGCATAAACCTGGGTTTCGGATTGGAAAAGAGTTGTGTATAGATCTTTGTTACGAATGTCATCCTCCTGACGTATTGGGAGTTAGCCATCCGGTAGGGGTATCGCCAAAAGGCGGAGGAGCGAGGATACCTGAAGACCTGCCGACGTTGGAAGGCGCTATTATTACTTGCGTCACCTGCCATCATGGGCACGGAGGGAACCTTCGATACTTTGCCCGAAAAAGGGTAAGCAGAGAAATTTGCAATTCCTGTCACGATAGTTATTAATTGTTCAACGATTTACATTTTCAGAAAGGAAAGGCTATGCCTGCTTCAGATAGGGTTCAATATAGGAGGAAATCAAGATTCTTCAATTTCTCTATCAAAAAAAAGATGCAGTTTAACATGTTGCTGAAGATATGGGTTACCCTGTTTATCGCCCTAATCGTATTTGGCACGGTTTTTTACTTTTATAGTGATATAACTGTAGGGGCTTCTTACCTCCAGTTTCACATAAAAGCTAAAAACTTTTTAGATTTTCTCCTCCCCGTGGTATTGTTAGGTTTCGGGGTCAGCCTTGTTTTGGGCGTTATAGGCGCTCTTTTTTTTCCGCATTCGATCGCAGGTCCTATTTATAGAATTGAACGGGAACTCCTCCAAATCGGTGAAGGCGATCTCAGCAAAAAACTAAACTTAAGGGAAAGGGACAGCTGTAAGGATCTGGCAGACAATATAAATAAAATGGTTGGCGAACTACGAAACAAGATCAAACAAATAGATGACTGCTCTGACAAAATCGCACATCTTGTTGACACCCCCGATACGGCGGATTCATCCAAGACAATCGAGGACATAAAGAATACGACAGAAGCACTAAAGAAGGCTGTCGGGGAATTTAAATTATAAGTGTTACTTGTGGTAGTTATTCGGTGGATCTCAATATTTTTTCTTGTCTTGTCCCTTCTGTCGGGTTGTTCCATCCTTTCTTCTCCGAACACCTTCCTGAAGCAGGATGTTGCAAAGTATTCAATTAAGCGGGTAGCGGTACTCCCCTTTTCTAATAACACAGACGCAAAGGAAGCGGCCGAGGTTGCTACCAATGCCTTTGTCGAAGGATTATTCGATAGTAAAAACCTTAAAGTTGAATTTCCAGGAAATGTAAGAAAACTCATCCTCAGTGAAAGGATAATTATAAGAAGGGGCATAGGGAATGACCATATTAAACTGATCGGAAAGAGATTGAATGTTGACGCGGTCATTATTGGATGGGTTGAAAAATATAGCAGTGGCGTTAAAGGACAAGGCGCCGCGATTCCAGTTGTTTCCATAAATGCTCGAATGGTCCATGCGGAATCTTCTTCCGTCTTATGGATAGGCCAACATATGCGAAGAGGAGACGATTACGTAACAATTTTGGATTTTGGCCAGATAAATTCCGTAGCTGCCCTCGCGCGTAAGGTGGCAGACGAACTGTTAGAAACGATTCCATAATTAAACCTAAGTTGAGCGGTTTTTGAGGTTGTTAAATCAGATGAGCAATTTTCTTTTAAAAAAATATATTACGCGGGCGCTGTTGATTTTAATCTCTATTATAGGTTTGGGGTGTGCTCTTTATTCTGTTTTCCCGGAGGGTTCGTCTGTTGTTGCAATCATAAATAATGATAGTATTGATACGGAAGCATTTCAAAAAAAGATCAGAAATATTCACAAACTTAAACCTATGGGAGAGACGAGCGGCATAAACATTCAAGATGTTGTAGAAAATATGATCAATGATCGCCTTATAATTCAAGAGGCTTACAGGGTAAAGCTTGACGAAGATCCTCTCTTACAGGAGAAGGTTAACAAGTATATTAAAATACGTTCTGTGATCCGGTTGAGAAAAGAAGAGGTTGACGACAAAATCAGTGCAACGGAAGAAGAGTTGCGTGAATATTTCAATACGTATTATGAAGAGATAAAGGTCAGGCAGATAGTTACAAAAGACCTCAAAAAAGCCGAAGAAATCTTGCAGACTTTAAGAAGTGGGGCAGATTTTATTGACATAGCAAAGGCAAAATCCGAGTGGGGCAATGAGCAAGGAGGAGATTTAGGGTTTATAAAAAGGGGAAAGATGGACAAAGCCTTTGAGAAGGTGGCATTTGCATTAAAAGCAGGAGAAATAAGCGATATTGTGAAGACCGATTCAGGCTTTCATATTATACGCCTCGATGAGAGA
The DNA here is from genome assembly GCA_043818915.1 of Pseudomonadota bacterium. GTDB lineage: Bacteria > Desulfobacterota > Desulfobacteria > Desulfobacterales. The sequence continues at coordinate 34,338 of JBDRFJ010000141.1, read as the reverse complement.
AAATCTGCTCCGGAGGACATGTTTGAGAATGCTAAAAAAGGAATTAGGAAGAAGCTCCTCAAGGGAAAAGAGGCTAAAAGATCAGACGATTATCTTGCTGAGTTGAGGGATAAGGCAGAAATTTGGATTGATACGGAACTCCTTTATTCACTCGATCCCATGGCACGAGATTGCGATGCGAATGTCATAATAGCCCGGGTAAATAAAAGGCCAATCACTGCTTGCGATTTTATGGAGGACGCGAGCCAAAGAATACACAAGCAGGGTAAGCGTCAGCGCAATATAGAAAAGCCAGAGAGGCTACATCAAGAGATAGTAGATAGTCTGATTACTTACGAACTGGTAGAAGAAGAAGCGCTGGGAAGAAATTATATAAATGACCCCCCATTTAAAAAGGATATTCAGGAATATAAGGAAAATCTATTGATAAAATTTTTTCAACAAGAAATAATTCTTCCGAGAGCAATTCCGACAGAAGAAGAATTAAAGGAATATTATGAGACTCATAAAGATGATTTTAGAAAAGACTACGAAGTATGGTTTGGCGAAATAGTATTTTCGACCTCTGATGCTGCGGAGGCGGTGTTGAAAGAGTTGAAGATGGGCGCAGATTTTGCATTTATGGCTTCAAAAGAGTCATTAACGACGCCACGGACCGGAGTAAATGTGTGGATTCCGGTTGGAAGTCTTTCTATTCCGCTGAGGGAAGCGATAAAGACCCTCGAGATTGGCGGGATAAGCGAGGTCATTCAAGATTCGAGACAATTTAAGGTACTTAAATTGAAAGGAAAAAGGGGCGGGGAACATAAAGAGTTTGCCCGTGTAGTCGACAGAACAAGGCAGATTGTGGTAAAGAAAAAGTTTAATGAATGGTTACAAGAATATCTAAACGAATTGAAAAGAGTATCTTCTATTCATATCAATAAAAAGCTGTTGAATGAATTATACACAAAGGGAATCAATTAATCAATTAAGGCGTGGCCTTTTCATAAGTCCTGTATTTACAAGATTTTTATTGACTGATCCTGTAAATCTTGTTTAATAAAAGTAATTTCTAAAGAAGAGGATGCTTGGATATATGAAAAAAATAAGATCGGTATTTTGTCTTTTGCTAATCGGGGGCGTTGCTGTCTGGGCTGTTGTTTCTTGTGCACAAAGACCAGGGGTGCGATTTGCAAAAAGAAAATGTGTGGAATGCCATCAGGATAAGCTAACAACTTTCAAAGAGAACAAAGTAGTCCACTCCCCGATCTTGGAAGAAGATTGTGAGTCGTGCCACCGGCCGCATGGTGTAATTGGCGGGGTATATCTCAAGGTAGACGAGAGAAAAATTTGTTATACATGTCATAACAGCAGCAAAATAATTAAGGCTAAACATGTTCATGCACCCGTAAAAGATGAGAAGTGTGTAAGTTGCCATAACCCACATGCATCCATGAATAGCAAACTACTAAAGGAAAAAGACGAAGGACTCTGCTTTATGTGCCACAAGCAGGACGCCTTTAAAAGAAAAACCAGGCACGCTCCATTGGCAAAAGAAGGATGTCTTTTTTGTCATGATTCCCATTCATCGGATTATGAAAACCTATTGTCTGATTCTGCCAACAAGGTATGCGAACAATGCCACAATTTTAAAAATAAGGGCTTTATTAACGGGCATTCCGGTTACGATGTGGTTAATGCATTATGCGTTTCCTGCCATACCTCGCATTCGTCGTCTAATAAGAAACTGCTGCGCGAATTTATTCACACTCCACTGAAAAATAATCAGTGTGATGATTGTCATGGCTCCCCTGGAGGCTCTATCAAAAACAAAGGGGCTGAATTTTGTTATGGGTGCCATGAAACAAAAGAAAAGGAATTTGTCCAGAGTCATATCCACCTGCCCGTCAGAAGAGGAAGTTGCCTTGATTGTCACAGCCCTCATGCAACCGACAATAAGGGGGTAACGTTGTTGCCTGATGGAGCAATGTGCTATAAGTGTCATAAGAAGTTAGAGAAACAATTTGCAAAACAACATATACATGAACCAACTAAAAACAATCAATGTACTTCCTGCCATGATCCTCATGCATCCAAAAACAGTTCTGTATTAAAGGCCAAGGGAACGTCTTTATGTTATTCCTGCCATAAGACCACAAATTTTACTCAATCTAATGTCCATGCCCCTGTCAAGGCCGGGACATGCATAGTGTGTCATAACCCCCATGCCTCTGATTACAAGTTTGAACTTAACTTCCCAGAGATCACGCAATGCTACTCCTGCCATCAAAAAGAAAAAATGCTTTTTGATCGTGTTAATGTACATACGCCTTTAAGAAAGGGGAGTTGCTCTGTTTGTCATAACCCCCATTCATCCACGAGAGATGATTTGTTAGTACAAAGAAAAGAAAAGTTGTGCTTCAAATGTCATCAGCAGATGCTGGACGAGATAAAAGACGGGGTTGTGCACCAACCGTTTGGAAGAGGGGAATGTTTGACTTGCCACAATGCACATGCTGGAAATAATCAGTTTCAGCTGCTAACTACAGTGGGAGAAAACTGCTATACATGTCATTCTCGTATTCGTGTTGTCTCTGAACGGAATACTTACCGGCATGCCCCTTTTAAGGAAGAAGAATGTACTGCCTGTCACAACCCACATGGCAGCAAAATCAAAGGACAATTGAACAGACCTTTAGGAAATCTTTGTCTTTCTTGTCATACCTCTGTTGCTTCCGGTCTAAGTGAACAAAAATACAAACATGCCCCGGCAAAAGAGGGAGAATGCTTAAAATGTCATACACCCCATTATGCTAACATCGAATACCTATTGGTTGCTGACGGTGTCGGGCTTTGTAAGGGGTGTCATGAGCCAAAGAAGTCTTCTATGATAGAATCGCACAACGAAATTTCTGTGGAACAGGCCAATTGCAGCAGTTGCCACGAATCACATTCCGCGGCAAACAAGGGGTTGTTACACCAAGTCATGCATACTCCTTTTGAGGATAGGGAGTGTGACGCATGTCATTAATAAAAGCGTTAGTACACAAGAGGGGTTTAAATCGGGACTCACCACAGTTGGTCTGCTGATTGACCATTCGATCAATTAGATGGGGTAACAATTATTATGAGACGACAGAAAAGACTTTTTTATGTTCGTATTTTTTCATTGTTGACTGCTGTCCTTGTAGGCACAGGGGGTATTTGCTCGGCAGCTGCCAAGCCCTCCTATAAAAATTGCCTTGAGTGCCATGATGACTTGCAAGATGAAATGATGCTAAAAGGCGCGCACGCTCCTTTCAAGAAATTTCAGTGTGGGAGCTGTCACGATCCCCATACATCAAATTATAAGTTTTTGGTAAAAAAAGATGTCGGGACCCTGTGTAAAGGCTGTCATGATAAGAAGGCCTTTAAGCTTAAATTCGCTCATGCCCCTGTGGAAGAAGGGGATTGCACAAAATGTCATAATCCGCACGCTTCAAAAGATCAGAACTTGTTAGTTGCAACAGGAAAGGATCTCTGTTTTGCCTGCCATAATTCTGAGAGCATTTTTATAGGGGGCAAGCCACATGCACCCGCGGGGAAAGGCGAGTGCCTTAAATGTCATGATCCGCACGGTTCTGATAATGCCTCACTTGCTCGAAAGGACGATAAAAAGCTCTGTGTTGACTGTCATCATAATGCGGAAGCTATGAAAAGCGATAAAACTAAAAAAGCGCATCGCTATTACCCTGTATTAGGGGCGGTGTGCGTATCGTGTCATAACCCTCATGGATCCAAGCACGACAATTTAATAAGAAAAAATCGACACATCCTTCTTAAAAAGGATGGATGTACAACCTGTCACAATGCACCGGGCTCCAAGGACCCCTTAGGTATAAACAAGCCAGGAGTAATGGTTTGTTTGCAATGCCACAAAAATGTGGCGGAAGATTTTAATAAAATTACGAACCATGTACAAGATGGTATGTTCTGTACGAACTGTCATAATCCACATGCTTCGGATCAGGCCGGTATGAAGAAGGGTGCATTGACAAAAATCTGTTATACCTGTCACCAGGATACACGATGGCGAATGTATGACAAAAAGACAAAGTATCTACATCCAGGGCTGAAGAAAAAGGGGAATTGCAATGATTGCCACGATCCCCATGGTTCAAATTTCAGGCTACTGTTCCCGAGCGATGAGTTTACCGTATGCACGGGATGCCACAAAAAGCATGGTACGTTTACACATCCTTTAGGAGTTGATGCCATAGACCCAAGGTCAAAGCGAGATGTTACTTGTATTACATGCCATAATTTAATGGGATCGCAATACGAATTCGCACTACGATTTGACAGAAGGAAACAATTGTGTATCCAGTGCCATACATCATACTAAGACCATGTAATTAATAGACATTAGGATTTTAGGGACATCCAGTATAAGAAGGAGTTATTAATGTTAAAAAAGTCTCTTTTTGTTATTCTGATTCTTTTGATAATTCCCTTCAATGCTTTTGGCAAGGAAGATAAAATCAATATTATTACTACGCTTACCAGCAACGAAGAGATTGGCTTCTTGGGGCTCATTGATGGACTGTTTTTTGACGAGAACAAGAAGAGATTATATGTTTCCGATTCTTCAAACAGCCGGATCCTTTCGTATGATTCAGAGCTTAAGTATCTATCTGCGTTGCAACCGGGAGGCGATCTGAAACACCCCACAAGTCTTGTACGAACTAGTGATGGAAGGTTTCTGGCAGTCGAGCCATCAAGGAGGGGAGTTTTAGCGATTAATATCAGCGAGAAGTATATTAAACAGGTAGATTTCTCTACAGTCCCTGAAGCCGAGTCCTTTTATCCTGGCAACATAACCATCGATTCCGCTGATAATATCTATATTATAGATAGAGCTAATTCCAGGGTTCTCCTTTTTAACACTGATCTGCAATTCAAAGGAGAAGTTCTTAGAGACAACAAAACAAGGATTAGCGATATTAAAGTTGACAAACAGGGGAACATTTATACCCTAAGCACAATAGAGGGTATTATAAAAAAATATGCCGGCTCCGGGAAGAAGATCCTGGAGTTTGGCAGCCGAGGGAAAGGTAAGAATGAATTCAACTTCCCGGTCAGCTTGGCAGTTGATGAAAAGGGCCTGATATATGTTGTAGATCAACACAAAAGCAAGGTTTTGGTCTTTAATCAGAGCGGGAAATTCCTATTTGACTTTTCAGAATTAGGTTGGAGAGAAGGACGATTGGCCTACCCATCATTTATATTTATTAATAATTCCGGCACAATATTTGTCGTTGATCGGGATAATTCCCGGATAAGTGTCTTTAGGTAACGAAGGGGAAACAATGCTTTTATCAGAACGGATTAGTCGCATCAAGCCTTCACCAACCTTGGCGATTAATGCTAAAGCTCAGGAACTAAGGCGGCAAGGGGTTAATGTAATCAGCTTTGGCGTAGGAGAACCTGATTTTGATACCCCTAAGCATATAAGAGACGCTGCCGTACGTGCTATGGAAGAGGGCTTCACCCGATATACGGCTGTGGGCGGTATTGATGAATTAAAAGATGCGATTATCGAAAAATTCAAGACCGACAATAACCTTGATTATGATCGATCTGAGGTTATGGTCTCTTGCGGCGGGAAACATGTTCTCTACAACTTAGCGCAGGCAATTTTGAATCCGGGAGACGAGGTCATTATTCCGGCACCTTATTGGGTCTCTTATCCTCCTATTGCTATCCTTGCCGGTGCGACCCCGGTTATTGTCCAGACCGATGAAGCTGATAACTTTAAACTCTCCCCTTCCGCCCTGGAGGAAGCTATTACATCTCGGAGTAAACTTTTAGTCTTAAACAGCCCATCGAATCCAACCGGCTCTGTTTATACCTTAGAAGAGCTGGAACGGTTGGCTGAGGTTATTTCAAGACATGATCTTTATGTGGTCTCTGATGATATTTATGAAAAATTGCTTTTTGATGGTTGCACGTTTGCCAATATTGCACAAGTAGACGGCATGAAAGATAAGATATTCGTGGCCAACGGGGTATCTAAGAGTTACGCCATGACAGGCTGGCGAATAGGTTATGTGGCTGGACCCCGCGAAGTTATTGCCGGGATGACCAAAATTCAAAGTCAGAGCACTTCAAATCCTAATTCTATTGCTCAAAAAGCAGCAGTTGCCGCACTCCGCGGTCCTCAGGATGTAATTGAAGAGATGATAGATGCCTTTGACAAGAGGAGACGATATCTGGTCGATCGTTTGAACGGGATAAAAAATGTCTCTTGCAATACCCCCCAGGGGGCTTTTTACACATTTCCGAATTTTAGCTACTATTTTAAGGGACGTGAAGGTGAAAAGCAAATCAATGATTCTGCCGGCCTGGCCGAATATTTTTTAACTGAGGCCAAGGTAGCACTAGTCCCCGGCATTGCGTTCGGCGCCGATAACTTTATAAGGTTTTCTTATGCTACAAGCTTGGAGGTTATTACGGAAGGAATTGATAGAATTGAGGACTCCCTCAGTAAACTTTCCTTTTGAGGGTATATTTACAAACGACTATCAGGTGTAACAATAAAAAACCCCGTCTGCTACGGGGTTTTTTATTGAACTTGATACATCATTACTATCTCGTCTTTCTTTTAGATGCTTTCAACGGGTTAATTTTGCTCGTTTCCTGTTGACTCTCCTTTTTAACATGGGTAGCAAAGTTGCACTCGCCGTTTTTCCACTTTATTGCAGGGTCAGGACATGTACTGCAGAACCATCCTGTTGCAAATTCTACGGCGCGACCGCAACCATTGCATTCTTCGACAATCGAATGACAGGAACCGCCATTAAAGGAACAACCGTTTTTTCCCATAAAGATACATTCGGCCCCCTTTTTAATTGTTAAACAATCCATTGGAATCACCCCTTTCCAAAAAAATATCCCCTATCAACGATAAACGATAGGGGTAAAACCTTGAAACCTTGTGTCATTTATCAATCCGCAGGGGCTTTGTCAACAAAAAAAGACGGCTCGTCGCATACAAATTTGTTTAAAACTGCTCAGGTTCAAAGTTCAGAGGTTCACGGTTCAATATCTTCAAAGCGTTCAATTCTCATCGCTCTCAAACCTTGAACCGTGAACCTCACAAACCTGAGCAGTTACAGTTATTTTTTCATTTCTTCCAGAAGGTCGAGGACAGATTGTGCTGATTTTTCAAGGGCGCCCTGTTCTTCCGGCGTAAGTTGTATCTGAATAATATCTTCTACGCCGTCAATACCGAGCTTTACAGGAACACCTACAAACACGTCTTTGATTCCGTATTCTCCTTCAAGATATACAGCGCAGGGAAGGATCTTCTTTTTGTCTTTGATAATAGCTTCCGCCATTTCAACTGCTGCGGATGCGGGTGCATAATAAGCACTGCCCAGCTTTAAGAGCTTGACAATTTCCGCGCCTCCGTTTCGTGTACGTTCAACAAGGGCTTCAATGCGGTCGGATGGAATCAGTTCGGTAATGGGAATACCTGATACCGTGGAATACCTTGGAATGGGTACCATATGATTTCCATGTCTTCCCAGGACAAAGGCCTGAGTGTTTTCCACGGATACGTTCAGCTCCATTGCAATAAAGGAACGGAATCGGGCTGCATCAAGCACCCCAGCCATCCCGATCACTCTGTTTCTGGGAAAACCGCTTACCTCCAAGGCAACGTGACACATAACATCGAGAGGATTGCTTACAACAATAATGGTTGCGTCCGGTGAAAAACGAACAGCCTCTCGGGTAACTTTCTTCATTATCTCGGCATTGGTGTGAAGAAGATCGATCCTGCGCATCCCTGGTTTCCTGGGGAGACCCGCCGTGATGATAATCACATCTGATCCTTCCGAATCTTCATAGCTGTTGGTTCCTATGAGATGCGCGTCATGTTTTTCAATTGGGGATGCCTCTATAAGATCAAGTGCCTTCCCCTGTGGTATTCCTTCTACGATATCAACGAGCACGACATCGGCTAATTCTTTTTCAACAACACGCTGGGCAGTGGTAGCGCCAACATTACCGGCGCCAATAACAGTAATTTTTGTGTTCATGTTCCATTCTCCTTAAAGACGATATATCCCTTATTACCATTATATCGTAACGTTATCAAGAAGAGATATTTGTCCTTTTTTCCTCTTGTATTGTAATAGGTTGTTAGTTAAAATAAATGTACCTGTTCAGGTTGTTAGGTTCAGGGTTCACGGTTCAAGGTTAAACTGATGAAAGAGAGGCTATATGAATGTGGAATTCATCGAACCATGAACCGTGAACCCCTGAACCCTGAACTTTGAACCTGAGCAGTTACAAATAAATTTTACATAGTATAGCAATGATAGATTACCACGTACATACCGCATTGTGCGGACACGCTGAAGGGAGTATGGAAGAGTACGTTTGTTCTGCCATTCGCAACGGATTGCAGGAGATCTGCTTTTTGGATCATTTTACGAAGCGGGTATATGACAGAAAGCATTCAATGACCGTCACAGAAATCCCATTTTATTATAACGAGGTACGCAGGCTTCAAGAAAAATACCATTCACAAATCAAGGTCAAGGTGGGTTTGGAAATCGATTTCAATCCGGAGCTGATCTCCGCTATTGAAGACATTGTCGGGTCTTTTTCGTTTGATTGTATTGGAGCATCTGTTCATTTTATCGACGATTGGAATATAGTAAGCCATCATCAGGCTGACCGATATGATAAGGAGGATCTGATAAAACTTGGCCACCTTTATGTGGAGTGCCTGCTTGATATGATGCGGTATAATTTTTTTGATATCTTATGTCACATTGACGTAATCAAAAAATTTGGTCACACTTCTTTGCGTTCATTTATGAGCGATAAGACAGCACTTTTTGACAAGATTAAAAAAGGGGGATATGCGGTTGAGGTTAACACAAGCGGTTATGATCATCCTGTCCGAGAGTCATATCCTTCTTTGAATATCCTTGCACGGTTATGCGAAGCGGGTATCCCGATTACCCTTGGTTCTGACGCACACAGGCCGGAAGACGTGGGACGGTATTTTGCAAAAACAATACGCATGGTTCGGTCTGCCGGCTATAAGTATCTACTTTCCTTTGACAAAAGAACACGAAACATGGTTTTGCTTGAAAATGAAGATGAAACAATTCAATGAGGTGGAGGCTGATTAGAAGCATGCGTAGAATTATTCTTATACTTGGTCTAATTATTGCTGAAACTATTTTTGCCCAACCGATAGTTGCAGCCGACCATTTTGACACTTTGCAGGCACAGCTTATTAAGGATGGCTTCAAGCCGAACCATATAAAAATGTTATACGGTAGTACACGTGCTCTCTTTGATGTGGATACCGCTTCTTATTATTTTATCCAGCGTGAATCTAAAATGAATTACGGCCAGTTTTTAGAAGATTCAGCCATCAAGAAAGCGACTATCTATCTTGAAAGGTTCAATGGAATTTTTACAGATATAGAAGAAAGGTATTCTGTTCCAAAAGAGATCATTGCAGCGATCTTATTGGTTGAGACACGACTTGGAAGGGTTACTGGAAACAAGTCTATATTAAATACCCTTTCTACTTTAGCTGCGTTGGATGACCAAAGAAACAAAAATTATCTCTTGTCTACTTTAAAAAAGAAACAGCTTAAAGTATCACAAAAACAGATAAGTAAATGGGCCAATCGAAAATCTAACTGGGCGTATAAAGAGTTAAAGGCGTACTTAACATATGCAGCTCACAATAATATCGACCCTCTTGCTTTGCGGGGGTCGTATGCAGGGGCTTTGGGGTTTGCTCAGTTTCTTCCTTCCAATGTACTACGATACGGCCGTGACGGAAATGGAGACGGCAGGATAGATCTCTTTAACCACCTTGACGCGATTGAAAGTATCGCGTATTTTTTAGAAGGACACGGCTGGAAGCAAAACATATCGCGTAAGAATGCTGAGGAGGTACTTTTTGCCTATAACAGAAGCATCTATTATGTTAATACTATCCTCTCGGTTGCCGATAGGCTGAGAGGGGGACTTGTTCTTTCTGGTTCAGGATAATTTTTAGGATTTAACGACTTATGATTACGTAAGAAGTCTTCAATATGCTAACCACCAAATACTGTGTAACAAGTTATCAAGGATCGGCGGTGTAACTTAATATGAAAAATGCTGTTATTATAATTAGTTTATTGATCCCTATGATACCTACTTTTTGGGCAATTATAGACATCGCTTACAAAGATTTCGGTTCTATTCAGCGGAAGGCCCTATGGGGCGCATTAGTAGTTTTTGTCCCTTGTATTGGCGGAGTCATCTATCTGTTCCTTGGCCGCAAGCAGGGGGAAAAATGCGGGAGGTAACGTTTTTATGTATAACATAATTTCGGAAGAGGCCTACCCTGATGGGGCAATTATCATGGAGGAAGGGAGTTCAGGAGACTGGATCTACACCATTCTATCCGGTAAGGTCGAAATCTTTAAGATAATTAACGGCCGCAGGGTTGTTATAGATATGCTGGAAGAAGGAGATATTATGGGCGAGACCGGCTTCCTTACTCAAATGAAGCGTACCGCCTCAGCACGCGCTATAGGGGAGGTTACGGTAGGGATTATAGATAGAGATTACTTAGATGAGGAGTTTAACAAACTCTCTGGAGATTTCAAGACGATCTTGCTTGCTCTTGCTGAACGCCTAATGAAAACCACCGAGGCGGTATGCAATTTCACTGATAGGTATCGCGACACCCGTGTACCTCGTGACTTAAAAATAGTATATAAAAAAAACGGGTCTTTTGTAAAAGCAAGCTTAGATAACATAAGCAGTCGAGGACTCTTTGTGCGAACCAACGAACCGCTGGAAAAGGGAGAGGAGTTCCTTTTTAAACTTGAAATTCCCGACACCCCTGATCCTATTAAGGGCGCCTGTGAAGTTATATGGTCCAGAACAGTATCCGATAGCCCTGGAACAAGACCGAAAGGGATGGGGTGCAAGTTTATCAAGATGAGTCGGGAAGATCGTATGGCTTTAAAAACATTTCTTGCAAATATAAAACCAGAAGACCAATTTTAATGTCCACCCATAGCAAGCTCTGTTCATTCATACACTTTGACAGATTCACGACAGTTCAGATTTTGTGAACGGGGCAAGCTTTCTTGATGACTTCAGGGCAGGAACGGAGTTCAACTCAAAGCAACGGAGGATTGTATTATGAGAATAGCCGGTTCTATGGAAAAACTCCCCTTGCTTCAATCTGCTGATTTGCGGGGAAAAGTCGTCTTGGTTCGTGTGGATCATAATGTGGTAAAAAAAGGGATTATAAAAGATCCCTACAGGATAGATCGAACAATAGGAACCATTTATAACATTGTCGAACGGGGAGGAAGGATTATCTTGATGACGCATGTGGGACGGCCTCGTGATAAGAAGACAGGGGCGATCTCCTGCGATACATCAACATCAGTGCGGCCTATTGCCGAATACCTGGAACGCAAGCTCCATACCAAGTTTCACATTCCGGAAATCCTCTGCACCGAGGATAAAGGCATTCCCGGTATTGACACCTCAATTAACCTTGCCATCAAGGAACTGAAAGATCACAAAATCGGTGGGATCTATCTTCCCAATACCCGTTGGTTTCAAGGAGAAGAAGTAGGGGGGACTGAACGTGATTGTTTTGCGCTGCAGTTAGCCGGGCTGGCGGATGTATATGTCAACGATGCCTTTGGCTCTTGGCAACCACATGCCTCTACCTATGACATCACCAAACACCTTCCATCGTATGCCGGGTTTTTGATGCAAGAGGAAATCATGAACTTAAGTAAGGTGCTGGAGCCTGAAAAACCTTTTGTGGCAGTAGTAGCCGGGGCAAAATACGATACCAAAATAGGGCCACTCAACGAGATCTACAACAAAGTTGACCGGCTTATTTTAGGAGGAGTGCTTTACAACGCCTATTTATGCGCCAAATACAATGTTAGAATTGCCGGAGTATCAGAGACCGATGTTGAGGAGGCAAAGAAACTGGTTGAGCGGGACAAAGCAAGCAAAAAAATTTTTAACCTCCCCTTCATTGTTGAGTCAGACACTCTTGAAGGTAAGATTGAGGGACAATACCGAACTCTTAAGGCCGATGCCATGGAAGGCGGTAAAGAGTATGGATATATCCTCGATATTGACGCCCGTTCTTTTGAAGATCCGGAGGCGAAGAAAATCTTGAGTTCAGCGCGAACCATCTTTGTAAATGCAGTTATGGGGTTTACACCCCATTTTACGGAAGGTTCTGAAGCATTAGACCGTACGATCGACAAAAACCGGACCGCCATAAAACTGTATGGAGGCGGAGATACCCTGCAAGAATTTAAAAGCCTTTGCCCGGGCCTTTATCTTTCTATTTTGGACGATGCTTTGTATTATCTTTTTACCGGTGGGGGCTCGGTTTTGAAAGCGATTGAAAAAAATAGCCCGTTTGGGATAAAACCGGTACAGGCACTCATAGAAAATGCTGAGCGGTTCCAAAAATGATGATTCAAAAAGGCCGCTGCCTCAATTGCTGATACTCAATATGGCTTCCGCTATTTTCAGATCTTCCGGGGTAGTAATTTTTATATTTAAAAGCTCCCCTTGGACCAGATAAACCTCACCCCTCAAGCGTTCTACAAGTGCTGCGTCATCTGTCTCCTTAAGTTGTTCTATTCGGGCCTTCTCGTGTGCTTTAACGATAAGATTATATCGAAATGCCTGTGGTGTCTGGGCCAACCACACCTCATCACGGGGGAATGTTTTTTGGATAGCATTATTTTTTACAATCTTTAAAGTATCTTTTGCGGGGACTGCAACAATGCAGGCACCGTATTTCTGGGCACCCCTCACTGATTCTGAAATAAGACGATCGGACACAAAAGGCCGAACGCCATCATGGATCACTACAATATCGCAATCGCCTTCTACAGCTTTTAACCCGTTATAGACGGATTCCTGGCGCGAAGCGCCCCCTGAGACCAACTGAATTTTCTTGTTAAAATGGAAAGGCGCTATTATCTTGCCCCGGCAAAAGGAAAGATCAGACTCCGGCAGTACCAAAACAATATGGTCAATTTCAGGATTTTTATCAAAAACAAGAAGGGTATGGACAAGAACAGGGAGATTGCCTAAGCTTATATATTGCTTACGGGGGCCATCTCCCATTCGCACCCCCTCCCCCGCGGCTACAATGACAGCAACGATTTTTTTCATGCTTTGATAATGTCTGTCATCTGTTCTCTGTCGTCTGTTGTTTTAGTGCCTCAAATACAACAATTCCTTTGGTAGCGGAATACCTTTCCCCATAGTGTCCTCACCGTAATTCACGCCGGCCAATATTTTGATATCATTCAATGCCCTGACATCGCCTTCGAAAACAACCTCTTCGACTTCTTCCTTTGCTATCTTGCCGCCTGCCCACTGGATATCCAAAACGCTACCGGCATCAAACCGATCCTCCCTCACACACAATTCTACCTCCCCACCATAGTGCTGGACAATCTTGGCCACCAATAGACTGGGACGACTGTGAAATCCCATTTTTAACGGGATCCCCACTTTTATAGCAGATCTTTCTATGTTTTCGTTCAGGACCTCTCTGGCAAGGTCTTGCCCTAAGGTAAGAAACTTGCATATATAATAAAGTCCATAATTGACGATACTGTCCAGGATCTGATCCACTCCCACCATCTCCATCAATCGCTCTCCAACTGCTTGGTAGACATTTTTGTACCCCATTTCATAAAGATGGCGTTCGTAATAGTGGAGAAGTCTTCCAGTTAGTTCCATTAAGTGCAGTACTATAGATATAAATCCCCTGAGGTGTTTGAGCTTAATATTCCTAAATCTGAGGGCGCTTCTATTCACATAGGTGTCAAATGTGGATTGGAGATTGTGCACCACCATTTCAAATCGGCGCATCTCTTCTTCATTTATACTGGAAGGAACAATGGTCTTTATTGTTTCAACCGGATACGGCTCGTAAAACCCTAACAGTTCAAAGTCCTTCACCACATTTAAAAACTTCGTGGTAATCTTGACGATATTTTTCTTCTCTTCGACCGTATCCTGATCGTCAATATTGAAATCAAATACCTGACCTGTGGATATTCCAGGGAAATCTTCCCATGAAAAGTTATCCGGGGGGATATAAATGTTAAGTCGCTCGGCCTCATCTAAAGACGCGGCGCTGATGTTACGCAGAGATCTGATTAGAAATTTATGGGTGTTGAATCCTTTTTCTTTAAAGTCCTTATGTCCATCCAATTCATAAGAAGGGACGCGGTTAAAGATATGTTTTTGGGAATAAGCAACCGCCGCAAGATTTCGCACAGAAGCAACTAATTCCCTGTAAAAATACCAATCACTATTGTTCTTTGCCCCATGGAAATCTAAAAAATCCTCCAGTAACTTGGAGGCTGCAACCATTTCCGCATAAAGTTTTTTCGTAAAGTTCTCCCTAACGGGCTCCACCTTACACAGGTACTTGCAACATTTAAGATAATCGCATGAAAATATGTCGATTTTTTCTTTAAAAATAGGGTTGTCCATATTTATATCTGGAAGACCATGAGACCTTAGCGCCACCAAAACATGATGACTTCGTAAAAAGTTCCTGATGAGCCTATTTTGGTCATCTTTTTGTAAAGCTTCTTAACGAAGCGAAGCGTCAAAATCGTAAACTGTTTGAGGACGTTAGTCCGAGTTTTTACGATTTAGCGAAGCGAGTTTAGAAGCTTCAAAAAGTGACCAATCGGGCGAATTGGGGACTTTTTCCGAAGTCATCAAAACATGTCCTTCTCGCTTTCTGCAATAGCTATGTCGAGTTCTTTTTTTAGAGAAGGCGGAAGGCCCTCAATATCGACATTTAAAAATCCTCGAACAATCGTTGAAATTGCCGCTTCTTCGTCGAGCCCGCGCGCCATCAGATATTCAATCTCTTCCTGGGCGATCTTGCCGACAGCGGCCTCGTGGGACATTTCAACGCCGGCCACATGCCCTTCCAGCTCCGGAATGGCATGCATAAGGCCATCTGAGAGAATCAACCCCTTGCACTCTAAGTGCGCCTTTACGCCGGGATATTTCCCTACTAAGCTTCCTCTGGCGATAATGGTACCCCCTGTGGTAATAGCTCGTGAAATGATTTCAGCCCGAGTTTCCGGCGCGTTCAAAATAATGCGGGACCCTATATCTAAATGGCTCCCGGCTGGAGCTACCAATACACTGTTGAACCGTGCAACCGCCCCCTTGCCATTCAAGTAAGTCGTAGGATACATCTGGAGTGTTCTTACATGTTTTAAACTAATATAGTTTGATACCAGCACTCCATCTTCTTCAACATATGCAACTGTTCGGGGCCGTACCGCCACATCCTTGCCCCAATTGTGGACCATGGTAAAGGTCAGCTTCGCCCCCTTTTTGATATAAAACTCTGAAACACCCACATGGAGTCCCGACACTACATGGGGGGCTGTAGCACAGCCTGTAATAATGTGAAGCTCCGAACCTTCTTCAGCAATTACAATATTGTGGACGTTCTGGGCGGAATCTTCCTTGGCGATGTAAAGACACGATTGTACAGGATACGCTGTCTTAACACCCGGCAACACCCGGATAAAATATCCTTCTGTTGGCTTAAGTTTTGCCTGCTGAGTGTATTTGTCAGCATCTGGTGAAACCCCCTTCCAAAGGTAATTTTTTAGCCAATCGTGCTTTTTGATCGCCCGGGAGATGCCCATCACCTCAACGCCATCCTGTTTTGCCTTACAGTGCAAAACAGAGCTGTCCTTCTGTATAAAAGTTCCGATCCGATCTTTTTCCCCCGTATCTACCCCCACTTTTAGCATCTGTTCAGCATCTGAGGTGTTTAGCTCGGTAAGGTTATCAATATAAGAATGCTCTTCTAATCGATCTGAATACCGTTGCAAATCAACATCCTGATCAAGGGTCGATGCTTCTATCGGGGTATTTGCGGCCCGTTTATCTAATTTGTGCATTGTACACACTCCTTATAGCCATATTCATGGATCCACTCGAGGATCTCCCGCGCATTCCTTCTGCAGCAGATAATCCCATTATAAAGGACCTGCCCTTTATCAGCGGTAATATAGTCAAGAATATACCCGGTGTGTGTTATTACCAGGGCTGACTTGGCCTTTTTCTCTATAAAGTTTCTATGACATTCGCCTTTGGGAGGTTCAAGCCTTCGCCCCAGAAGCCTATTGATCGATTCGCCGACAAGGCTAATATTTACCAGATCAACCCCTGACTCCGGTTCATCAAGCAAAATCAGGTCCGGCTCCTGCGCCATCAATTGAAGAAGCTCACACCGTTTGATCTCCCCGCCTGAAAAATTTTCATTGACATCTCTGTCCAAAAATTCAGTCATGTTTAATGACGCCGCAAGCTTATCCACATCAATCTCGGGATTCTTGCTGCATAATTCCACCATGGAACGTGTCTTTAGCCCATGAATCGTCGGAGGCCTTTGAAATGAGACACCAATGCCGAGCATTGCGCGTTCATGGATCGGCATATGAGTAATATCCTGCCCCTTAAATATGATCTTGCCCCCTGTGACATTGTATCCGGAAAAGCCCATTATAGTCATCATAAGGCTCGTCTTTCCCGAACCATTGGGTCCAAAGAGTATATAGGTCTCGCCAGGCGGAATTTCCAGATTCACATCTTTGAGGATCTCTTTTCCTCCAACCTCAACTCTTAGATTTTCAATTCGGAGCATACGCTATCTCCTTTTCTATACTTTTTAAGAACAATTCTTGGTTGTTCCGATATCGAAGTCTCAAAAATTAGCGTTGCGGGTTACGAGTTTCGGGGTACGGGTTTCAAACACGCAACCCGTAACTCGCAACTCGCAACCTTACACTTAATATCCTGATGACCTGCGTTCATCTGTGTCCAAAATGCAAAATCCTATGTGATAAAATTGTCAGAGCAGACCATAAGCCGAGTTCTGTTTTCCGTATCGGTCACCCTTTACGAAACAATGATCATTCCTCTAAGGATGTCGATTGCTCGACACCTCTAGCAACCAACCCGAAAGCTTTGGGCGGGCCGCCCTCAAACGCTCTCCTACTTGGTCTTGCTCCGGGTGGGGTTTACCGAGCTTCTCCAGTCGCCTGGAAAACTGGTACGCTCTTACCGTACCCTTTCACCCTTACCCTGGGAGTTAGACACGCTAACTCGCAGGGCGGTTTCCTTTCTGTGGCACTTTCCTTCGCGTCACCACGACTCCGTGTTACGGAGCACCCTGCCCTGTGGAGCTCGGACTTTCCTCCAGCGTTCTTTATCTCAAAAACGCCGGCGATCATTTGGGCTACTCTGACAATTTTACTGATTTCGTAAAAAGTCTCTGATGTGCCTACCTTGGCCTTATCATCTGTCATTTATCATCTATCATTGGGCATTTAGCATTAAAAAAATGACAGATGCCAAATGTGAAATGATCAATGAGAGTCTGATCAAGTGACCAACGGGCGAATTGGAGACTTTTTACGAAATCAGTAACAACTATTCTTCCTTTTTATAATACATTATACGCCTACAATGCGGACAAAATCTTATGGAATCGAACTTTTGCAATTCATTATACAACTGCGCCGGGATATTCATATTGCAACCAAAGCAGACGGCATTCTTAACATGAGCAATGGCCGGCGTTCTGCCACGTTCTTGTACCTGATTGTATTTTTTAACAAGCTCTTGATCGATCCTCCCGATCCATTGGTTCCGACTTTTCGTCATGGAGGCTAATTGCTGCTCATCCTGATGAATATCTTCTTCAATCTCTTTGTATTGTGCTTCTAAGTCATCTTTACGTCCAGCCACCTCTCTTTTCTTTTCAGCAAGCCCGGCATTGGCCTTTTCAATTTCTTCCATGCATAACAATATACTGTCTTCAATTTTTCTATTGGCCTTTTCAATAGCGGCTATCTCTTTTAAAACAGCCTTATACTCTTTATTCGATTTGATATTCATCAGGTTTTCTTTACTTTTTATAATTCTTGCTTCACCTTCTTTCAATTCGAGTTCGCAACTACGCCTCTCTTTTTCAAGCTTATCCTGTTTGGCTGCCTCATCTTCTATTGTTCTCTCAAGTGCGTTGAATTCAGCCCGCACTTTCTCGATCTTTAGCGGCTTTTGGGTTATATTTTTTCGCAGTTGCTCTATTTTAATGTCAATCTCCTGTAGTTCCGCCAATAACTGAAGCTGTTTTTCCAAAAAAACCTCCGTTCGTGTACATTCGGAAATGGTAACTTTTGTCCTGAGACAAAACCGCACAAAGGTTTCTACCGGAGGCGTAGCAGCGCTACGTCGAGAATAGAAACCCGCGGAGAACGCAGTATCGGGGCAAAAGATGCCGTTTCCGGACGGACACTAAATAGTAGTAAAAGGATCTCTTTCATTAGGATAAGGTATCACCTGAAGGTCCCAACCCTTCTTTAAAGAAGCCTGTTCCAAAATTGTAGCAAGCGCGGCCACGATCAGATGCTCTGAATAAAAATGTCCAATGTCAATGAGCGTCTTGCCCGCAATCTCTGCAGTCCGACCGTCATGATAATGCAGGTCTCCACTTACATAAGTATCCGCGCCGCAAGCCAAAAAATCTTTTAAAAGGCTCGAGCCACTCCCGCAACAGATACATACACGCTCTATAACAGTATCCGGCTTCCCGACAACCCTTATGCTTTCTAAGTTAAGTTCTTGCTTAACCTTCTCAGCAAATCTTTTTAAGCCTATCGGCTCCTCAAGATCGCCTACACGTCCTAATCCCACATCAGCATTAGGAAAAGAGTCGGTCTGTACAGGCCTTAACACCTTGACGTTGCGAAGCTTTAGCCTAATAGACATAATATCATTGACACCACCTATACAACTGTCCAGGTTAGTATGAGCAGCATAGATCGCCAACCCATTTTTAATCGCTTCCCCTATGATATTGCCGGGATATAGATCAAGATTAACGCTTTTGACAGGATGAAAAATAAGTGGATGATGTGTAATCAGTAAATCAGTCTCTTGCGAACAGGCGGATGAAACTACGGCTGGTGTTGGGTCAAGAGCAACGATCACTTTATTTACTGGTCGGTTAAAACTCCCTACCTGAAGACCTACATTATCCCATGACTCGGCAAGAGAACTGGGGGCCACTTCTTCCATAACATCGACCAAATCTGATACTGTAATACCCATCTTAAATGTAAAAAGGTGTGGCTAAACAGGCCACACCCTCTCCTCATTCAAAGGCCCACTGCTAAGATGGGCCATGTTGCCTGAATGGTTTTTATTATCTGACCTCTCAACATCTGAAATGCAAAGCGAAGCTTTGCAAACGTGACATTTTTTGTCAGGCAAGGGATGGGCCCACCTGGGTTCGAACCAGGGACCTACCGGTTATGAGCCGGTGGCTCTTCCAGCTGAGCTATGGGCCCAAGATTTAATTTTAACATCCGATACTTCTTAAAAAGTCCTCAAGCTTTGATAACTGCCTAAAAAGGCTTTTGTGAAATCATCAATTTTTAATCAGCAAAACATTTTTTGTCAAGAGAAATAGCCGTAAAGTCATATGAGTTAGTAGACTATTATTGTGATTCAACGAAGCTTTTTAATTTACCGCTTCTTGTAGGATGGCGCAACTTTCTCAGAGCCTTTGCCTCAATCTGGCGAATGCGCTCTCTTGTAACCGCAAAATCCTTCCCTACTTCCTCCAAGGTATGATCTGCCTTCTCGCCGATCCCAAATCGCATTCGAAGGACTTTTTCTTCACGCGGGGTGAGCGTGGCAAGGACCTTACGTGTCTGGTCCCCGAGGCTCATGCCAACGGCAGCCTCTGATGGAGAAACAAATTTTTTGTCTTCTATAAAATCCCCAAGATAGCTATCTTCTTCCTCACCAATAGGTGTTTCCAAGGAAATCGGCTCCTTTGCAATTTTTAAAACTTTTCGAACCTTATCCAACGGGAATTCCATCTTCTCGGCAATCTCTTCAGGTATTGGCTCCCGTCCCAGCTCCTGAACCAAGTATCTTGACGTACGAATCAATTTGTTAATCGTCTCTATCATATGTACCGGTATCCTTATGGTTCTGGCCTGATCCGCAATGGCCCGAGTAATGGCCTGACGAATCCACCATGTCGCATAAGTACTGAACTTGTAGCCCCTACGGTACTCAAATTTATCCACCGCTTTCATCAGACCGATGTTCCCCTCCTGGATCAGGTCAAGGAATTGAAGCCCCCTGTTCGTATACTTCTTTGCTATACTTACCACCAATCTAAGGTTCGCTTTAATTAATTCGCCTTTTGCGACCTTCGACGTATGCTCGGCCTTGACAATCCGTGAAAGAAGTCGCCTGATGGACTGATTGGTCATTTTAAGTTCTGAATCTTTTTCCCTGTTTTTATGTTCCGCTGTAATCACCTGCTCTACTAAACGATCAAGTTCTTTTTTACCTAAATCACTTCTTGCAGAAAGCCACTTTCTCAGTTTAGGTCGGCTAATATTATGACTACGTATATCAGACAATATTACATCAGCTTTTGTTGCGGCACGTGCGACCTCTTTTTCTAAACCGTCAAAAACCGCTATATGTTCTTCAAATTCTTTCACAATGCCATTGATAAAACTCCCAGCCAACCTCCAATCTTTAATAAGGCCAAAGATTTTTCTATTTCTACGGTTCACTTTTCGCCGTATCTTACGACGTTCTTCATTGTCCATAGAAGACGTAAACAAGATTTCGCGATAATTCTCATTTTCATCAGCTATTTTTCTTATCTGATCAATTATCCCTACAATCTTCTCCATATGCTCAGCTTCTTCAATATAGACGGAATCCGTATCTTCAATATCTCGCAGAACATCTCTAAGGCGTACACTGCCGTCCCTAAGACCATCTCCCAGCCCAATAATGCTCCTAAGCCCTATGGTAGACTCCGTCAGAGCCTTCAAGATATCCTGTTCGCCTGCCTCAATCCTTTTTGCGATCTCCACTTCACCTTCTCTACTCAGGAGAGAAACCAAACCCATCTCCTTAAAATACATCTTTACAGGATCTGTAACCTTGGCAGGTATCTCCGGACTCAGCCGTTTTACCACCTCTTTAACCTTTTTTTCCGATTCGAGCTGATCTTCGATCGGCGGTTCCTTGGTAGCGTCCACGAGATCGATATCAAGCTCGTCAAACATCATGATCATTGCGTCAACTTGATCTGATGACACAATATCGTCCGGCAAAGCTTCGTTGAGTTCTTCATAGGTTAGATACCCACGTTTTTTCCCAACAGAAATAAGTCGTTTTATCTCTTTGCTATCGGGACCTTTCATGTTGAAAATATTCCTCCCAATCTCGAGTAGTTATATTTAACAAAAAGTCTCTAATTATATCTTCTTCAAATTATATGGCAGCCCGGATGAATATTTTTGTTTATCCTTCAAAAGGCTCATTAATAGCTCCTGATCATCGGCCTTTTGGGCCTCTTTGATCTTCTGTGACAACATCTTGCCCTTTCTTTTCTTCACACCATGTCTAAACTGTTCTATCCTTTTAAAGCATTTCTTGCGATCCCATGTCTGTTCATCCAAAAACAGCGAAGACATCAATGACTTATGTTCAGGATCATCAACGCTGGTAATAACATCTGCGATTATAACCTCTCCCCTGCCCTGAAATATTTGAAGAATAAGCTGTCCTATCCTTTTAAGAGCGGGGCTTTCAAAGTCCTCAACAATTTTTTCTTTTAGTACATAAGGCAAAACAGGGGGGAACTGCGCCATCATCTGGAGAATCCCCTTTTCTATCTTGTGGTCCGCAAAACTTTCTGTTTGCTGATCCCTTACGCCTTTGTTTTTGTAATCCCTGTTCGTAGCCTTTCTAACCTGTTCCAAAACAACAGATTCTTCAATATTGAGCCGTTCTGCAACTTCCCTGACATAAAGTGCTCGTTTTACCCCATCTGCCAGAGTAGCGATAGATGTCTTCAAGTCATTGATTATTCGTGCCTTCCCTTCTATAGAAAGACCATGCTTAGTAATAAAATATGACATCAGAAAAGGGATGACCCCAAGAGATGTTTCATTTAGTTTTAAAAAATCTTCTCGCCCGCGCTCAAAAACAAACGTATCAGGATCGTGACCCTCCGGCAGAATCAGGATGCGCACGTCCATTTTTTCTTCTGCAAATAGTGGAAGACTCCGTTGCGCGGCTTTGGTACCTGCATCATCCGAATCAAAGACCAAAACTGCTGTGCCGGCATAACCCTTTAAAATTCTAATGTGTTCTCGGGTCAACGCGGTACCGAGGGTTGCGACAACGTTATAAATACCATGACAATTGAGCGCAAGAAGGTCAAAATATCCCTCTACCACAAATACGGAACCAGTCGCTCGACAAAATGATTTGGCATTATGTATACCGTAAAGTGATCTGCTTTTGTTATAAACTGGAGTATCGGGAGAATTCAGGTACTTAGGGAGGCTTTTATCAAGTACACGCCCCCCAAACCCTATGATATTTTGACGTACATCTAATATAGGGAATATAATACGTTCGCGAAAACGGTCGTAATATCCTTTCTTCTTTTTGACAATCAACCCGGCTTTTTCAACAAGACTTAGCTGGGTCTTTTTTGCGGAAAAAAATTGAACCAGGCTATTCCAACTCCCATCAGCATAGCCTACTATAAAACGGTCAATTATTTCGCGCGACATCTCCCTTTTCTTTATGTATTCCCGTCCCCTTTGACCCTCTGAGGCATGCAGCAAAATCTTATGAAAATATTCGCAAGCCAACCGATTGATATTTAAAATATTCTCCCGCTCCTCGAAGTTCCTCCTCTCCTCTGGAGACATCCGCTTTGTCGGAATAACGATACCGTACCTTTTAGCTAAATCCCGAACTGCCTCCGGAAAGCTTACGTTATGGTACCGCACCAAGAAGCTGAAGACATTTCCCCCAAATCCGCATCCGAAGCAGTGGAAGATCTGTTTCTCTTCACTTACAGTAAATGAGGGGGTCTTTTCGGAATGAAACGGACATAATGCACTATAGTTTCTTCCAACTTTCTTCAGCGATACATACTCTGATATAACATCAACTATGCTGGCAGCATGCAACACTTCAGCGATTGTGTCTTCCGGAATCAAACCCTTCAAACGTAAGCCCCCGGCTTATACTTTGCTATACACCGCGCTTTTTGAATCAGTCCATTGTCCGTAGTCCGTTGGATTAAATAGTAAGCGCTGCCCATGCACAAAGGGCCACTGACAACGGACAATTATCTCTGTGTGGAATCAAAAAGCTTCAATTATGACCATTTACAGTATAGATCATTACGAGGTAAGTTGCCGCTTGACAATCGCATTAACCAGGTTACCATCCACCTTACCGGCAAGCTGCGCCATAACCGTTTTCATGACCCGCCCCATATCTTTCATATTAACGGCCCCCAATTCTTTGATAACAGAGGCCACCTTTTCATCAATGGCGTCCTCTGAGAGCTGTTTCGGCATATAGGCCATCAACACGACAATCTCCGCTTCTTCCTTTTTGACCAAATCATCTCTTCCGGAAGTTGAAAATTGTTGGATGGAGTCTTTGCCTTGCTTGATCTGTTTATTAATCAGCTGAATCACATCAGAATCGCCCAGTGTTCCTCGGAGTTCAATTTCTTTGTTTTTGACCGCCGCAAGGACCATGCGAAGCGTGGACACTGTTGTGGTGTCTTTGGCTTTTAAAGCAGATTGCATCGCGCTCTGGATCTCTTCTTTTAATGACATGTATGCTCAGCAAATAGTTTTTGCAAACTTTAAATATAGAGTTTAATTCAAAATAAATCAAGCAAAAAATATGGCCATTTTACACAGAGGAAGTGCGGGAAGACAGTTCAACTAATTTGAGAGATTCTTTCAGGTTAAGGGTCCCTGAATATAACGCCCGGCCAACTATAACCCCTATTACACCTGATGACTTTAAAGGAAGGATTTGTTTGATATCATCAATATTCGAAACACCGCCTGATGCAATAATCGGAATTGAAACAGATTCTGCGAGACGCTCTGTTTCCTTGACATTCGTCCCTGTCTGCATCCCATCACGGTGTATGTCTGTAAAAATAATCGCGGCAAGTCCGCATCCTTCAAAGCGTCGCGCGAGATCAACACTTCTTATTTTAGTGGTCTCAGTCCAGCCTTCTATAGCCGCAAATCCGTCACGCGCATCAATTCCTACAATAATCTGTCCTGGAAACAGACGTAAGGCTTCATATACTAAATCAGGGTTGCGTAGTGCTTCCGTCCCTAAAATAACACGACTGATACCCATATCAAGATACATCTTTATAGTATCAATGTCTCGAATACCCCCCCCAAGTTGCACAGGCGCCTTCACCCGATTAACAATCTTTTGAATAGCTTCAATATTCTGGGGTGTTTTTCGAAATGCGCCGTCTAAGTCTATTACGTGGAGCAATTCCGCCCCCTCTTCTTCCCATTTCAATGCCATGCGCGACGGATCATTAGAAAATACGGTTTCGTCCTCTTCGCGCCCCTGAAGAAGTCGGACACATCGACCGCCTTTTATATCAACAGCTGGTATGATCAGCATTTCTTATATTCCTATTCCAATAAGAAAATTAGAGGTCAGATGACCTCTGTCATCTGTCTTCATTTCACCGGAAACGTCTCCAATACTTCCGCCAGCCCTGCACCTGCAAGTTCATCGGCTGTCAACCATTTCCCCCCTCGCTTAATAAAGGAAAATATTTTGAGACAATTTTCGCTCAAAGAGGTTTGTGTTTCATCAAAGCGCCCGTGCCAGATAAAGATTCCGTCCGCCACTCTTATAAAATGGAGATCAAGGGCAACCGATGTGGGGGTATCTACCGAATAAGCGGTACCAATACGCTCTCGGTACCGGTAGATGTGACCAACCAGGACCGCATCTACTCCCAAAATGCGTCCGATTTCAATAAGCATCGAACGTTCTTGTGCTCCTATATCCTTGGAAAGGAGCTGAGATCGTACTCCCTCGGCCTGCTCTGGAGGAATTAATTGGTATTCGGTGCGTTCTTTTAAGAACTTAAGAAGATGCCGCGTCATGGTGCGGGTCGCCCCGGGTATAACCTCTCCTGTGCTGAATACCGCGCCGGACAAAGGACATCGCACCTCGGTCTCCCCTTTTTGAGCCGGAGATATTCTCTTGAATGGAAGAACTAAAACACGGTGAATACCCGTGGGAGTATCCGGCCCGTTTGGAGCATGTGGCGTGCCACCGCACCCCCATATGAGAAGGACGACAAGCGCTAACGCTATCCCGAAAGAGGACCATCCTGTGTATCCACGCACCGATTTAATCCATTGATCCGCGTGCCTCACAATACACCTTTTGTAGAGAGGACCTTTTTAATTCGCGGGTCGTATGTAGTGGCTTCATCCAGGGCCCGTCCAAAAGCTTTAAAAATCGCTTCAACAATATGGTGCATATTTTCGCCGTACATAACATTTATGTGCACTGTCAAACTACAATGATTCACAAAACCCCTAAAAAATTCATGCACTAACTGCGCATCAAAGCGGCCTACTTTTTCCTGTTTTAATGGCACATTGTATACTAAGCACGGACGATTAGAGAAATCGATTGCTACAGAAGCCAGCGCCTCATCCATTGGGACAATAGCTCTTCCGTAACGCCTTATCCCAACCCTATCGCCTACCCCTTCTTTAAAAGAATCCCCCAGAACGATCCCTACGTCTTCCACTGTATGATGATCATCCACCTCTGTATCACCGGCAGCCTGAATATCCAGGTCAAAAAAACCATGAGCTGCCATTAAGGTAAGCATATGGTCCAAAAAAAGGAACTCCGGTGTTGATATCAGCCTGCCCTTCACCATCTATAACCAATTGAATTCTGATGCTTGTCTCATTGGTCTTACGCTCCATCTCGGCCGATCGAGCCATGGTTGCCTCCATATTCGGGTTTCGAGTTGCGGGTTACGGGTTACGGGTTGCGGATTTTAAAAGGGAGCGCTGTGATAGATCACGAAGAATAGAAACAGACCCGTTACGAACCGACAGGCGGAATCGAAGTGCAACTCGCAACTCGTAACCTGTAACTCGTAACTCGCAACTCGTAACTCGTAACTCGTAATGGTGGAGATGGCCGGGATCGAACCGGCGACCTATACGTTGCGAACGTATCGCTCTCCCGACTGAGCTACATCCCCACTCGTTATTTAATAATATACACAGCTTCTCTGTGTCAAGCTTTTACGTGTAAAAGGTTTTAATCTTTTCAACAACATACGCCTGTTGTTCATCGAAAAGTTCCGGATAGATCGGAAGCGCCAGAGTACTCTGTGCGGCGTTTTCTGCAACCGGGAAATCGCCCCTATGATACCCGAGCAACCCAAAACATTCCTGAAGGTGTAGCGGTACAGGATAATAGACCTCTGTGCCTATACCGGCATCGGCGAGATATGTTCTCAATTCGTCCCTTTTATCCGGCACCGATACGACAAATTGGTTATAGATATGCAGATTTTCGACCTCCTGCGGAAGTCTTATGACCTGATCAAGGCCTTGTTCACGGAATAGTTTCCGATATTGTTTTGCGTTCGCCTGTCTCTTCTCCGTCCATGCATCGAGATATTTTAGTTTCACAAAGACAATAGCCGCTTGCAGGGCATCCAGTCTAAAATTTCCTCCCATCATCTTGTGAAAGTACTTTGGCTTTGATCCATGAACCCTAAGGGTTTGCAGCAGATCGCAATATTCCTTTGATTGTGTGGTCACTATCCCGCCATCTCCAAACGCACCGAGATTTTTGGAAGGAAAAAATGAGAAGCAACCAAAGTCTCCTATCGAGCCTGCCCGTTTTTTTTTGTATTCAGATCCGATTGCCTGAGCGGCATCTTCGATTACTACAAGGGAGTGTCGGCGGGCTATGTCCATAACAGGGTCCATGTCTGTACACTGGCCGTAAAGGTGGACCGGTATAATTGCTTTGGTTCTCTCGGTAATCCGAGCTTCGATCAATGCAGGATCGATATTGTAGGTGTCTTTCTTGATATCAACAAATACGGGTGTCGCCCCCACTCGTGCAATAGCACCCGCCGTAGCAAAAAAGGTGTATGGCGTGGTAATTACTTCGTCGCCAAAGCCGATTTGCGCGGCCATCAAAGAGATCAGAAGGGCATCGGTTCCGGAAGAGACACCAACGGCATAGGAACATTGACAATAGTCGGCAATCGCCTCTTCAAGCTTCTGTACATGGGGACCAAGGATAAAGTGTTGACTTTCAAATACTTCTTTTGCAACGGCCAGGATTTCTTCCTTAATGGTTTGATATTGGCCCTTCAGATCTAACAGCGGTACTCGCATTCTATATTATCCCTTAAAAGTGAGCTAAAGTCACTCAATCACAAACCCTGAATTCGGGTCATCTTCATGCCTAATCTCATCTATATCTCCCTTGCCACCCTTGCCTCGATACAGCCTGTTTGCAAAATTCAATACCGTACCGGAAACAGCGCCGATGTTCTTATAACCGTGGACAACACCTGGAGGAACAATAACGGTCGATCGGTTGCTCTCACCGGCTATAACCTCAAAGTAATTGCCATAGGTCTTAGAGCCTGTCCTTCGGTCCCATAGGCATATCTTAAAATCAGAAGGACCAAGAAAAGCAAAAAGGTCGGTCTGTTCCCTATGTTCATGCGGCCCTCTAACCACCCCCGGAGCGGTTACTGAAACATAACCCATAACGGGAAGGTGTATCGGATCCAATTCGTCCTGTCTGAAAACCTCACACAACCATCCCCTGGAGTCTTCATATCGCTTAATCGATTTTACAATAACGCCGTCAATCATTATTACGATACCCCTGACAAGCTTACGGCGAGAGCCTTGCACAACTGCCATTATGAGCCAAAAAATATGCCCCTGGTCTAATAAAGGCCAGGGGCTGGATAAATTGGATATTTGGAATCTTAGGTCTCTTCTACCGTGATAGCATCCTGTTCACAGACTTCAATACAGCTTTCACATCCGAGGCATTCTTCAGCATTCACCGGCACACATTTCTCATCCTGGATTTCATACACATCAGCCGGGCATACGTCAACGCATTCACCGCAACCAACGCACTTATCCTTGTCTACAGTTGGTGTAAACATACTTCTTCCCCCTTTCTATTATTATGCATAATACTTGCGACCCACCTTCAATCATAAAAATTGTAACGGGTATTTTCCCCATATATCAATTAATCAGCGACGTCAAGTTAAAATTTCATGTCCTGCCAACACGCTCCAATGATCCGCAAAACAGACTCTTCGTCCTATTGTAATTTTGGATTTTTGATTAAAAAACTTCCTTCACCTCTGGTCCAAATCGGCCACTACCACCAGTCAATCGCAAATCGAAAACCCCAAATCCCAAGCCCGCCGTCATCCAATCCAAAATCGCAAATCGGCAATTCCCTGTGTCCCTTCTTCATCAGGCCAATGCGATTTTAGATTTTAGAATGTCGATTTTCGATCTGAAAAGCTTCACACCACCTCCAGTTAATCGCAAATCGGCAATCGAAAATCGAAAATTCTTAAGTGTCCCTTCTCATGTCAGGTCAATTCCAATTCTCATTGCGGAAATACTCGCCTTAATGTTTGCGAGTAGCTGATTTTCCTTTTCTTTCAGTTTACTTTTCCCATTTGCCATGGCTTTCCTAATATTTTTTCCGGCTCTTCTGATTTCTTTTTTCTTCTGTTCCTGATCTGAGTCGAAAAGCTCTATCATTGAAGTTAAATTACCACCCCCAGAGGAATAGGCTCCACACTCGACAACGTACCCAATGTACGCCTTACTCGGATTTTTCCCTCTATCCTTGTGCAATTAATTATCTGAAGGTCTATAGACTAAACTTCCATTTCATTTCCTGTTTTTTTAAAATGAGCTTCCTCTTGTTTAGACAAGAGATACAATTACATCCGGTTTTAACCGGGTGCTCGCCCAGCCGTTGCGCCAGCTCCCATGAAGCGTCAATCATTTCAATGATTATTTTTCTTTCTTCCTTTATCGTCTGTTGATTCTTTATCATAATCCAAAATCCCCCGGCTTATCAGAAACACCGAATATCTCATCAAAGTATCTTCGGACATTTTTCTTTTGGCCAAATTTTTCTGCGAAAAGATAAACACGGTCCATATCCAGAGGCTCGAAATTCTCAGGAATCAAACGGTTTTTGTATAAATTCATGACAGCAAGAATATCGCCTTCGTCTTTTTGGCTCCGGTCGGGATTATTTGCAATGGCCATCAGTTTTAAAACAATGTAGTCGGTTGGCTGAATAACGTGGTAAGTTCCGATCAATTCATCACCTGCAAGAATACTCCTTTTTAATATATCTTTCCCTTCCGGTGTGTCCACAAACATAAAATCAATTTTTCCAAGGACTCCCATTTCAGAATCAAACTGGACAAAAGACTCGGTCTTCTGATAGCAGGTGTAGCCCAGTTTTTCCATGATCAGTGAGATTCGAGACCAAAAGCGTGCTTCTGTTAAGAGGTCAATATCCGCAGTAAACCTTGGAAGCCCATACAAACTCAATGCCAGCGCCCCGATCAATGAGTACGGGATTTGTTCCTGCATAAGACTGTCCGTTATTATTTTGAGAACATTTGTCAGTTTCTTCTTTGATGTCACGGTTGCTTATTGCTCCTTTCAAATTAGAAACAAAATCATTTCTGACCTAAGATATTGTTCACCTTTTGAACCGTCTCGATCCCTTCTTCATCAGGTCTCATGGCAAATGGTGTCACATCTTGATTAACGCACTTATCTCATCATATTCCTTTTTAAAGGTTTTATCGACACGAAGTTTTTCTCTGAAAATACCAACTCGTCTGCTAATGGATGAGTACGACAGACCGAACAGTTCGGATATCTTCTGGTTTGTAAAAAGTCCTGTTTGCCACAAAAAATATATCATAAGATCTCTGGCCGCTTTATCTTTTTCCGGTATCCTTAAAGATTCTCTGAATGATTCAAGGTCGCACCCTAAAACATCGGATAAGCCTTGCAGTAGTTTTTCAGGCTCATGCTTCTTAAGCAGCATTATCTGTTGAGGCAGTTCGGGGTGGGTTTCTTTTAAAAATCCGGATTTTAGTCTATCGGCAAATCCGGCTGTCCCAAAAAATAGACCATAGCGCAGCTCTTCAAACAAAGAGGCTTCCTCTTTTGAATATCCCTGCACCTTTTTCCGATAGGATAGTTGCGGATTATCTGTACCGAACTGCGACAAAACGGTATCTGTTTTCAACCATTCGGGACACTTTCGGTTATAGGCGTATACCGGATAACTGCTCCACTTATGATCAATAAGCCGTTTAACGATACCGGCTCTTAAGGGATTGCGATGAATATAGCATGACAAACGGACAAGGTAAGCATCATTTTCTACGATAAGACTCTTAAACCTGCCCTGAAACAGATGACCGCTGCGGACATGGCGGTTATTAAAACGTCTTGTATAAGTGACTCCCAGCCACTGCATTGTCTTTGAAAGGTTGGGATTGTTTGTTCGAAGAAGAATATGGTAACGGTTGTTCATCAATACATAGGCAAAAATATCTATATCAAAGCGATCGGACATTTCACCCATAAGGCAAATAAAACAGTTCCGGTCCTCATCATCCCAAAATATATCCTTCTGTTCGTTCCCCCGTGAAAGAACGTGATACAGGGCGCCTTTAAACTCAATTCTCCATGGTCTTGACATTTTTCTTCAATAGCATCTGCACAAACAGATGTCAAACTAATGTGCTAATCAAGATGTGACACCAAACCTCCCTCCTGCTTCTATGTTCTTTAGCCAATCCTGAACAGCTTCAATATCGCTCTCTGAAACATCTTTTAGGAATGTAAAATATGCCGTACCCGACTTTGATGTAAATGGTATATGATTTACGAAGGGACACATTTTTTGAAAAGATGGAACAAAAGTTTCTTGGAAAGGAAATATCAGATTCCAATCTTCCTGCCAATCTCCTAACTCTTTTGGCGGCTTTAGAGGTTTGTCAAAGTCACAGAGCCGAAATCGCCTGGGCTCCCAATGAATCATATCTTCAATAAGCTCTTTGGTTATCATCTTTTGTGTTGGCCCAAAATCGAACTTAATTATTACCAAGTCTGACTCCCGTAACCGACATAGTTAGGCTGTGGCTGTAGATTGGACTGTAGCACCAAGGCAAAAAGCAGTCCATAAATTTATAAGTTTCTTTCTTTCGATGACGGGTGAGTTATAATTTTATGGACGTTACCACCTATTACCCTTTGCTTGCTTACGGATGTCCCGGAAGTCACGCTCGACCCAAAGAGTTATTAAAACTGCAAATGTGAAGGGCCCCCAAAGTCCTTATCTGAATTTGCAATATGCATTTTTTGCATATTGCCTCGCCCTATGATGGCGGAAAATCTTACTGCTGCATCTCCCATAATACCCTCCTGTTTAAAAGAATATGTTTTTTAATTTTGATTTGACTTTATGGAAGAACCCTTCTGTTTTGTCTACCTCTAACACCGGGGCGTCTTCGTAAGCCGATGGCCACCACAGGGTTTCAATCGGTTCTGGCAAAAAGCCTCCGCAATATGGACAGCGTGAAACTGTCGGTGGTATCGATGTCTCACAGTTTGGGCAAATTTCTTGCTGATCCAACAAGTATTCGATGAATTGGCGGGCTGAATACCTGGACATTCCGTGTTCAGGCGTACCGCCGAGTTCAATTATAAATTCCCGTTGTCGGTCAGTCATTGGCTTGTTCCGCATCTTTTCCTCTTGAATATTGTCAATTAGGTACGCGGCTTTGCCCCGAGTAAGATCGTCGTCAATCCTCACTCCTAATATTTGAAGAAATTTTAATTGCTTTTTGGTTGGAGGCTCAAATCGCCATATATTTTCAATATCACTTTCTGATAATTTACCCTCTTTTATAAGGGCGTTTATTGTTTTCTTTGCCTCTTCAAAAGTCATGCCTTTGCATGGTTCATTTCCAGCCAATTTTAACAGGCTTTTTTGCTTTTGGGTGGCATATCTCTTTTTGCCTGTAGTGTGCGTCATGTTTAGTCTTTTGTCCTGAAATTACAATATATTACTCTTCCGTAGATTTTTTTTATGTTTTTCTTCCTTTTTGGCTTGGCGAACAGGTCCTATAAACGAAACAATGTTAAAGGCCAGGCTATCAGCATTGAAATTTTCTAAGCCGCCTATGCGGCGGTCAACTTTCCCCATCACATTATCTGCACTCGCAAAGATTTCTAAGCCGCCTGTGCGGCGGTCAACGTATCCGTCCGGGATCTCTGCAAAGTCATGATTTTCTAAGCCGCCTGTGCGGCGGTCAACCCTGCCGTTCCTCCGGAAGCCACTCAATCACCTTTCTAAGCCGCCTGTGCGGCGGTCAACGCGCCCGGAGTGTCCGACGCTACGCCCGACCTTTTCTAAGCCGCCTGTGCGGCGGTCAACGTATTCGATAGCCGGGGGCAATCACCATATTTTTTCTAAGCCGCCTGTGCGGCGGTCAACCCGACGAACGAGAAACCCGCTTGTACTGAAAATTTCTAAGCCGCCTGTGCGGCGGTCAACTTATTTTGCCTTGTTGGCAACATTGCCTTGTTTTTCTAAGCCGCCTGTGCGGCGGTCAACCCGGACGAAAACTGGGGCAATCTTTCGCTCGTTTTCTAAGCCGCCTGTGCGGCGGTCAACTCTTGGAGGTTGTATTGCTCAATTTTATTGTTTTTCTAAGCCGCCTGTGCGGCGGTCAACAATTCTTTGATCAGGTCCTGGCCGTCTGTAAATTTCTAAGCCGCCTGTGCGGCGGTCAACATCCCGCCCTGGGAGCCATCGAAGGGGCTTTTTTTCTAAGCCGCCTGTGCGGCGGTCAACCAGGATATAACGGCCTTGCAATAACGGCTTGTTTTCTAAGCCGCCTGTGCGGCGGTCAACTATTCCCTCCCCTTTGCGCTCAGTGGTTTAGTTTCTAAGCCGCCTGTGCGGCGGTCAACACGTGGACGAGAAGCAAGCCAATCAAATCTTATTTCTAAGCCGCCTGTGCGGCGGTCAACTACAGACTTCCCCACGTCAAAGACGACCCAACTTTCTAAGCCGCCTGTGCGGCGGTCAACGAGATTGATCGACAACCCCCCCTACATTAACTTTTCTAAGCCGCCTGTGCGGCGGTCAACATTGACAGGGCAAAAGACCTTAGACTTTTAGATTTCTAAGCCGCCTGTGCGGCGGTCAACATCAACATCTGGTCCTTGTGGCCGAACGGTTCCTTTCTAAGCCGCCTGTGCGGCGGTCAACGGTCAACAGTTGCCGACATGTGCTTTTTTTGATTTCTAAGCCGCCTGTGCGGCGGTCAACAATATATGAAGCACCTCCGTCAATACCATTTATTTCTAAGCCGCCTGTGCGGCGGTCAACCCACGTTTTATTCTGATAGCGGTGGAACATTTTTTCTAAGCCGCCTGTGCGGCGGTCAACATTGATCTCATGACCCACGGTTTTAACAACTCTTTCTAAGCCGCCTGTGCGGCGGTCAACGGGGTAATGGTAGCGTTGGGTGGGATTATCGTTTTCTAAGCCGCCTGTGCGGCGGTCAACGTCTGTCTATAACACTCAGATTCGAGACAAATTTTCTAAGCCGCCTGTGCGGCGGTCAACGATGAAATAGTAGCAGGGCGTTGTGTGAACCATTTCTAAGCCGCCTGTGCGGCGGTCAACAACAGGGACACAGATTGCTGAGACACTCCAAATTTCTAAGCCGCCTGTGCGGCGGTCAACTAGGTAGAGCAGCCAGCACGATCGCAACCTATTTTCTAAGCCGCCTGTGCGGCGGTCAACTGAGTGTGTCAAAAATGTTTTCACCGTCTACCTTTCTAAGCCGCCTGTGCGGCGGTCAACAAACGTATTTTGGCTTGCTCTCAAAGAGATATTTTCTAAGCCGCCTGTGCGGCGGTCAACCAATGTGCCCGCCGAGGCGGACGGGTCTTTGCTTTCTAAGCCGCCTGTGCGGCGGTCAACTTACAGCTCCTTACAAAAGAAGAGCGTATGCATTTCTAAGCCGCCTGTGCGGCGGTCAACGGTTGTATATTCCGCCCGGAACTCCTGGAGTTTTTCTAAGCCGCCTGTGCGGCGGTCAACGCATAGTAAAGTATGGGTTTTTTTGAGATCGTTTTCTAAGCCGCCTGTGCGGCGGTCAACCTATCGGTTGGTCCAAGAAGACTGATTGGACGATTTCTAAGCCGCCTGTGC